>NZ_BAABDI010000002.1:0-333609 GCF_039539545.1 Hymenobacter antarcticus | reverse complement strand
ACTTTGCTGGATAAGGCGCCGAGTTGCCGGCGTTGTGCGGGCGCACCCGTGTGGTAATTTTCCCATAAATTCGTTCGGTAAGCAGGCGGTAAAGGTACCCCACTATCCTCCGGGACTATACACCTAGTCTATATTATTTGGCTAATGAGCATTATCTTGGATGCTAATTGTCAGATGGTTATGATACATCATTAGCTGTTTAATTTGGTACAGGCACTTATATAACTTAGTTGTAATCAACCCACATTCCTTATTTACCTCGCCTGGTTTTCCAGGCGCGGCGCGGCATTGTTCCATGCCACAAAAAAGCCGGCCCCCTTATCGGAAACCGGCTGGTTGCGGCTGTATCGGCCGGAAGCGGTTGCTGATGGCGCGATAATGCTATGCCACGTCAGCCGTTTGCAGTCCCGCAATATCGCCCACCGACACCGTGCCCAGCGGCAGCGGCACAATCGGCGTACCGGTCATCACCTCCCCAAACAGCGGGTTAGCCGGCAACTCCTGCCCGCCATTGCCATCCAGTACTTGATTGAAGAGCACCACTTCCTCGCCGGGGGTGCTCTGCGCCAGATGGTCCACCAGCACTTCCTGCCCGCTGTTGGCGTGCAGCGCCTGCGTGAGCAGCGTGTAGGTGCTCACGTCTACGTTGTACAGTTGGTTGAGCTTATTCATCTGCGTGGCCGCGTCCTCGGCCGCGCCGATGGCATCGGCCAGCAGTTGCGTGTAGCGCCGGGCCTTCTGGTCAGCCTTGGCGCGGAGCTTAATGGCGCGCTTCATGCGCCGCTTGAATTGGGTTTGATAGGCCGTAAGTGCCATGATGCTTGAAATGAAAGAGGTGGAAATGAGAGCGGCCGGCCGTCGCTGGCCGGCCGCTCGGTTGCCGAAGGGCCCGCGGCTTAGGCCACGTATTCGATGGCCAGCGGGTTCGTGCTGTTGTTATTCAGCGGGTAGAACTTGCCGTTAATCTGCTGGTAGAAGTTGATGCCCACCACGCCCACCACTAGGTTGGCAGCGGCCGGCGCGGCCGGGAAGCTGGCCACCACCGTCTGATTCGCCAGCGGCGCACCACTCAGGGGCAGAATACCCAGCGGAGAAGCCACCACGCCGTTGGTGTAGCTCAACATCTCCATATCCAGGTCCGAAGCGGCGAACACCACCTCAAAGTGCGTAGCACCCTGCGGAGCGGCAATGTCCGAAGCCGGGTTCAGAGCCGGAATGGTCATCGTCACGTCAGCGCCTGCGCCCGTCACCGTGTAGGGGAAGTACATCGTCTGCCCGATGCCGGCCCCGGCGTTGAAGTTGAAGCCGAGCAGCGGGGCCGAGTTCGAAGAATCGAACACCCGCTGGCCGCGGTCATTCGTGTCATCGAGCCCGATAATGCCGCGCATGGCCTTGGTCAGGCGCGAGGTCACGCGGCTGTCGCTGGCCGAGGCAATGGCCACGCGCAGCGAGTCACGGAGCAGCTTGCTGTATTTAGCCGAGAGGCCGAATTCAGCCGCGTTTTCACGGGTACGGGCCAGGCTCGCCGAGTTGGCGAAGGCGGCTTTATTGGAGGCGGGTTTTTGACGGACCGAGCCGTCTTTGGCGAATACAAGGCCGCCCACGGTGCCTTGCAGTCCCAGGATGCCAGTTTGAGAGGCCATGAGAAAAGGGGGATAAAAAGTGAGATAAAAAACCGGCTGCTTTCACTTACGCGGCTTTGTTACCAGGTGCAGCCAACCCGGTAGCGCCGCTTGATTTCAGAATTAAAGGACCGCCACAGCTTCGGCGTCACGGCTTCGCTCACGCCGCATTTCCACAGGCCGCGCCCGGCCCGCTGTGCGGCCAGCTGCTGCTGCGCCCGCCCGGCTACCTTCCGCTTGGGGTCAAACGCCCAGGCCCATCCGCACACCACCAGCAACGAATCCAGCGGTACAGCGCGGCCGGCAGTGGCCCCCGTAGCTATCGGCATCCGTACCGCGCCCAGCGTCCGGCCGTACAGGTCCCGCCCGGCCCGCGTCACCAGCACCACCCGACCCGGAGCCAGCAGCCGTGCCACCGAGTCCGTCGCCTGCACCCCGAACGGTTGGCCTTGCTCCGGCGCATCCACGCCCAGCAGCCGCAGCCGGTAAGTAGTAGCGCCCGACAGCAGCACGTAAGTGTCCCCGTCGATGACGCGCACCACGCGGGCGGCCTCAGCAACAACATCAGCCCGCCCGGTCAGTGAGGAAGCCGGCAACCCGCCCAACCGCAGGCCGATATAGGCCGCCGCCAGCGTCCCCGCCACCCTTGCCCACGTCATTACCGAAATGCTGCGATTGCGAATCATACCCGAACCTACGGCCCGGTTTTAGCGGTTGTATATTCGCCTAGCCAACTATAGCCCGAAAGCCCCAACATGCCCCAGGTCTGCATCTACCCCAAGCAAGCGGCCCAGCTCACCGGCAACCAGTACACTGCCGGCAAGCGCCTGCTCCAACGCATCCGCACCAAGTTGGGCAAGCCCGCCGGCTCCTACGTCAGCGTAGGCGAGTTCTGCCAGTTCACCGGCCTCCCCGAGGCCGAGGTTTCCCGCGCCCTCAACGGAGCACCTGCCAGCACCTTCGCCCGTACCTAAAGCCTAGCTGGAGTATGGCTGCCGGCATGCTGCCGTCATGATGCGAAGCCAGCGGGCGACGGATAAACCACCGCCCGCTGGCTCCATATGACATTACCGCCCTACGCTACCTCCACCGCGCACACCGGCCCCACTACCGGCCCCGTCGCCGCTGGCTCTCCTTCCCAAACCCGCCGCATGGTTTGGTGCTGAAAATCCTCCACAATCTTCGCGTATATAAGCGTAGTCTGGATTTTCTTGTGCCCCAGCACCTTCTGCAGCACCTCCACCGGCATGCCCCGCAGCAGGCTCTGCGTGGCAAAGGTGTGCCGCGCCGTGTGCATCGTCACCAACTCCGATTTGGGCACGGCCGCCCGCACCACTTCCCCGCCCTGGGTACTCACCAAATCAGCCGCTCCCAGCAGCCCAGCCAGCTTGCACACCCGCTTCAGGTATTTATTCATCACCTGATTGGGATGCACCGGCAGCAGCTTCAGACGTTCGGGGTCATGGTACTTGTCCAGAATAGCCGAGGCCGCCCCCGTCAGGTAGATGCTCACGCCCGCCCGCGTCTTGCTCATCATCATCCGCAGCACCCGCGCCCCCTGCCACTCGTGCAGGTTGCCCCGGTGCAACCCCGCCACGTCCGAATACCGCAGCCCCGTGTAGCAGCAAAACAAGAAAATATCCCGCGTCGGCACCAGATTAGCCGGCATCATCGCCTGTTCCAGCTTCTCCAGGTCGGCCGCATTCAGGTAGAGCTTCGGCACATCAAACCCCTTAATCGTGATTTTGCGAATTTCCAGCCCCAGCACCACTCCCCGCTCGTCACGCAGCCACCGCAAAAATGCCTTCAAGTCCTTGAGCGCCGTCGCCACCGAGTTTGGCCCGAGCTTGCGCTCCTCACGCAAGTACACCATCAGCCGGTCATGTAGCTCCAGATTGTAGGTCGTCGGGTCCAGCAGCACCCCGGCCCACTTCTCGAAGCACACCATCCAGTTCCGCGTCACCAGGTGGTGCCGCAAAGTTTCTTTGGCATAGCCCCGCGCCAGCATCGACTTGCGGTAGTCGTCATACCACACCGTCACCGATTCCTGCTCCACCACCTGCTCAGCCACCGCTACTGGCCGCAGCACCGCCCGCAGGCCTACCAGTGTGGGCGCCTCGCCTACAGCACGCAGCGCCCGCCACCAGCTCAGCACATCGGCTGTGAGCCGGGCCAGCAGCTGGTTCGCCACATCCGCCAGCGGGTAGCTCCGCCGGAATTGTTGCCGGTCAGCGTTCCAGTCCGCCGGCTTGCACTTCTCCCCGATGGCACACTTTAGGCGGGCCCCATCGAAATAAACAACCATATGCACCGGGCTCAGCCCGGCTTTGTCTTTCTTGTCGGTGCGAAGAACGAATTGGGTAACCATAAAAAAGGGGGGGCGTAACGGGGGGCGTCTGTCCCACCGTAAAGTGAAAGATTCGCACCCAGGAGTACCGATTCCCCTAGACGCAAAAAACCCGGAAAACGGCCTTCACGACGTGTGAAGCTGTTTTCCGGGTGTTCCGGTAAAGGATATGTGAGCCGCCTGTCGGACTCGAACCAACGACCCTCTGATTACAAGTCAGAAGCTCTACCAACTGAGCTAAGGCGGCCGGTTGATGCAACAAAAGTAAGCAAATAACCCGTTTATTTCAGCGCCAACCCTGATTTAAATAGAAAAGCGGCCCGACGTATTGTACGCCGGGCCGCTTTTGAACTGATAATCACTGGTTTTTGCGGCTGGACTAGCTGCGAATAATGCGCAGCTGCTTTTTCAGCACCTCAATCCGCTTCTGCCCTTCGGCGATGCGGCCCTGGTACTCCTCGCGCAGCTGCGCCGCATTTTTGGAGCGGGCAAAGAAGTCGAGGTTGGTTTGCAGTGTCGCGTGGTCGTTTTCCAACTCGTTGATTTCCTTACGCAACGCCATTTCCTTGCGGGTAAGCTGCTGCTGAGCCTGCGGCCGCGCCTTGAGGCGGGCAACCTCAGTCTGGAACAACAGGTCACCCCGGTCGGCGTAGCCCAGGCCGGGCACGTGGTCGAGGTATTTGCCCAGCAGGGTAATGAGCTGCTCCTCGCTCCGGTCGGCGGTGCCGCGGCCGGGCTGCTCGTCGGTGGGGTCGAACTCGGCCACCCAGCCGGCCAGCAGGGCGCGGAAGCCTTCCAGCGAACCGGGGCTGTCGGCCGAAAGGGCGTTCACCTGCTCGGCAATCTGGTCGAGGTGCGTGGTTTGCTCCACCGACGACTGCTGCACTTTCTCTTCACGCTGGCGCGACTCCTGGCGCGGGCGGTCGAAGATGGTGTCGCAGGCGGCGCGGAAGCGGTTCCAGAGCTTATCGGCTAGCTTATCGGGCACGCGGCCCACTTCCTTCCACTCCTTCTGCACCCGGATGACCACCTGACGAGCGGCATCACCATCCGCGTTGTTGGCAGCTTCCTCGGCTTGCTCAATGAGGGCAACCTTGGCTTTCACGTTGGCTGACTTCTCGTTGTCAAGCGACTTGAAGAAGTCATTCTTACGGTTGAAGAAAGCCTTGTAGGCGGCCCAATACTGCTTGTTGAGCGCATCGGCCTGGGCGCGGGGCACGAGCCCGGCGGCTTCCCACTCCGTCTTGATTTCCTGCAGCTCGTCGGTTTTGGAACGCCACAGGTTCACGCGGTCGGTATCGAACGTAGCGAAGGGCAGCACGCGCTCCAGCAAGACCTGCTTCACCACGAGGTTGGCTTTCTCAACGGTCGAGCGCTGGTCCACGAACTCCTTACGGCGCTGGTGCAGCACGTCGGAAGCCGCGATGAAGCGCTGCCACAGCGGCTCGCGCTGGTCGTTGGGCACGGGGCCAATGTGCTTCCAGTCCTCGTGCAGCTTGGTGAGCTCATCGAGCGCCTTGTTGATGCCGGGAGCCGCACCCAGGGCCTCCGCCCGCTTGATGAGGGCTTCTTTGGCCTCCAGGTTGCGGCGGCGGTCCAGGTCCTTCATCTCCAGGAACCGGCCCTGCTTGCTGTAATAGATATCGAGCAGGCCGTGGTAGGTATCCCAGATGCCCTGGCTGTCGGTCTGGGGCACGGCACCGGTGGCTTTCCAGTCGGCTTGCAGAGCCTTCAGCTTGGCCGAGCTGTCTTTGGTTTCGGCGGCTTCCACCAGCAGGCGAAGCTGGTCGAGCATGGCTTTCTTCCTGGTGAGGTTGTCGCCCCGGCTCGCGTCTTCCGCCTTCGCGTCTTTGGCGCGGCTCTCGCGGAACTCCTGCATGGCCTTGTTCAGCTCCTGCTGGCCCTCGGGCTGCTGGAACGCGAACGCCTCGGCTCCTTCGCCGCCTTCGGCAAATTTCTGGCGGGCGGCACTCCGGGCCAGGCCCACATTGGCCTCGTACTGGCGGGTGAGGTCCTGAATCTGCTTGCGATTGCGACGGGCCTCGGGGCGACGCAGCAGCTCCACCAGATAAGTAGCCTGAGCGGGCAGGTCGAGAGCGGTGAAATCGGGCGCTGCCGTTTCGGCCACGTAGGCTTCTTCGCCTTCGGCGCCGGTAGGCTCCTCACCAGCCTCAATAGCGGCCACGTCGGCCGGAGCCGCGTTCAACGGGGTTTCCGATGAGGTAGGCAAAGCAGCGAGGGTTTCGGGGGCAGTTTCCAGCTCAGTGGCACTGTGCAGGTCGACGGTGGGCAGCTCCGGAGCCTGCTCCTCGACAGTAGCGGCGACCTGGGGCGTGGTTTCCGTTTCGGGGTCGGCAAGGGGAGCGGGTGTGGCGCTGGCAATATGCTCCACGGCCGGCAGGGCATCGGGGTTCGGCATCATCCCGGCACCGTAGTGCGCCACGGCGCGGGCTTCGGGGGCCGACATGTCGTGGCCATCCACGGTCACGGCATCGGGCACGTGCTGCGCGGTTTCGGCGGCAGCGGCGGCTTCGGGCGTGCCGGCATCGGGGCTCAGGCTGCTCGTGGCTTCCTCGGCCGGCGCTTCGGCCGTGCCGGCCCCAACGGGCTGGTCGGCGGGCAGCTCGGGGGTTCCCTGGGCGGGCAGCTCGATGGGAGCCTCGGCGGCGGCAGGTGCAGGCACCGGCTCATCGGTTTTGCCCTGAATCTCGGCCAGACGGCGTTGCAAAATGGTCATCCGGTCCTCGGCGACCGGGTCGGGGCCACCGGCGAGCGGGGCAGTGGGGTTTTCTTCAGCAGCCATAAATCTTCGTAAAAGCCAGCCCCGCGATTGGAGCCAGAGCAGAGAGCAAAAAAGAGTTGGTAAAAAACAATTCCACGGCCCGTAAACCGTACCTAAGAAAACTTAATTTAAGCGAGGGTCGACCGGATAGTTGGCCAGAACCTTGAAACGCCCGCCTTTCTCCCGCAAAATCTCCCGCCAAAAGGCATCAGATGCCAAAGTAAACACTTTCCCGGCGCTCGCGGGGTGTCGTATCCAACTCTGCCCCTGCATTTCGCCCGCCAATTGCCCCACCGACCAGCCCGAATAGCCCGCAAAAAGGCGCACCTCGTCGGCTCCCACCGCGCCGCTCACCAGCAGGCCCAGCAATAGCTCGAAGTCGCCACCCCAGTACACCTCCTGGCCCAGGTCCTGGGCCCCGGGCAGGTCGGCCCGGCGGTGCAGGTAGTGCAGGGTGTTGGGCTCGACGGGCCCACCCAGATACAGCGGCAGGCCGGCGGCCGTTAGCTCAGCCTCGGCGGGCAGGTCGAGCACGTCGCCCAGCGTGAGCGCCGTGAGACGATTCAGCACCAGGCCAAAGCTGCCGTGCTCGGGCTCATCGCGGCAGAGCAGCACCACGCTACGCTCAAAATTGGGGTCGCCCAGGAAAGGCTGCGAGATGAGGAGGGTGCCGGGACGCATGGGAGAGAGAATTATAAATTTTGAATTATAAATTATAAATGTCGGTGTGGCCTGGATGTTGAAAAAACCAGTCGCTGTAGCTTTACCGCCGGTAGTACCTTGCACCGCGAAAGCCATTTAGTAAACAAAGTGGTGACATAAGACTTCGACAGTCGCGGAAATGTTCCATCCGGAGCCGAAACCTCCTGGTTGCACACATCACTAATTTATAATTTTTAATTCAAAATTTATAATTCAAAAATGACTGACCCGCACCTTGCCGACCTGCGCAAAACCTACGCGCAACGCACCCTGTCGGAAGCCGACGTGCTGCCCGATGCCGTGCAGCAGTTTCGCCAATGGCTGGACGAGGCCATCGCCGCGCAGCTCGATGAACCTACGGCCCTGACCTTGAGCACGGTGTCGGCCGCCGGGCAGCCGTCGTCGCGGGTGGTGCTGCTCAAGGGGCTGCCCGAAGATGCCGGCTTTCTGTTTTACACGAATTACGACTCCCGCAAAGGCCAGGAGCTGGCCGGGCAGCCATTGGGAGCCCTGAATTTCTTCTGGCCCGGCCTGGAGCGGCAGGTGCGCGTGGAAGGCCGGATTGAAAGAGCGCCGGAAACCCTCTCCACCGAATATTTCCAGAGCCGGCCGCGCAGCAGCCAGCTCGGAGCCTGGGCTTCGCCCCAGAGCCAGGTTATCGGGAGCCGTGAGGAGCTGGAGGCCCGCGAAACCCGGATGGAGGAGGAGTTTCGGGCCCAAAACCCACTCCCCCGCCCCGAGAACTGGGGAGGCTATATCCTGCGTCCGCACCGGGTAGAGTTCTGGCAGGGCCGGCCCAGTCGCCTGCACGACCGCATCGTGTACGAGCTCGAAGGCAACAGCTGGAAAAGAAGCCGCCTGGCCCCTTGAGATTAATTAATAATTAAGAAGGAATAATTAAGAATTGACGTCGAACGGCTTGGGTCGGACATGACAATTTTCGATTGTTCATTCTTAATTATTAATTACTAATTATTAATTAACTAAATGGCTGATATTCAACCCGTGCGCGGCTGGCGCTACAACCCGGTTTTAGGAGCTGATATTGATGCGTATGTGTCGCCGCTGTTCGATGTCGTATCGGCTAAGCAGCGGCAGGCCCTGTACCGCAATCCTTTTAATTCCATCCATCTGTCGGTGCCCCTGGCGGACGACCCGACGGCGGCGGCGCTGGAACGCTTGCGCGAATGGCAGAGCAGTGGGATTCTGGTGCAGGATGCGCTGCCCGGCATTTATGCCTATTACCAGTATTTCCGCCTGCCCGGCAGCAGCCGGGAGTATTGCCGCAAGGGCTTTATGTGCCACATCCGGGCCTACGACTGGGCCGAGAATGTGGTGCTGCGCCACGAAAACACGCTGCCCGCCGCCGTAAACGACCGGGCCGAGCTACTGGCCCGCACCCAGTTTCAGTCCAGCGCCACCCACGGGCTGTACCAGGATGGGGACTTCGAGCTGGAAACCTATCTGGATGAAGCCATGCTGACGCCGCTTTATGAGACGGAGGAAGACTACCAGGGCGCGCGCGATGTGCTGGCCGTGATTCAGGACGCAGCCATTGTCCGGCGCTTTCAGCAGGTGCTGGCGGCGCGGCAGGTGATTCTGGCCGATGGCCACCACCGCTACGAGGGCTCCCTGGCCTACCGGCAGGCCCGCGAGCTGGCCGCCGACGGCCAGGCCACCGGCCGCGAGCCCTGGAATTACCACCTCATGTACCTGACCAACGCGGCGGCGGATGACCTGCGCATTCTGCCCACCCACCGCCTGCTGCTGGAGTTACCCGGCAACATCAGCGATGCCGGGCTGCTGGCCCGCCTCGAAACCTACTTCACGGTAGTGCCCAAGGACGATGCCAATGACTTGCCCGAAATTATTGCCGGTAAGCCCTGGGCGATTGGGCTTTACCTCGGGGGAATGGCCTACAAACTACGGCTGCGCCCCGAGCTGCATCCGCAGCTCGACTGGGACACCACGGCGGAAGTGAAGGCGCTGGATTTGACGGTGCTGCACTTTTTCGTGCTCGAAAAGGCCCTGGGCATCGTGGGGCCCGATGCCCAGCGGGTGTGGCCGGGCGTGGCCTACGTGCGCAACTTCGCCGAATGCCTCCAACGGGTGGACCGTGGCGAAGCCCGGGCCGCCTTCATCGTGAATGAGGTGAGCATGACTGAGGTTACCGCCGTGTGCCACTCGGGTGCCGTGATGCCCCCCAAATCAACTTTTTTCTATCCAAAAACCATTGGTGGCTTCCTCTTCAGCAGCATTGCCGATGACGAAGCCGGCAATGTATTTGCCGAGCATTTTCAACACAATCCCGCGTGAAACTAATTTTAGCTTCCAATTCTCCCCGTCGGCGCCAGCTGCTCACCGAGCTGGGCCTGCCCTACGAAACCCGCCTGCTGGAAGTCGATGAGGACTTTCCCAGCCACCTGCGCCGGGCCGAAGTAGCCGAATACCTGGCCGCCCACAAAGCCGCCGCCTACGCCCCCGGCCTGGCCCCCGACGAAGTGGTGCTAACGGCCGATACCATCGTGTGCCTGGGCGATGACGTTCTGAACAAGCCCGCCGACGTGGCCGAGGCCACCGCCATGCTCACGCGCCTGCAGGGCCGCGCCCACGACGTGTTTACGGCCGTGTGCCTGCGCTGCGGTGATGGCCGCGAGGTGGTATTCTCGGACCAGACCATCGTCCACTTCCGACCCCTGAGCCCGGCCGAAATCAGCCACTACATCACCACGGCGCAGCCCTTCGACAAGGCCGGGGCCTACGGCGCGCAGGACTGGCTGGGCATGGTCGGCATCAGCCGGCTCGAAGGCTCGTATTTCACGGTAATGGGCCTGCCCACGCACCGGGTCTGGGAAGAGCTGGACAAGCTGGGGGCGCTGCCCGCCCGCACTTAGAATAGGATGATGACGGAGCCCACGCCCCGGTTTTTCGCCATAATCGCCTCCTTCTTGCTGGCGGCCTGCGCCGGCTACGCCGCGCTGGTACTGTATGCCGCCAGCTGGGCTGAAATCCGGGCGCTGGACCAGATTTTCCCTTTCTACAATTGGCATATCACCTCCCTGACGGCGGCCGAATTGACCGCAGCGCGGCAGGAGCTGGCCATTGGCTCCCTCCTGCTGGCTGGCCTGCTGGCACGCATGGCTCTGCCCGCTGCCGGCCGCCACGAGCTGCGGTATCTCGGCCAGGAAATTGGCCGGGCCGGCACCGGCCTGCGCCGGGCCCTGCGCGAACTGAGCCACCGCCAGCGCAATCAGGCCGGGGCGCTGCTGGCCCTGCTCACGGTCGTGCGCGTGTATTTCAGCTTCGCTAATCCCGAATACGACGACGCGGTTTCCTACGAGGTGTTTGTGAGCAAGGGGCTGCTGGCTACCAGCGCCTACTATCCCATTCCCAACAACCACGTTTTATCGAACACCATCAGCCTGCTGTTTTACCAGCTGAACCCGGGGTTCTGGTGGAGTATGCGGCTGCCGGTGCTGCTCATCAGCTCGGCGGCCACGGTGCTGCTGTTCGCGGGGGTGGTGCGGCGCAGCAATTTCCGGGTGGCGCTGGCGGCGGTCGGGCTGTTCAGCGGGTTGCAGCTAAGCCTGTACCATGCGGCCGTAGGCCGGGGCTACTGGCTGCTGATTTTACTGGCCGTGGTGGTATTTTTTAGTGCCCTGGAACTCGACCGGGCGCGGGGCCGGCACCGGGCGGCCTGGGCGGGGCTGGCCCTGGCCGGCGTGCTGGGCTGCTACACCGTGCCGCCGTTTGTGTACGTACTGGCCTCGGCATTTTCCTGGCTGGGGCTGGGGGTGTTGCGCCGGCGGCAATGGCCGCGATTGGGGCTGCTGGCGGGGGTGGGGTTCACGATTGGAGCGGGTGCGGTGCTGCTCTACGCCCCGCTCCTACTCGTTTCCGGCTTATCGGTATTTGTGGGCAATGGCTACGTGGCCCCGTTGGCTCCGGGGGCATTCTGGACGGGTCTGGCCGGCTACCTCTGGCATAATGAAGGCTTCCTGGCCGGCCAGCGCACCCTGGGGTCGCTGGTAGCCCTGCCCGTGCTGGCGCTGCTGGGCTGGCTGTTCCACCTGTCCCGGACCCGCCAGCTAGACGAGCACCGGGCGCACCAACTGCGGGACCTGGGCGTGCCCGCCTTGTGGTTTATGGCGTTTCCGTACGCCGTTGTCATCGTGCAGCGGGTTTTTCCGCCCGAACGGGTAATGCTCTACAAAGCCGCTTTTTTCTTTATTCTCGCGGGCCTGGTAATTGACTGGGCGCTTGCGCGATGGTCGGCCCGGGAGTGGCGCTGGCTGCGGCCGGCCCTTGTTACGCTCGCCGTGCTGTTCGGCACCTACGAGACCTACAGCGTTATCCGGGTCAATCCGGGCGCTCGCGGCACCAATGCCGCTTATCACGAGGGCCTGCGCTGGCTGGCTTCCCAGCCCGCTGGCCCCGTGCTGGTGCCCGAACCTACCCACAACCTGTTCTTCCGTTTCTACGCGCATTCTCAGGTGCGGGAACGGACCTGGCAAATCGACAACGACCAGCGGCCCGGCACCCGCTATTCCTACGTGGTGGCGTTTCCCGGCAAGCGGGGCTTTTTCCAGCCGCTCTTCACCTTCCCGCCGGCTTACCACAATGGTGAAGTCGAAATCTACCGCGTACCTAAGAATTATCAGTTGAACACCAAGTCCTGGCGGCACGACTAGAGCAGTTTCGCTTGTTGTGTGCTGAGTTAAAAGTTGAGAGTTAAAAGTTAAAAATCCTATAAAACGAGCTTTAACTTTTAACTCACTGCAAAAGGGTAAACAAACCTGAAAACTACGGTCAAGCCTGACTTGAAACAGACTGGCTGATTAATGCCCCCGCGCCAACAGCGCAATGCCCGCCACAATCAGCAGCAGCCCCCCGGCCTGGGGCAGCGTCAGCGCCTCGCGCAGCACCACCAGCCCCAGCACCGCCGTGAGCAGCACCGAGCCGCCCACAATCACCGGCGTGCCCACCGAAGAGTTGACGCCGCGCTGAAACACCACGAAGGTGAGAATTTCGGCCAGCCCCACGCCCAGCCCGGCCAGCGCCGCCAGCCCCAACCCTTTGCCCGAAATAGCCAGCGGCTGCCCTTGCAGCTTTAGTTTCAGCAGCCACGCGCCGCCCAGGCCGGCCGCCACCAGCTGGAGCACCACCGCACCCACGGCCGGCGGCACATGGTCGGCGGCGAGCTTAATGAAGAAGTTGTAGAGAGCCAGACACAGCGCCGTGAGCAGGGCAAGCGGGAGCCAGTTCATAAGAATCCTGAGTTATCTAAGCAGCCGTTCAAAAGCAAACAGCCTGTCCGTTGCTCGTTATCAGTTGTCAGGCAGTTTATTACGATAGGCCTGACAACGGATAACGAGCAACTGCCAACTACTATTGATGATTACCGCAGCTTTTCCTTCAGCAGCTCCATTTCCACGGCCGGCGAAATGCGCTCGTACAGAATATTATAGGCCGCCTCGGTGATGGGCATATTCACCTTGAGCTTCTTGTTCAGCTCGTGAATGGATTTCACGGCGAAGTAGCCCTCGGCCACCATGTTCATTTCCAGCTGGGCTGATTTTACGGAGTAGCCGCGGCCCACCATGCTGCCAAACGTGCGGTTGCGCGAGAACTGCGAATAAGCCGTCACCAGCAAATCGCCGAGGTAGGCCGAGGCCGACAAATCCCGCGGCTGCGGGCTGATGGCCTGCAAAAAGCGGCGGATTTCCTGCACCGCATTGCTCACCAGCACCGCCAGGAAATTGTCGCCGTAGCCCACGCCGTGGGCGATGCCGCCGGTCAGGGCAATGATGTTTTTCATCACCGCGCAGTACTCGATGCCGTCGAGGTCCTGGGCCGGGTAGGCGCGCACGTAGCGGTTGCGCAGCAGCTCGCAAAACTCCAGCGCCAGCCCGGCGTCGGGCGAGCCGATGGTGAGGTAGCTCTGCTTTTCAAGGGCCACTTCCTCGGCGTGGCAGGGCCCGGCGATGACGCCCAGCTGATGCCGGCCCAGTTTGAACCGCTCGGCCACGTAATCCGTCACGAGCTGGTTCTTACCCGGAATCATGCCCTTGATGGCCGAAATCACCTTTTTATGCTTCAGCAGGTCACGGTCCAGCTTGTCGAGCACGGGCTGCACGTAGGCGGCGGGCACGGCCAGCACCAGCCAGTCGGCCTCTTCCACGGCGTCGGTCAGGTCGGTGGTGGGGTACACGCGGTTCAGGTCGAACTGCACGGCCGAGAGGTAGCGCGGGTTGTGGCGGGTGCGCAGCAGGTGCTGCACATCGTCCTTCGAGCGCAGCCACCAGTCCACGCGGGCCCCGTTTTCGCTGAGAATTTTGGTAAGCGCGGTGGCCCAGGAGCCGCCGCCGAGCATGGCTATTTTTTCCAAGTGGTAGGTTTTTTGTAAAATTCAAGCCTGTTACGGGCAATAAAGCAAGAACGTCATGCTGCGCGTAATCAAAGCACTTTAACCACCGTAGCAACTAATTACTTGCGTGGTAGAGATGCTTCGACAAGCTCAGCATGACGTTCTGTTTTCCGTCAGCGGGTTCTCCGATGCGGTTATTTATCAGCCTCCGCGTCCTCTTTCAGCGCTTCCTTATTGAGGCTTTTCGCGTCCTTGATTTCCACGGCTACCCCGTCTTTCAGGCTTTTGGCTACGGCGCGGAAGGGGCCGCTGGCCACTTGGTCGCCGGCCTGCACGCCGCTCAGAATCTGAATATTCTGGAAGTCGCTGATGCCCGTTTTCACCGGCGTCAGCACGGCCTTGCCGTTTTTAATCACGAATACCACTTCCTGAATCTCCGCTTTGGGAGCCCCGCCCGGCGTCACGGCCGTTGCGGTGCCACTGCCGCGGCCGGAGCCCACACGGGGGCCACCCTTCTCGTCGGCCTTCACGTTGGCCGAGTCGGAGCGGGTGGTGACGGCCGCCAGCGGCACGCTGAGCACGCCCGATTTCCGGTCGGTAATAATGTCCACCGAGGCCGTCATGCCGGGCCGGAAAGGCACGATGGTTTTGCCGCGCACGACGCGCTGCAAGTGCTTGTAGCTTTCGGGCAGCAGCCGAATGCGCACCTCAAACTCGGTCACGGCTTCGGCCGTGAGGGCATCCTTGGCCGTGTTCGCGATGTTGGTAACCAAGCCGCGGAACTTCTCGTTTTTGCTGGTGTAGGCATCTACTTCCACTTCCACCGAGTCGCCGATGTTCACGTTGTTCACGTCATTTTCGTTCACGTTCACGCGCACCTCCATGTTGTTGAGGTTGGCAATGCGCATGATTTCGGTGCCGGCCATCTGGGTGGTGCCCACTACCCGCTCGCCCTTCTTCACGTTGAGCTTGCTCACCGTGCCGCTAACAGGGGCGTAAATAGTGGTTTTATTCAGGTTTTTGCGGGCTTCTTCCAGCGAGGCCGAGGCAGCAGTCACAGTGCTCTGCGAAGCCCGGATGGACTGCCGGGCGCTGTTAATTTCTTCCTGCGACGCGTTGTAGGCGCCTTGGCTGGCTTCGTATTCGGACTGCGAAATCACCTTCTGCTTATACAGCGAGGCATTGCGGCGATAGGTCAGCTCGGTTTGCCGGGCGGCGGCAATCAGCTGCTGGAGGCGGGCCTGGGCCTGGCCCACGTTGGCCCGCTGGGTGCCCACCTGGGCGCTTTGCACGTTCACCTGGGCCTGGTAGTTATCGGGCCGAATGCGGAGCAGCAGCTGGCCTTTGCGCACCGAGTCGCCCTCCTGCACATACAGCTCGATGATTTCGCCCGAAACGTCGGGCGAGATTTTTACTTCGGTTTCGGGTTGCACCTTGCCCGAGGCGCTTACTTTCTCCACGATATTGGTCGGCCCGGCAGTGGCGGCCAGCACCTCCACCCCCACGGGCTTGCCAATCCAGCCCTTCTTTTTTGCTACGGTGTAACCCACGATGGCCGCCAGGGCAATGCCAATGAGAATAAAGAGTAAACGGTTGTTTTTCATAAGGTTTCATTTAACATTTATCAATTAACATTTAACAGTCGTTCGTCTGGCACCAAAAGGCGCCGGATTGAGCGAATAGCGTGTTAAATGATAAATGCTACTTGTTAAATGATTAGAGAGTGAGCGGCTTGCCCTGGTAAAAGTCGAGCACTTTGCTCCGGAAGAAGAATTCGTATTTGGCCTGAATCATGTCCGACTCGGCGGCCGTGAGGTTGTTGCGGGCAATGTTAAAATCAGTACCATTCAACAAGCCATTATTGAAGCGGATTTCGGCGTTGCGGAAAGACAACGTGAGGGCCTCCACCTGGCGGGCGCTGGCGGCGTAGCGGCGCTGGGCCGCCACGGCATCGGCGTAGCTCTGCTGAATGGTCTGGCGCAATTGCAGGCGGGTTTGCTCGGCCTGGAGCTCCACTTGCTGAATATTGACCTGGGCGCGCTGCACCCCCACGCGGGTTTGCAGCCCGTTCAGGATGGGCACGTTGAGCGAGAACTGCAGGAATTCGCCCCGGTTGTCGGCCAGCTGGTCCAGAAACCGGTAAGGCAGGGGTTCGAAGGTGGTCTGTGGCGAGAGCAGCACGTAGGGCGAAGCCGAATAGCCTCCCGGCGCGGCCGGATTGATTTGCAGCACCGGCACCGGAATCGGGTCGCCGCTTACGCGCACCGACTGGCTGCGCACCGACGAAAAGCCCGTTGAAATGCCTCCCGCCAAAGTCAGGCGTGGGTAAAAAGCGCCCCGCGCAATTTCCAGACCGCGCCGGGCGCTGGCCACGCGCAGGTCGGCGGCCTTGATTTCGGGCTGCTGCTGCCGCGCAATCTCAAAGGTGGCCGTGGGGTCGGGCACGGTGGCCGTGGTGGCCAGCGTGCTGGGGTCGGGCAGGGTGGGCACCACCACCTCGAAGCGGTTGGCGGCGGCGGGGTCCAGGTTGAGCTGCTGCACCAGGGCCAGCTGGGCCAGAGCCAGCTGGTTCTGGGCCGTGACGAGGGTGCGCTCTTCGCCGGCCAGCTGGGCGCGGCTGTCGAGCACGTTGCCCTCGGCCACGGCTCCGGCTTTCAGCAGCTTCTCGCTACGCGAAACCTGGGCCTGCACCGTAGCCAGCCGCGCCTCGGAGGCGCGAATGAGCTCCTGGGCCAGCAGCAGCTGCAAAAACGACGAGGCCACGTTCAACGACAAATCGTTGCGGGATTTCTCGATGTCCACCCGCGAGGCCTGGGCATCAAGCTGGCCCTGCTTGATGGTATTGCGCAGCTGAAAGCCCGAAAAGAGCGTGACCTGCCCCGAAGCCGTGAAGTTGTTCGACCGCACGTTCAGCTGCTGAAACTGGTTGGTGAACGGGTCGCGGTTGGTGCCGAAGTTGAAGCCCTGCGTACCGTTCAGGCCCAGCGTGGGCAGCAGCGCGGCGCGGTTGAGGCGCAGGTTGGCTTCCTGCTGCTGGGCCGTGAGCTCCGACTGCCGCACGCCCAGGTTGTGAGTCAGGGAATAGTCGACGGCCGCCTGCAGCGTCCAGGGGCCGGAGGGAGCCGGGGTTGCGGCCGGTCGGCCCAGCACCGCCGGGGCGGGGTTCTGGGCCTGCGCCAGGGGCGCGATGGTCAGGCTAGCGCCCAACAAGCCCAGCAGGGCCAGCGGCCGGGCGGGGCGCGGTATTCGGGTAGTCGCTCGTTTCATCACGCAGAAAAATGGTGCTTCAAAGGGGTAGATAAATCGATGGGCAGCGGTATTTAATTACACCGCATCGCCCCTAGTCCAAAGTGGGAATGTAGGTAATGCGCTGCACCCAACTCAGCTGACGCAGGTAGGCGAGCGTTATTTCTTTAATCGGGCTGTCCATTTCGATAAACTGCCGGGCCGCGTCGTTACGGCCCTTGCGGCTCACAAACATGGTGGCAATGTTGCAGTCGTCGTGCGCAATCACCGAGGCAATGAAGGCAATGGAGCCGGGCACGTCATGGGCATCGACGATGAGCGTATGCAGCGAGCCCGAGAAATCCGACGGAAAACCGTCGACCTCAACAATGCGGATAACGCCCCCGCCCCGGCTCTGGCCCACTATTTCAACGCGGTGGCCGGTAGCCCCATTCAGCAGGTTGAGCTTAATAGTATTGGGGTGCATCGTGGACGCATTGGCCACGCTCTGAAACGTGTAGCGCAGGCCGGCTTCGGCGGCGTGCTCGAAGGCCGTGCGGATGCGGGTATCATCGGCGGGGTAGCCCAGCAGGCCAGCCACAATGGCGCGGTCGGAGCCGTGCCCCTCGTAGGTGCGGGCAAACGAGTTGTAGAACGTAACCACGGCCTCCGTCGGCACGGCCCCCAGCATCCGGATGGCCGCCCGCGCGATGCGCACCACGCCGGCCGTGTGCGACGAGCTGGGCCCAATCATTACGGGCCCAATCATATCAAAAATACTGGATTTCTCAGCCATGGGCTTTACGCCGTACATCGTAAAAGTATGGCTAAAAGTAGCGGATGCACGCCAAACCAACCAGGAAGTCGGCTGTTTTGCCAGGGCAAAGAACGGAATATATCGACGGCGGCGGGCAATTGGCAGAAGTTCACCTTCCAAAGACGCCGCGAAACCACTATGGTTGCGAATTGTTCGGCAGGCCGCCCAATTGCCAGGTTTGCGAAGTCAGTAATTTGTCGATATTTGTCGCGGGCCCACCCAGCCTTTCCCACCCGTCCCACTCACCATCCCTCTACATGTCCTCCCCTCCCGCCCCGGACGAGTTTTCGCCGGCCGTACTGGCGCAATTACGCCGACTTCAGGAAAAATACGCGCCCGATGGCCAGGACCTCGCCGCCTACCTCGAAGGCCTCTACCACGCCAAATACGTCAACTACTGGGATTACATCGAGCTCGACACGCTGCTCTCGCTGCAACGCCCGCTCACCAACATCCCCGATGAGCGGATTTTCATCATGTACCACCAGATTTCGGAGCTGTATTTCAAGCTCTGCCTCTGCGAGTACGAGCAGCTCGGCAACCTCGAACAGCCCACGCTGGGCGAAGTAGTGCTGCGCATTGGCCGCATCAACCGGTATTTCGACAACCTCATCGACTCATTCGATGTGATGGTTGACGGCATGGACAAGCAGCAGTTTCTCGACTTTCGCATGGCCCTGATGCCCGCTTCGGGCTTCCAGTCGGTGCAGTACCGCATGATTGAGATTGCCAGCACCAGCCTCAGCAACCTCACCGACGAGGCCAAGCGCCAGGCCCTGGGCGAGGCTTCCGCCCACGACCACAACCAGCTGCTGGGCTGCATCTACTGGAAAGCCGGGGCCACCGTGGAAGCCAGCGGGGCCAAGGCCCTGACCTTAATTGAGTTTGAGCGCAAGTACACCGCCGACCTCGTGCGCCATGCCGAGACCTACCAAAACCGTAACTTGTGGGCCGTGGTGCAGCGCCTGCCCGACGACGACCAGCACCACCCCCGCCTGCTGCGCGCCATGCGCCAGCTCGACGTGAGCGTGAACGTGAACTGGCCGCTGATGCACTTCAAATCGGCGGTGCGCTACCTGCAGCGCAACCCCACCGACGTGGCCGCCACGGGCGGAACCAACTGGCGCGAGTATCTGCCGCCCAAGTTTCAGCGCCGCATTTTCTACCCCGAGCTGTGGTCCGCCCAGGAGCTGGAAGACTGGGGCAAAAGCTGGGTGGATGAGGTGCTGGAGCAGAGTGTGGGGGTATGAGTTAATTTCAGAATTACCCTTCATACAGTTATGAAAGCTTTTCGGCTTCTGCTTATTATTGGTAGCTCGATGGGCTTGTTGCAACCTGTCGCAGCTCAGACCCTCCCGAAAAGTGCCAGCAATTTGTTGCCGCGCTACGGTAATATGCCTAAACGCTCAGAATTGCTGGTAGCTGACCAGGAACTACTGAATTATTGCGACCAAAAGTTTCCTGGTCGCCCGGAAGCCGCGAAAGCCTTTTCTGCCCGGGGATGGGATTACATGCGGGCGCAAGACCCGGTAACCGCCATCAAGCGGTTTAATCAAGCGTGGCTGCTCGATAGCACCGACGCCGGTGCTTTTTGGGGTTTTGGGGTCGTCATGGGCCAGCGTCAACAATACGACGAGTCGTTGGGCTACTTCCAAACCGCTTATCGATTGGACGGCTCGAACAAACGGTTGCTTGTGGACATGGCCACCACCCGGTTGGAATTGTATGCGGCGAAAAAGGAGGCGGGCCTGCTAGATGGTGCAATACACGATTTACAATTATTTCTGGCAGATTCGATGGACGCAAAAACTAATGCCTTGGCTTATGTTAATGCCTACTCTAAACTGGGTGCTGCTTACACCTTTAAGCAAGACTATGCATCTGCCTGGAAATACGTGTATTTAGTCGAAAACATATTGCCAGGTGCCTTAAAAGGCCAACCCTGGCTTCGTCGCCTAAAAAAAGAAGCACCCCGAAAATAACAGCTGCGGCGGAGAAAGGGCGTTCTATTCCGCCATCCGGCCCTTCTCCGCCCGCGTCTCGCTCATGCGCCAATACACGAGCAGCGAAAGCAGCGCACAGCCCGTCACGTACCAGTAGAACCACTCCTCCACGCCCTGATTTTTGGCGTAGAGGGCCACGTACTCGGCCGTGCCGCCGAAGATGGCCACGGTCAGGGCAAAGGGCAGCCCCACACCCAACGCCCGGATTTCAGTCGGAAACAACTCGGCCTTCACCACCGCGCTGATGGACGTGTAGCCGCTGACCACAAACAGGGCCGCGATAAGCAGCCCGGCCGCCTCCCACGCATCCTGCGTCTGAGCCAGCAGACGCAGCAGTGGCACGGTGCCCAGCGTGGCCCCAATCCCGAACATGAGCAGCACTGGCCGCCGGCCCACTTTGTCGGAAATAGCGCCCAGCAGCGGCTGGAATAACAGCGCTACGGCCATCACCCCAAATGAAATCAGTGTAGCCTGCTCCTTGCTGAAGCCTGAGGTGTTAACCAGAAATTTCTGCGCGTACGTGGTGAACGTGTAAAAGGCCAGCGTGCCGCCGAGGGTGAGGCCCACCACCGTTAGCACCGCTTTGGGGTGCTGCATCAGGGCGCGCATCTGGCTGGGCGAGGGAGCCCGGCCCTCGGCTTCGGCACCCGCCGTGGCCAGGCCCAGGCGGTGCTGCTCGAAGGCGGCCGTTTCGCCCATGTGCGTGCGGAGGTACAGCGCGCCCAGAGCCGCCAGAGCCCCAATCACAAAGGGAATCCGCCAGCCCCAGTCACCCAGCTGAGCAGGCGTGAGCAACTGCTGCAAGCCCAGCTGCACCAGCAGCGCCAATAGCTGGCCGCCCATCAGGGTGAGGTATTGAAAGCTGGACCAGAAACCCCGGTGCTTCAGGCCGGCCATCTCGCTGAGGTACGTGGCCGAGGTCCCGTATTCGCCGCCCACGCTGATGCCCTGCACCAGCCGGGCCAGCAGCAGCAAGGCCGGCGCGGCCACTCCGATGCGAGCGTAGCCGGGCGTGGCGGCTATCAGCAGCGAGCCGCCGGCCATGAGCTGTACGGACAGCAGCAGCGCCGCTCGCCGGCCGTGGCGGTCGGCATAAATTCCCAGCAGCCAGGCCCCCAATGGCCGCATCAGAAACCCGACCGCGAAAATGGCCGCCGTGTTGAGCAGTTTGGCGGTGGTATCACCGCTGGGGAAAAATACCGGGGCGAAATAAAGCGCAAAGGCCGAGTAAGCATACCAGTCGTACCATTCGACGAGGTTGCCGATAGAGCCGCTAACGATGGAACGCAACCGCGAAACAGGGGAAGCAAGTGCGAGTGTTGTCATGTCGCAAGTTAACGGGAGCGAGGAAGTGCGATGTGCTCAGTAGTTGTGGGCGATGAAATAACCTGATTGGCTTGCCGCCTCGGCGTAACTTTGCAACTAGAGCCGTTTTGTAGTCTTTGGAAGGGGTTAAAAGTTGAGAGTTAAAAGTTAAATAACAGACAGCATGATTTTTAACTTTTAACTCTCAACTTTTAACCCCTTCCAATAATCTGAAAATTGCTATAGGGCGGCAGCCCCTAAAACCCAAAAGGATAAATACCTTTCATATACACATATGTTGAAACAAGAACTGGAAATCCTGCTCCCTCCTGAAGTCGCATTTGACGAATTCGCATGCTACGAGGCAGTGCTGACGCAGGCGGGAGTAAGCCCCGGCGAAGCCGATTTTGTTCACCTACGCCGGCGTTCCATTGATGCCCGGGGGCGGCAGCCCCTTATTCGGCTGCGCGCCGACGTTTATCGTACCGCGCCTCCTATCGAGCTTTTTGGCCCCTGGTTTGTTTATCCAAATGTGAAACAATCAAAGCGAACTGTTTTGATTGTAGGTGCCGGGCCAGCGGGCTTGTTCGCGGCTCTGCGCTGCATCGAACTCGGCTTGAAACCCGTGGTGCTGGAGCGTGGCCGCGATGTGCGCGCCCGGCGGCGCGACCTGGCGGCCATCAACAAAGAGCAGCTGGTGAACCCGGAGTCTAACTACTGCTTCGGGGAAGGCGGAGCCGGCACTTACTCCGATGGCAAGCTGTATACCCGTGCTACCAAGCGCGGCGATGTGAGCCGCGTGCTGCGCCGGCTGGTGCAGCACGGCGCCACCCCCGACATTCTCGTGGATGCCCACCCCCACATCGGCACCAACAAATTGCCGGCTGTAGTGCAGGCCCTGCGCGAAGCCATCATCGAGGCGGGCGGCGAAGTCCGTTTCGATACGCGCGTGACGGACCTGCTCCTCGAAAACAACCACCTGCGCGGTGTGCTAACGGCCACCGGGGAAGCCCTCGAAGCCGATGCCACGATTCTGGCTACCGGCCATTCGGCCCGCGACATTTACGAGCTGCTGCACCGCCGCGGCGTGCTCATCGAGGCCAAACCGTTTGCGCTGGGTGTGCGCGTGGAGCACCCGCAGGCCCTGATTGACCAGGCCCAGTACCGCCGGCCGGAGCGCGGCCTGCTGCCGGCCGCGTCGTACTCGCTGGTCCACCAGACGGAAGTGGCCGGACAGCAGCGGGGCGTTTTTTCGTTTTGCATGTGCCCGGGCGGGTTTATCGTGCCGGCCGCCACGGCACCGGGCGAAGTAGTGGTGAACGGCATGAGCCCCAGCCGGCGCGACTCGCGCTTCGCCAACTCCGGCATTGTGGCCGCCGTGGAGCTGGCCGATATGGACGTGGCCCAATATGGGGCGCTGGCCGGCCTGCATTTTCAGCAGGCCATTGAGCAGCGGGCCTGCCAGGCGGCGGGCGGCACGCAGCGCGCACCGGCCCAGCTGCTCGGCGATTTTCTCAAGCGCAAAACTTCCGCTGAGCTGCTCGAAACCTCTTACCAGCCGGGGCTGGTGTCGGTGGCGATGGACGAGGTGCTGGGCTCGGCCTTAGCGGAGCGCCTGCGCCAGGGCTTCCAGGATTTTGGTCGCAAGATTCCCGGCTACGCTACCAATGCCGCGCAGATTGTGGGCGTGGAAAGCCGGACCTCCTCGCCGGTCCGCATTCCGCGCGACAAGGACACCCTGCAACACCCCGTAGTGACCGGGCTGTTTCCGTGCGGCGAGGGCGCGGGCTACGCGGGTGGCATCGTGTCGGCGGCGATGGACGGCGAGCGTTGCGCCGAAGCCGCGGCGGCCTTGGTAAAACGCTAATTACCTTTAAGTAGTCGTTCAAAAGTAAACGGGTTGCACGTTGTTATTTGTTGGTCAACTGTTTATCGACCAACTAACAACCGACAACTAATGCCTAACAACTTAAGAAACTAACTCGCTGCCATGCTGCCCTTGCGCCTGCTGTTTCGTTCGTTCGCCCTCTTGCTCGGGCTGCTCTACCTGGGCGGCGTGTGCGAGCTGGACGCGGCCGAGGCCCGGCAGCATTACGCCCACGAAAGTCACGACTACATTACAACGGCCCCGACCGCCGAGGTGCCCGCCCCGATTCCGCAGCCTGATGCGCCGGCCGTAGTACTCGTCGCGGGGCCCGGCCCGGCCCGGCCCCCTGTCCGGCTTTCGTCGGGCAACGCGGCCGGGTCAGCGCCTGGCCCTGGGTGGCCAACCCGCCGCCGCCGGTGCGCCGGCTCTACCTGCGCTACGCCGTACTGCAAGTCTGATTTACGGGTTTGAACTCCGCCCTGGCGGCTCTCGGTTGAGGGCCGCCTTTCGTGTTTATCCCCGTTTTTCAGCCTTTTCGGCGCGTTGCGCCCTCTCAATTATGAAAGTTATTCTGTTGCTGCTGGCGCTGCTTGGCAGTGTCGGCGCGGCCGTGGCCCAAAGCCCGCTGCGCGTGCTTGTGCGCGACGAGCGCACCAAAACTACCCTGCCGGGGGTGAGTGTTGTTATTCCAGCGCTACAAATCGGGACGGCCACCGATGTAAACGGCCGGGCCGAGCTGCCCAACGTGCCGGCCGGGCCGCAGCAAGTCACCTTTTCCAGCATCGGCTACGGCCCCCGCACCGTAGCCTTCACTCTGCCGCAAGCATCGGCCGAGCCGGCGCTGGTCGAGCTGGAACCAAGCAGTCTGGAGCTGGAGGGCGTGGTAGTGGAGGCCACCCGCACGGGCTCGCGCATCGAGGACGTGCCGGTGCGCATCGAGGTGTTGGGACCGGAGGAGCTGGATGAGAAAAGCAGCATGAAGCCGGCCAACGTGGCCATGCTGCTCACCGAGGCCAGCGGCATCCAGCCCCAGTTTACTTCGGCCAATTCCGGCAGCGTGGCCTTCCGCATTCAGGGCCTGGACGGGCGCTACACCCAGATTCTGCGCGACGGCTTCCCGCTCTACGGCGGCTTTTCGCAGGGGCTGAGCCTGGTGCAGATTCCGCCGCTGGACCTGCGGCAGGTCGGAATCATCAAGGGTGCATCCTCGGCCCTGTACGGCGGCGATGCCATCGCGGGCTTGGTGAACCTGGTGACCAAAACGCCCACCGCCACGCCCGAGCTGAATGTGCTGCTCAACCAGACCCAGAAGGGCGGGCGCGACCTGACCGCCTTCTACAGCGGGCGCACCGGGCAATTGGGCCTCACGCTGCTGGCCACCCAAAACACCCAGCGGGCCTTCGACGTGGACGGCGACGGCTTCACCGACCTGCCCCAGGTGCAGCTCACCAACGTGAACCCGCGCCTGTACTACTACCTCAACGATTCCACGACCGTGTACCTCGGAGCCACGGCCGGCGTGGAAACCCGCACCGGGGGCGATATCGAGGCCATCGTGAACCAACCGGTGGGCCTGCGCCGCTATATTGAGCGCAACCGCTCGGAGCGCTACAGCACCCAATTCCGGGTTGATGCCCGGCGGCGCGGCGGGTAGGTGCTGACGCTCAAAAACAGCCTCAGCTCGTTTACGCGCAATATTCAGGCCGGCGACGCCTACTTTGCGGGCCGGCAGTTCTCTACCTACTCGGAGGCCGCCTACCTGGTGCCGGCCGGGGCGCACCGGGCCGTGTTCGGAGCCACGGTGACCACCGATAATTTCCGCGAAACCACCGCCCCGGTGCCGGGCACGGACCCTCGCGACTACCAGTACCAGACCTACGGGCTGTTTGCGCAGGACGACTGGAAGCCCTTGGAAAACCTGACGCTGCAAGCCGGCCTGCGCACCGACTACCAGCGGCCCTACGGCTGGTTCGTGCTGCCGCGCTTCTCGGCGTTGTACAAAGCCGGCCCGCATGTCGCCTTGCGGGCCGGGGGCGGCTACGGCTACAAAGCGCCCACCATCTTCGCCAACGCCACCGAGCAGCAGGCCTACGTGGGCGTGCGCGCCCTCAACCCCAACACGGTGCGGGCCGAAACCTCGCGGGGGCTGAATGCCGACGTGACGCTAAAGGGAGTTATCGGCGACCTGGGCGTGGTGCTGAATCAGGCCGCGTTTTACACCCGTCTGGAACACGCCCTGATTCCGAATCCAACTTTACAGCCGCTGGGCATCATCGAGTTTACGAATTCGCTCTCGCCCATCACGGCGCGGGGCCTGGAAACTAACCTGCGGCTCAACATCGAAGACCTGCAGTTTTTCACGGCCTATACCTTCACTGATGCCCGCCAGACCTACGACGCCACGCAGCCCGCACAGCTGCCGTTCGTCTCGAAGCACCGGCTGGTGCTGACCACCGTGTACGAGCAGCCCAAAAACTTCCGCCTGGGCCTGGAAGGCACCTACAACGGCCCGCAGTACCTGGGCGAGGGCGACCGGCAGGGACGCGGCTTCTGGCTGCTGGGGGTACTGGCCGAAAAGCAGTTCCCGCCCCATTTCTCGCTCGTGGTAAACGTCGAGAACTTCCTCGACGTACGCCAGACGCGCTACGAGCAAGTGGTATACGGCCCCGTTGACCGGCCCTTGTTCCGGCCCCTGTATGCCCCGCTGGATGGCCTCGTCGCCAACGTGGCCTTACAGCGGTTTCCAAGTCCATGTACAGAGTTAAAAGTTAAAAATCAGACGTAGTGGGTTTTAACTTTTAACTCTCAACTTTTAACTGTTTTCAAAAATGTACACTGACTCGGAAACTGCTCTAAAACTGACACTCTGATGGGCCGCTTTTCCTACATCACCCGCGCCGTCTGGCTGCTTTCACTTATTAGCCTCTTCACCGACCTGGCCAGCGAGATGCTGTATCCGGTCATGCCCCTCTACCTGCAATCCATTGGGTTCTCTATTTTCTTCATTGGGCTGCTCGAAGGCGTGGCCGAAGCCGTGGCAGGACTGAGCAAGGGCTACTTTGGGCAGTGGTCGGATAGGCTGGGGCGGCGCGTGCCCTTCGTGCAATGGGGCTACGGGCTGAGCGCGTTATCGAAGCCCATGCTGGCGGTGCTGGCCGCGCCGTGGTGGGTGTTTCTGGCCCGCACCGTGGACCGGCTGGGCAAGGGCCTGCGCACCGGAGCGCGCGACGCGCTGCTCTCGGACGAAACCACGCCCGAAAATAAGGGCAAGGTATTCGGCTTCCACCGCTCGATGGATACGCTGGGCGCGGTATTTGGCCCGACCGTAGCGCTGCTCTGGCTGGCGGCGCGGCCGGGCCAGTTCCGGCCGCTGTTCTGGTGGGCCTTTGTGCCGGGGGTGCTGGCCGTGGCCGTCACCTTCGCCCTGCGCGAGCGGCCCGCTGTGCCCTCGGGCCGGCCGCCGCAACCGTTTTGGGCCTCGTTTGGCTACTGGCGGGTGGCCCCGCCCGCCTACCGGCGCGTGGTGGGAGGGCTGCTCGTCTTTGCCTTATTCAACAGCTCCGATGCGTTTCTGCTGCTGCTGGCCCGGCAGCGGGGCGTGTCGGAAGCCGGGGTTATCGGCCTCTACATTCTCTACAACGCCGTGTACGTGCTCAGCGCCTGGCCCCTGGGGCACCTGGCCGACCGCCTGGGGCCGCGCCGGCTGCTGGTGGGCGGCCTGCTGGCCTTCACCGCGGTGTACGGCGGAGTAGCCCTGGTCCGCGACGGCTGGGCCTTCGCGGGTCTGTTCGCATTGTACGGCTTGTACGCGGCCAGCACCGAGGGCGTGGCCAAAGCGTGGGTGAGTAACCTCTGCGCCCGCGCCGATACCGGGGCAGCGCTGGGCACCTTGGGCGGGCTCAGCAGCCTGGCCGCGCTGGGGGCCAGCCTCGGCGCGGGCGCGGTGTGGCAGCTGGCCGGGCCGGGCTGGACGTTCGGCCTGGCGGCCGGGGCCGCGCTGAGCGTGGCCGGGTATCTGGCGGTGGTCCGGGTCCGGGAAGGGTAGCCTCGCAACTTGGTGGCCAGATATTAGTTGACCGATTTCCTTAACGTGCTATATTTTCCGTTTTCTGAGAGCGCCCCAATAAGGCCCGTGCGGGTTGGCAGAATAACCGTTCGGTCGCGGGCGCACGGGCCGAATTGAAAATTCGGGGTACTCCGCCAGCTAACCCAAACCGCCGCTTCCAGTATACAGCAGTGCGGTGCCCTGCTACCATTTTGGCCAGCCCCTCACTCACTATTATTTTTCCAATGAAAAAGACTCTCGTTCTCGGTGCTTCCGATAATCCGGCCCGCTATTCTTTCCGGGCCGCGCACATGCTCAAAAACCACGGCCATGAAGTGGTGCTGGTTGGTATTCGCAAGGGCGAAGTGGCCGGCATGGCCATCCACACCGACCGCCCCCAGGCCCAGGACATCGACACCGTAACCTTATATGTAGGCCCGCAAAACCAACCTGGCTGGTACGACTACATTCTGAGCCTGCAGCCCAAGCGCATCCTGTTCAACCCTGGCACCGAAAACCCCGAGCTGGAGCGGCTGGCCCACGAGCGCGGCATTCAAACCGAGGAAGCCTGCACGCTGGTTCTGCTTTCGATTGGCCAATACTAGAGCGGTTTCGGAGTTGGTGAATGTAGCGCGGACTCTGTAGTCCGCGTCTGAACGAACCAAACGCGGACTACAGAGTCCGCGCTACACACCCCAACCTGAAAACCGCTCTAAGTTGATTTCTGATTCTGGCAAAAAAGGCGTTGGTTCCGAGCAGCAGCTCCGCAACCAACGCCTTTTTTTCATTAGCCACCGACAAGCGCCCAGCCGCTTCCGGCATTAACGGTAACGCTGACAGTATCGCCCACCTCAAACGACATTGAGCCAGTGCGAGCCCGGACAATGTTTGCCGGTAGTTCAATTTCCAGCTCTACATAGCTGCCGAAAAACCGGACGGCCCGCACCGTGCCCGGCACACCTGCGCCGCCAGCCGGCCCCAGCACGAATTGCTCCGGGCGCACCAGTAAGGGACTTTTCGCCGCCCCGCGTTTGGGGCGGGAGCCGGGCACCATGGCCCGCTGGTCGGCCCCATGCACGAGGTTGTAATCGCCGAAGAGAGCAGCGGTGTACTCATCCACCGGCTGCTGATAGATTTCGGCCGGGGCGGCCTGCTGCACAATCCGGCCCTGCCGAAGCACGATTATTTCATCGGCCCAGGGCAGCGTGTCGGCGGCATCGTGCGAAACCAGCAGGCTGGTGATACCCAGGCGCGTGCCCAGCTCGTCGATAATAGCCTGCATTACGCGCTTGTGGCTCCGGTCGAGGTTCGAAAAAGGCTCGTCGAGCAGCAGCAAATCGGGCATCCCCAGCAGCAGCCGCGCCAGGGCCACGCGCTGCTGCTCGCCGCCCGAAAGCTGGTCGGTGCGCCGGTCGGCGAGGTGGTCGATGCGGCACAGCTCGTACAGGGCCTGAGCCTCGGCGGGGGCAATTTTGTTGGCGTAGCGCAGCACCTGCTCCACCCGCAGCGAGTGCGGCAGGTCCGATTTCTGCGAGAGGTAGGCCACGCCGGGGTGGCCGGGCACGAGCGTCTCGGCCGGGCCGCGCACCCGGCTGCCGTGCACGCGCACCTCGCCCGTGCTGGGCTGAATCAGGCCGGCAATTACCTGAAGCAGGGTACTTTTACCGGTGCCCGATTCGCCGGCCAGCGCCAGCTTCTGGTGCGCCTGCTGCCGAAAACTGATGCCGCTAAGGACCGAAACGCCGTTTTCTGCCAGCCCGATGCCGGCTACCGTGAGCAACTCCATGCAAGACAATTAATACTTTATAGCAGTTTTCGAGTCAGCGTACATTTTTGACAACAGTTAAAAGTTAAAACCCAATACGTCTGATTTTTAACTTTTAACTCTCAACTTTTAACTCTGTACAGGAACTTGAAAACCGCTGTAGGACGCCGGTGACAGTATTGAGCCGGGCCCGCCCCAGCAACCAGCTGAATGCGGGCGCAAGCTACATTCACCCCAAGGCAACCCATTCGAAAAACGATTAACAACATTCGGCGGCCATGTTCGCCAAACCTGCTTTCCCGCCTATCTTTGGCCTGCCCAACGGTGATGGATTTCCACCGCGAACCGCCGCCGCTCCGCGCCGCGTGCTGATGATTCCTACGGAACGGACGGCCAAAGGGCCGCGCCGAATTGCTCATCACACCATTCGCTCCCGTGGCTTTTTCCGCTGCTTTCGCCCGTTTACTACCCGCTGCCTGGCGCGGCTCCGCTCCTGCTTCGGCCTTGTTTTTTCTCCTGCGCTGGCTCGTCATCGGCAGTCTGATTGGCGGGCTGGCGGGCACGGCCTCCGCGGGCTTTCTGGTGTCTTTGGATTGGGTGACGCGCTGGCGCGAGGGGCATCCGTGGGCGCTGGCCCTGCTGCCGGTAGCGGGCCTGCTCATCGGCCTGGCCTACCACTACGGGGGCGGCCGGGCCGGGCGCGGCAACAACCTGCTCCTCGATGAGATTCACCAACCCAGCCGCCAGCTTCCGCTGCGGCTGGTGCCGCTGGTGCTGGGCGGCACCCTAGCTACGCACCTGGGGGGCGGGTCGGCGGGCCGCGAGGGCACGGCCGTCCAAATGGGCGGCGCGCTGGCCGACCAGCTCACGCGCTGGCTGGGCCTGCGCCCCCGCGACCGCCGCCTGCTGCTGATTGCGGGCATGAGCGCCGGGTTTGCGTCGGTATTCGGCACACCGCTGGCCGGGGCCGTTTTTGGGCTGGAGGTTTATCTGCTGGGCTCAATTCGCTACGATGCCATCCTGCCCAGCTTCCTGGCTGCCGTGGTGGCCGACCTCGTGACGCGGGCCTGGGGCGTGGGCCACACCCCCTACCCCACGCTGGAGGCCCTGCCCCTCACCCCGCTCCTGCTGGGGTGCACCCTGCTGGCGGGGGCCTTGTTCGGACTCACTGCCCGCAGCTTTGCGGCCCTTACGCACGCCGTGGGGCATTTTTTTGGCAAGATTAGCTATGCGCCGCTGCGGCCGGTGCTGGGCGGCGTATTGGTGGCGGGCCTGATGTGGAGCCTGGGCACCGGCCGGTTTAGCGGGCTGGGCATCCCGGTTATCGTGGAGGCGTTTCAGCACCCGCTGGCTCCCACCGATTTTGCCTGGAAGCTGGTGCTCACGGCCCTCACGCTGGGCTGTGGCTTCAAGGGCGGGGAAGTCACGCCGCTGTTTTTCATCGGGGCGGCGTTGGGCAGCGCCCTGGCGCTAGTGCTGCCATTGCCGGTAGCCCTGCTGGCGGCCATGGGCTTCGTGGGGGTATTTGCGGGCGCGGCCAACACCCCGCTGGCCTGCCTGCTGATGGGGCTGGAGCTATTTGGCGGGCACGGAGCCGTGTACCTGGGCCTGGCCTGCGTGGTGGCCTATCTGTTTTCGGGCCACACGGGCATTTATTCTTCCCAGGTGGTGGGCCAGGCCAAGCACCTGCGCTTCGCTAGGCAGCAGGGCCGGAAGCTGGGCGAGCTGGGCCACTCAACCCGCCGACCTACCGACCCGGGCAAGTAGACAAACCGCACGATTACGACGCCGCTTCTTCATAAGTTTACCAGAATCTAACGCTCTTCTTTTCACACCTTTTTACCAAAACGGACTACTTTAATGCGTAAACTTTTACTACTCCTGGGGCTGACTGCTGGCTTCGCATTCTCCGCGCAAGCACAGTCTGCCAAGGAAATGGCGCTGGCCAAGGGGCGGGAGGCAATTAAGCTCATGGATGGAGGCGAGCTGCTGCAATCCATCAAGCTTTTAGAGGAAGCCCGCCAACTCGAACCGGCCAACTACCATTACCCCTACGAGTTAGCGCTGGCCCACTACCTGAATAAAGAATATACCACGGCCATCGCGCTGCTGGAACCGTTGCTGAACCGGCCCGAAGCCAGCGACCGCACCTTTCAATTGCTGGGCAACAGTTTCGACCTCGCGGGCAATAGGGCGAAAGCCGTGGCCACGTACGAGCAGGGTTTGGGTAAATTCCCGGCTTCCGGCTCTCTGCACCTGGAGCTTGGCAACCTACAAGCCACCCAGAAAAATTATCTGCCCGCACTCGACTATTATGAAAAGGGCATTGAGTTGGCACCGGCTTTCGCTTCCAATTATTACCAGGCGGCCAAAATTTACCTGGCTTCCAATAATGAGCTCTGGGGCATGATGTACGGGGAGCTGTTTATGAACCTGGAACGCAACAGCGGCCGCACCGCCGAAATAAGCAAGCTGCTCTACGACACTTACAAGCGCGAAATCACTTTCCCGGACGAAAACTCGGCTTCCGTCAGCTTCGGTCAGGCCGTGATGGACGCCTCCACGATGGGCAAGGGCCAGAAACTCAAGCTACCCTACAGCATCGCCTACGAATCGACACTGGCGGTGGCGGTGGCTGCGGAAAAGACCATCAACCTGGCCTCCCTGAATCACATTCGCAGCAATTTCATCAGTGCCTATTATTCCATGAAGCGGGATGCCACTTACCCAAACATCCTCTTTGATTACCAGCAGCAAATAGCCCGGGCCGGCCATGCCGAGGCTTACAACTACTGGCTGCTCATGAAGGGCGACGAACCCGGCTTCGACCAGTGGTATAAGGACAATCCGGGAAAATGGAAAGCTTTTGCAGCCTGGTTCAAAGAGAACCCGCTCGCGCTTGATGCCAAACACCGGTTTTATCGCACTCAGTACTAGCCTTTGGCAGACCAATTTCTACCTTCGGAGGCCTGACCAATTGGTCAGGCCTTTTCGCTGCGAGTATCTTTTCTTTCCCAGGCAACCTTTCATTCACTTTGCGCATCTGCCGCGCGACCCCCACCATTCTTTCTGCACTTTGCCCACTCTTACCGTGACTGAATCCGACCTCATCGCCGCCTGCGTGCGGGGCGAGCACCGGGCCCAACGCCAGCTCTACGACCAGCTGGCCGGGCTCATGCTCACCGTGTGCCGGCGCTACCTCAAGCGCCGCGAGGATGCCGAGGAAGCCCTGCTCCTGGGTTTCGCCAAGATGTTCCGGGCCCTGCCCAACTACCGCTTCGAGGGCAGCTTCGAAGGCTGGGTCCGCCGCATCATGGTGAACGAATCGCTGATGCAGCTGCGCCAACGCGAAACGCTCACCCTCTCGTTTGAAGACTTTGCCCAGCCCGAAAACCTGGCCACCACCGCTGCCACCGCCGATACCCAGCTGCAGGCCGAAGACCTGCTGGCCCTGCTGGCTACCCTGCCCGCCGGCTACCGCACGGTGTTCAACCTCTTCGCCCTGGAGGGCTACGGCCACCAGGAAATTGCCGACCTGCTGGGCATCAGCGAAGGCACCAGCAAATCGCAGCTGAGCAAGGCCCGCGCCATGCTCCAGCGCCGGGTTCAATTCGCGGCCATCTCGACTAACTAGCCCGTCGTCTTTCTCCCCTGACCGGCTATTCACTCCTAACTACCGGCACTTATCATGCTTCCTGAAGATATCGACGATTTATTCCGGGACAAACTGGACGGCCACGCCACGCCGCCCCACGATGCCCTGTGGGCGCGGCTCCAGGCTGAGCCCAGCGCCGCGCCCGAGCCCGGCTCCGACCGCCTCGACCAGCTGTTTCGGCAGCGCCTGAATAGCCATGCCACCGCTCCCGGCCGCGAGGTGTGGGAACGTCTTGAAGATGAGCACCTGCGGCCCCGCAAGCGCCGGCCGGCCGCCTGGTGGCCCATGGCCCTGGCGGCCGTGGTGGCGCTGTTGCTGGTGGCGGGCGGTGTGGGCCTGTGGAGCGGGCGCAGCATCGGCAGTGGCCCCGGCGGCGCGGTCGCATCGCAGCAAACCCGCACGGCCGCTCCCGCTGTATCGGCACCAGCTGCTTCTTCAAAACAACCCATTGAGGCCGAATTGGCGCGCGCTGCTACTGCTACCCAAAGTGCCGGCAGCTCCGCGCTGACCACGGCTGCGGCTCCTGAAACAATGGGTGCCCTGGCTACGCAAAAAAATACGCTGCCCCAGGCAACCCGCTCCAGCGAGCTGGCATCTACCGCTCCAAAGGCCAACAGGGCCACCGCCGGGCAGTCGCCCCGCCACTACCTGGGAACCAACCGGCAGCCGGACGCGGCCACCGACCACCGCCCCCAAGTGGCCCGCACGACTCCCCGCCCGGCCCCTGCCCCGGCCCGCTCCACCGTTGCTGACGAGCCACGGCCCACGCCCGAACCTTCTACCATTGCCCTCGCTCCCAAGCCAGCTCCAACTCCGGAAATCGTCCGGACGCTGCCGGTACCGACCGCCAGCCTGGCCAGCACCAGCGAGCTGATAACCGTGGACGTGCGCAATGGCGGCACGCCCCCCGCCCGGCTCGCCAAAATCAGCAGCTCGGCGCTGGCCGCAGCCGAAGCGCCCGCCGGGCGCCGGGGCCTGGGCGGCCGCCTGCTGCAGCAGGCTGGCCACCTGGCCCGCGGCGAGCGGGTCAGCCTGGCTGAAATAACGGGCTTGCCCGAGAACGTGACGCTCCAGGCCAATTTGGCGGGCCGCAGCATCAGCAAATCCATTCGACTCTAACTCCTTTTTTTTAGAAATCATGCAACGCGCTTTTCTCTCCTTTTTTCTGATGGTACTGGTGGGCGGGCTGGCTGAGGCCCGCTCCACCGCGCTGGCCACCCCAGCCACAGTGAAAGACACCATTGTGGTGCGCCTGCCCAACAAAGCCACCCTCACCCTGACGGTGCGCGACGCGGCCCAGCTGCGCGAAATGAAGAATTACCAGCTCGACTCCCTCACCTCGCGGCTGGCCGGCTACATTACCCAGGCTGAAAAGGCCGCCAAGGATGCCTCCACCGACCAGGTGACGCTGCAATTCTACCCCGACAAGGACCAGCCCGGCAAGAACCTACCCGAGCAAATCCGCATCACGACCCGTAAGAAAGCCGCGAATACCAACCGGGTTGATGTGATGCTGAACAAGACGTTTGGCGTGGTGGTGACGACTGACCAGGATGGCACGAAGTCCTACAATACCAAGGAAACCAACAGAACCGGTGCGCAGCGCCAGGCGCACCGCGATTCCACCCGTTTGAAACAACTTGAGCGCAAATCAACCAGTGTCAACTTTGTTTTCGACCTGGGCCTGAATGCCTTCGTCAACCAGAAACCCCGCTCCATTACACTGCCTGGCGAAACCGGGTCGGTGGACCTGCGCACCGAAGGCTCGCGTTACGTTAACCTTGGCCTTGACTTTGTGACCCGCCTCGGCGGCAAGCGCAGCCCGATGAGCATTGTGGTCGGGCCCGAAATTTCTTTCAACAACTACATGCTGAGCGGCAACAACCGGTGGCTGGATGCCAATGGCCGCACCATGGTCATTCGCGAAACCGACGGCCGGCAGTTCCAAAAGACCAAGCTGGCTTCCTCCTCTATCAACGTGCCCCTGATGCTTCAGCTTCAGCTGCGCGACTCGCACTACAAGCCCACCCTCATGCTGAGCGCTGGTGGCTTCGCCGGCTACCGCATCAAGTCCTGGACCAAGCTCAAGTACACCAACGAGGGCTCGACCAACAAAGAAAAAGAGGATGGCAGCTACAACATGGAAAACTTCCTCTATGGCTTGCAGGGTACGATTGGCTACCGCGGCCTGGAGTTTTTCGGGAAGTACAACATGAACGGCTTATTCAAAGAAGGAGCCGGCCCCGATACCCAGGTACTGAGCTTCGGCATCCGCATCGCCGGCAACTAGCCAGCACCGGGCAAATGCTCAATCAAAAGGCCCGTCTCATGCTGAGACGGGCCTTTTGATTGCGTAGCGGTGACAGCTTTTGCAAGCGTTGCCCTTACTGATTGCGAAAGAAATTATCCAGCAAAATAGCCGCCGAGATGGCCACGTTCAGGCTTTCGGCCCCGCCGCTGGCCCCGCGCGGAATGTGCAGCCGCCGCGTGAGGGCCGCCGCCACGCCCGGCGTGAGGCCGTGCGACTCGCTGCCCATAACGAGCACCCCGGCCGGACGCAGAGTGAGTCGGTGCACGTTGTCGCCGGCCAGGTCGGCTCCGAAAATGCCCACGGCGGCCGGCAGCGTGGGCAGCCACTCACTAAGGTCGCGCTCCCAGACCCGCACCCGGGCAAACGCGCCCATGGTGGCGGCCACGGTTTTGGGCGCGTACGCATCGGCGCAGCCGGGGCTGAGCACCACGCCGGGCAGGCCGTACCAGTCGGCCAGGCGCAGGAGCGTGCCCAGGTTGCCGGGGTCGCGCACTTCGTCTAGGGCGAGCAATAAGGCCGCTTCGGGCAGCGTTGGGAGCAGCGGTTTTTCTTGGGGCAGGCGGGCCACGGCCAGGGCGGTGGTGTTGGTGGCCAGCGTGCCCAGCTGGGTCAGCTCGGCCTCGGTGGCCATGCTCAGGGGCAGGCGGGCCGGGAGGCGGGCATGATTTTGGGAAGCAAATTCGGCCGTGACCAGCAGGTGTTCCGTTTCCAGGTCGGAACTTAGCAGCTCGAGCACGCTTTTGCCACCTTCTACCAGAAAGGCGCCGTGGCGCTGCCGATACTTCTTTTGGTGCAGAGACTGCACGTATTTGCCAAGTGCTTTTGAAACCATTGTTAGCTAACTATACATCGAAGCTACGGCCTTTGGGCGGGCTGGGCTGGCGCATGGCCCCGGTGCTGGGCCTCACGCTGCTGGCCGCCTGCTCGCCATTTGGCCTGCTGCGACCCAACCAGCGTCTACTCAGCCGGGTGGAAATCAAGGGGGTGGAACAAGCCGACAAAGAACGGCTCACCGCGCTGGCCCAGCAAAAACCCAACACCAGTTTCCCGCTGCCCAAGCTGGCCATCTACCAGCTGGGCTACCGGTTTTATGACTCGGCCCGCATCAACAATAAGCTGCGCGACATTCAGGCCACTTACCTGGCCAGTATGAAAGCGGCCGGCACCGACTCGGCCAGGCTGGGCAAGCTGCTGGCCCAGCGCGAGCGCCGGATAAACCGCAAGCAGCTGGCGCTCGACAAGGGCAATGCCATCATGCGCCTGGGTGAGGCTCCGGTGGTGTACGACTCGGCTCTGACCCGTCGTTCGGCCGAGCAAATGACGACGTACCTGCACGCGCAGGGCTTTTTTCGGGCACGTGTGGCGGCTACCGATACGGCCCGCTACCGGCGGGGCCCCGTGCTGCGGGCGCTGGGTGCCGTGGGCGCGGTATTTCCCGGCAAGCCCGACTCCCTGGATGCCGCCAAAAAGTACCGGCGCGTCACGGTGACCTACAACATCGCTGAAAATCAGCCCTTCCTCACCCAGCTGCAGCCAGCCAGCATTCCCGATTCGGGGGTGGCGGCCGTGGTGCGGCAGGGCTCGGGTGCCAGCTTGCTCAAGGATAAGGAGCGCTACAACGAAGCGCTGATTGGCCAGGAGCGCACCCGCCTCGAAACGCTGCTGAAAAATGCCGGCTACTTCGATTTCCGTCAGCAGTACATCACCTTCGAGGCCGACACCAGCTACGACAAGTTCCGGGTGCGGCTGCGCACCCTCATTGCCAACCCCGGCCCCGGCCAGGGCCACCGCGTGTATAGCCTGCGCCGCGTGCGCTTCGTGACCGATGCCGGCGTGGGCCGCACCCTGCGCAGTGCCACCGGCGACACCCTGCGCCGCGCCGGCACGCCCGGCGGGCAGCCCGCCCGCCCCAGCCTGGGCGTGCGCGCCGATACCGTCGTGACGGATTCGGTCAGCTTCGCGGCCTACGAGCAGAAGTACAGCACCAGCCTGCTGGCCCGCAAGGTAATGGTGCGCCCCGGCCAGCGCTACAGCCTGGCCCGCACCCTGCAAACCCAGCGCCAGCTGGCCGACCTCGACATGTTCCGGTTCAATACCGTGAACTACCGCAAGGTGCCCGACCCGCCCGCCGCCGACAGCACCGGCCTGCACCCGAGCACCGGAGAATTGGTAGCGGTCATCAATGCGTCGCCCGCACCCAAATTCGGCGAAACCGTGGAGGGCGGGGTCACCTACGTGGCCTACCTGCCGGGGCCCTTCATCAATCTGCGCCTCAAAACCCGCAATCCCTTTGGCGGGGCCGAGGTGCTGGAGTTGGGCGTGCGGGCCGGCTTCGAGGGCCAGCTCACCCGCATAGCCGGCGGCAACAGCGAAGCCACGCCCGCCGTGTACACCACCCAGCTCGGGGCCACGGCCAGCCTGGTGCTGCCGCAGTTCCTGATTCCCTTCCGGCCCAACAGATTCCTCACCCGCTACAACCCCAAAACGCGCTTCTCCCTCTCGGAAACCTTCGTGGACCGGCCCGAGTACACCCGCTCCAACTTCGAGTTCACCTACGACTACATCTGGCAGCGCTCGGCTTACCACCAGTATGTTTTTTCGCCGGTGGTTATCAACCTGGTCAATACCATCAGGGTTGACAGCGTCTTCAGGAAGCTGCTCGACTCACTCCAGACCACGCAGGGCTCGTCGCTCTTCCGCTCGTTCAGCAAGCAGATTGTGCCCAGCATCAGCTTCACTTCGCTCTACAATTCCAACGACTTCAACGAAACCCGCGATGCCCGCTACCTGCGCCTGTTTGCCGAGCTGGGCGGCCTCACCCGCGGCCTCTACCGGGAGGCGCTGTTTGATAAAACGGACCTGAGCGTCTACAATTTTGCCCGCTTCAGCGCCGATTACCGCCGCTACCACCACCTCACGCCCAACACTTACTTCGTGTGGCGGCTCAACGGCGGCGTGGTCCACGCCCTCACCCGTACCCCCGACCCGACCACCGGGGCCACTCAGTTCATCATCCCCTACGACAGGTCGTTTTTCGCGGGGGGCTCCACCAGCCTGCGGGCGTGGTCGCCACGCCGCCTGGGGCCCGGCGGCTACACGCCCCTGCGCACCGAGCGCGATAGCAACGGCCAGCCGCAGCTCACCCGCGACTACCTGAGCGAGCAGCCCGGCGAGCTCTTGCTCGAAGGCAGCGCCGAGTACCGCTTCCCCATCTACAGCTTTATAAAAGGGGCGGTGTTTACCGATTTTGGCAATGTGTGGGGCTTGCAGGAAGGCAAGGATAAGGACGGCAACTACCTCCGGCCCGGTGCCCAGTTTCAGCTCAACAAGTTCTACCAGCAAATCGCGGTGGGCTCCGGCTTCGGCGTTCGGTTCGATTTCACCTTCCTCATCCTCCGCCTCGACGTGGCCACCAAAATCTACGACCCCACCGCGCCCTCGGCCCAGCGCTGGGCCCTGCGCAACTTCGACACCAGCGCCAATCCTCTTGCCTTCAACCTGGGTATTGGCTACCCGTTTTAACGCGGCGCTTGAGGAGGAATCAGGAATTAGCCGCTGGCCGCTGGGTAAGGCGTGGCCGCTGGCCGCAGTTTAGCGCGCAGCGCGTAACTGCTGGCCGCTAAATGAGGCGAGTTTGTAACTCGCTGTCGCAAAGCGGCAAGGCATGACCAAATCCCCCAGGCGGCTCCATTGTCGTGAGTCACAGACTCACCTCACCCTCGGCCAGCAGTTACGCGCTGCGCGCTAAACTGCGGCCAGCAAACGGGCCTCGGCTGCGCTCGGCATGACGTTCTTCTTTAGCCTATTCGGGTAGGCCTTTAATACCCCAGTAGCTCGCCCAACGCCACCGATACCTTGGCCGCGCTCGGCAGCATTTGCTTCTCCAGCTCCACGTTGAGGGCGATGGCGGGCAGGTTGGCCGCGCCCAGGGTGAATACCGGGGCATCGAGCACCTCGAAACAGTGGCGCTGAATGCGGCCGGCCAGGCTCTCGGCAAAGCTGTTCATCAGTGGCTCTTCGGTGAGGACCAGTACCTTGCCGTGCCGACGGGTACCGGCCACGACGGCCTCAAAATCGAGGGGATTGAGGGTGCGCAGGTCGAGGATTTCGATTTGGCCAACCCAGTCGCGGCTGGCGGCCCGGGCCCAATGCACACCCATGCCGTAGGTCACGACGAGGGCGGTTTCGCCCCGGCGCAGCTTCTCAGCATCGGCGGCCTGGGCGATGGCGGCCTGCCCCAGCGGGATGACGTAGCCGGTGGCGGGCTCGATGGTTTTGGCCTCCTCGGTGCCGGGCACCTTGCTCCAGTACAGGCCCTTATGTTCGAGCATGATAACGGGGTTGGGGTCGAGGAAAGCGGCCCGCATGAGGCCCTTCATGTCGGCCGCGTTGCTCGGGTACACCACCTTAATGCCCCGAATGGTGAGCAGCGTGCTCTCAATGGAGCCCGAGTGGTAAGGCCCGCCCCCGCCATAGGCCCCGATGGGCACCCGAATCAGCGCCGGAATCGGGAACTTGCCCATGGTGAGGTAGCAGGATTTCGACAGCTCCTCCACCAGCTGATTGAGCGCGGGCCAGATGTAGTCGGCAAACTGGATTTCGACGATGGGCCGGGCGCCCACCGCCGCCATGCCCGCCGTGCTGCCCACAATGTAGGCCTCCTGAATGGGGGTATTGAACACGCGGGCATCGCCGTACTTCCGGGCCAGCAGCGCGGCCTCGCGGAACACCCCGCCGAGCTCGCCGCCCACGTCCTGCCCATAGAACAGGGCCTCGGGGAATTCGCGCAGAATATCGTCCACCGTATGCAGGGCGGCATCCACCATCAGGGCTTTTTCGGCTCCGGCGGGGCTGCGCTCGCCGGCTTCGGCCGTCACGGCGGGCGGCGCAAACTCGTGGTCGGCGAAGGTGGCGGGGTCGGGGTTGGGGGCGGCCAGGGCCTCGGCCCAGTCGGCGCGCACGGTGGCGCGGGCCTGGGCCCGCAGCTCGTCGAGTTTTTGTTGGGCCAGGCCCAGGGCCAGTAGGCGCTGGTGCAGGCGGGGCAGCGGGTCCTGCGCCTGGTGGGTGGCCAGGTCGTTGCGGTACCATTCGCGGCGCACGCCGCTGGTGTGATGGCCCAGCAGCGGGCACTTGGCGTGCACGAGCACCGGCCCGCGCCGCCCCCGCACGTGCGCAAAAGCCTCGGCCAGCCCGGCGTGCGACGACTCCACGTCGGCCCCATCCACCTGAATCCGGCGCAGGCCGGGGAAGCCGGCCGCAAACTCGTAGGCATTCATGGCCCGCATCTCGCGGCCGGTGGCCGAGATGCCCCAGTCATTATCCTGAACCAGGTAAATGATGGGCAGCTGGTGCAAAATGGCCATTTGCAGGGCCTCGGCCACCTCGCCCTCCGTCATGGCCCCATCGCCGATGGAGCACAGTACCAACGGCTTGGTGCTGGCGGCCTGCACCCCCGCTTCGCCATTGCGCGGATACTTCAGCCCCTGGCTTTCGAAATAAGCCAGCGCGTGGGCCATGCCCGTGGCCGGGATGGCCTGCATACCCGTGGCCGAGCTCTGATGGGGAATAACCGGAATGCCCGCCCGCCGCAGCGAAGGGTGCGAATAGTAGGTACGCCCACCGCTAAAGGGGTCGTCGGCCTTGGCCAACAGCTGGAGCATGAGCTCATACGGCCGCAGGCCCAGGCCCAGCAGCAGGGCGTCGTCGCGGTAATAGGGCGCGGCATAGTCGGTTTCGGTGAGCAGGAAGGCGGCGGCCAGCTGCACGGCCTCGTGGCCCCGGGCAGTGGCGTGCACGTAGCGCGAGGCCACGGTTTTTTCTTCTTCAAACAGGGCGGCCATTTCGGCGGCGGTGTGCATCAGGCCGTAAGCGCGGGCCAGCAGGGCGATATCGGCGGCGGGCGCGGCAGGCGCGGTAAAGGCCGCGGCGGCGGCAGCCGCAGCGGCCGCTACGCGGGGATTGGAGAAGTCGGTGGTATCGGAAGCGGCGGGCGCAGCAAAATCAGACATCGGGAACACGGGGCGGGTGAGACTGCAAAAGTACGCCCCGCGCCCCCGTCCGTATCTTTGTGGAGTTAAGAGCGGGGAGTTTATCGGGTTAAGAGTTAGGGGTTGAGAGTTAAGAGTTAAGAGTGCGCAATTGAAGAACGAGCTGCTCACCATTGATTACCAACTACTCACTCCCAATTCTTAACTCTTAACTCTCAACTCCTAACTCCTAACTACCCCTTCATGCCCTCCCCCACCATTCGCCCCGAAATTGAAGCCTGGCTGGCTGATTTTCAGCTCCGCCTCTGCCAGCAGCTCGCCACCGCCGATGCCGGCCCGGCCACCTTCCTCACCGATGCCTGGCAGCGCGAGGGCGGCGGCGGCGGCCGCTCCAAAGTGCTGGAGCACGGGCGCATCCTCGAAAAAGGCGGCGTCGGCTTTTCGGCCGTGTGGGGCGAAATGAGCGAGGCCGCCGCCCGCCAGCTGCACATGCCCGACCCGCATTTCTACGCCACCGGCGTGAGCGTGGTGCTGCACCCGCGCAGTCCGCGCGTGCCCATCATCCACATGAACGTGCGCTACTTCGAAGCCGGCAACGGCGAAGCCTGGTTCGGCGGCGGCATCGATTTGACCCCGATTTACGTGGACGAAAACCAGGCCCGCGCCTTCCACGCGCAGCTGCGCGCCGTGTGCGACCGCCACAACCCGGCCTATTACCCCAAGTTCACCCGCTGGGCCGACGACTATTTCTACCTCCCCCACCGCCAGGAAACCCGGGGCGTGGGCGGCATTTTCTACGATAGACTGACGGTGGGCCAGGACGGTACCGCCGAGGAATTATTCGCCTTTATGCGCGACGTGGCCGAGCTTTTCGGTCCGTTCTTCACCGGCCTGATGGCCGCCAACTACGCCCTGCCCTACACCGAGCGCGAAGAAGCCTGGCAAAGCCAGCGCCGCGCCCGCTACGCCGAGTTCAACCTGGCCTTTGACCGGGGCACCCGCTTCGGCCTCGAAACCGGCGGCCGCACCGAATCCATCCTCATGAGCCTGCCCCCGCGCACCGGCTGGGCCTACAACCCCGCCCCGCCCGCGGCCGGCACCCCCGAGGCGAATACGTTGGGCTGGCTCCGCAAAGGCGTTGACTGGCTGGCCTGAAACAATTAAAAATTGAGCATTAAAAATTAAAAAGAACTCCACCCCGCCGGCTTGCTATCATGCCCATTTTTAATTCTCAATTTTTAATTTTTAATTCCCTCCAGGCCCTCGACCGCCAGCTGCTGCTGGCCATCAACCGCGCCCACAGCCCGGCGCTGGACGCGATAATGGTTTTCGCCTCCAACCGCACCGTGTGGTTTCCGGCCTACGTGCTACTCATCGGCTGGCTGATTTACCATTTCCGGCGGCGTGGCGTGCTGCTGCTGCCGCTGGTCATCGCGGCCGTGGCCCTGGCCGACAGCATTACCAGCCGCTTGTTCAAGCCCTTTTTTGCCCGCCCCCGGCCGTGCCACGACGCGGCGCTGAGCCAGCTGCTGCGCCTGCCCGATGGCTGCGGCGGGCAGTTCGGCTTTCTGTCATCGCACGCGGCCAATTCGGTGGCGCTGGCCGTTTTTCTGGCGCTGGTGTTGCCCACGCAGCGTTTCCGGGGGCTGAAAGTGGGCGTTTGTATCTGGGCCGGGCTGCTTTCCTACAGCCGAATGTACCTTGGCGCGCACTATCCTACCGACGTACTCGGGGGGGCCACCGTAGGGGCGCTTTTGGGTTGGGGGGGAGCAGTTCTCTACAAGCGGCTGGCTCCCCGCTGGTGGTCCCCCGGGGCGTAGCCTTCCTTCCTTTCTTCCCTCCTTCCACATGAACACTCCTGCCCGCCGCTTCCTGTTTCTGCTGTCCAGCACGCGGCGCCTGGGCAACACCGAACAGCTGGCGTACTGTGCCGCGCACCACTTGCCGGCCCACGTCGAACAGCAGTGGCTGTACTTGCCCGACCATCCCCTGCCCGATTTTATGGACCTGCGCCACAGCGGAGTCTATTCGCCGCCATCGGGCAATGCCAGGCTGCTGCTGGAAGCCACCATGCAAGCCACCGACCTGGTTTTGGTGAGTCCGCTGTACTGGTACAGCCTGTCCGTGCCCGCCAAACAGTATCTGGACCATTGGAGTGCCTGGCTGCGCACGCCCGGCCTGGACTTTCGGACCGAGATGACCGGCAAAACCTTGTGGGCCATCACCGCCAGCAGTGGCGCGCGCCCCGAAGCCCAGCCTCTGGAAGACTCCCTGAAACTCAGCGCCGCCCACATGCAGATGCACTGGGGCGGCTTGCTCTTTGGCACCGGCTCCCGCCCCAATGACATTCAGCTCGATACCAAAGCCCTGCACCGGGCCAAATCGTATTTCCACTCAATCGGCGAACGGTAGCGGACAGCTACCGGCCCAATAGCCTGGCCACGTACTTGCCCACGATATCAAATTCCAGGTTCACCGTTTCGCCAGCCTTCAGCTGCTGAAAGCTGGTGTGCTCATACGTGTAGGGAATAATGGCCACCGTGAAGCCCTCATCGGTGCTTTCGAAACAGGTGAGACTGGTGCCATTCACGCAGATAGAGCCTTTTTCGACGGTGAGGCGGCCGGGGCCGGGCGCGTGGCCGAAACGGAACAGCCAGGAACCCGCCTGGTCGGTCACGCTCAGGCAGGTGGCCGTGGCATCGACGTGGCCCTGCACGATGTGGCCGTCGAAGCGGCCGTTGGAGGCCAGGCAGCGCTCCAGGTTGACGTGGCGGCCGGGCTCCCACTGGCTCAGGTTGGTCACGCGCATCGTTTCATCAATGGCCGTGACAACGTGCGTGCCGGCGGCGGCATCCACGGCCACCACGGTCAGGCACACGCCATCGTGGGCCACGCTCTGGTCAATTTTCAATTCGACCGCGAAGGGCGAGGCTACGGTGAAATGACGATTACTGCCTTGGTTTTCAACGGCTACAATGGTACCCAGAGCTTCAATAATTCCAGTAAACATGAATGCGGATTTAGTCGGATAAGGTAAAACGCAGTGAACGAGGGGACCCGAACCGAACCCCGGCCACTCCAGACGCAAAGAACGGCACCCTGAAGCCAGAGTGCCGTTTGCGTTGACGAGAGAATAACCGGAGAACCGGCCAAAGGATTATTTATCGGCCTTTTCGAGGGCTTTCCAGTCGAAGTCGCCGTTTTCGCGGCGGCGCAGGAAAACTGTCTGGTCGTCCTTTTGGGTTTTGCCGAAGGTGAGGTCGCCCCGGCAGTCGATGCACTTCACCGAAGTGTACTTGAATTTGTCCTGCGCCACGCGGCTGGTCAGGTCCAGATTATCGGAGCCGCAGAGGCCGCAGGTGGGCACGTCAGGAAAGCTCAGGCGGTCGTATTCGGCCACGGTTTCGTGAAAGTTACTGCCCTGCACCGTGAAGTGAAACTGGCGGCGCCCGATGCGCTTGGTAATCATCATTTGCAACATGCTACTGCACTAAAATGGGGTGGGTTAGAGCTTTAAAATTACGAAAAAATGCCCTCACAAACAAGCCTGCACCCCGCTAAAATCACATAAAAAAGGGTGCCGTGAAGCACCCTTTTTCAGCTTCTGAACAGCCGTTACTGCTGCACAAATTTCACCGTTCGTCGCGTATTGCTTCCACTCACTTCGCAGGTGTAAACCCCCTTGGCCAGCCGCCCCAGCCGCAGCGGAATCTCGCCGCTGCTGCCGGCGGGCAACTCCTGTTGCACCACTGTTGCGCCCCGGGCATCGAGCACCCGCAGGCGCAGGGCCTGTCCGCGCAGCGCCACCGGCAGCACCAGGGTCAGCGGGCCATCGCCGTTGGGGTTGGGGAAGATTCCCAGTGGTTCGCCGCCATTCAACTGGCTGGCGGTAGTGGCCAGCGGCGCATTGGGATGCAGTAGGTTGTAGGCGGTAAGGAAGTTGGGGATGCCGTAGCCCAGGGTATTATCGGGGTTGCTGGCCTGCGAAGCCGTGGCGCGGAGCGCCGTAATCACCTGCTGGGCCGTGAGCGTGGGATTGGCCTGCCAGAAGCCGGCCGCCATACCCGCCAGAATGGGGCAGGCATAGGAAGTGCCGCTGCCCCGGAACGCCGAGCCGTTGGGCGAAAGCACCGCCGCCGCAAAGCCCATGGCCGCCAGCGTAGGCTTGATGCGACCATCGGCGGTGGGGCCGTAGGAGCTGAAAAAAGCGTGATTTCCCAGTGAATCGACCGCCCCGACGGACATGATGGAGTCGGCATCGGCCGGGGCCGAAATGTAATGCCAGGGGTCGTCGCCTTCGTTGCCGGCGGCACTCACCACCAGCATACCCACGCGGGCGGCCATGGTGGCGGCCCGCGAGCTGATGGCGTTGCGGCCGTTCATGTCGGCATAGGTGTAGGAGGGCGACGGTGCGTCGAAGGTGGTGTAGCCGAGCGACGAGCTGATGATATCGACGCCGCTGGAATCGGCAAATTCGGCCGCCGCCAGCCAGTTGGCTTCTTCCACCCGATGCTCAGAAGCGACGTCTTCGGTGATGCACAGGGAGTAGGCCGCCCGGGGCGCGGAGCCAATGTAGAAGCCGGCCTGGTTGCCCGCCATCGCCGACAGGCAGTTGGTACCGTGGCTGTTGCGCAGGTATACGCTGGTGCCGCCATCCACGAAGTTGCGGGTGCTCACCAGGCGCTGCTGCTGAAAAAGGGGCTGCAACGCCGAAATCTGGTTTACGCCGGGGAAACCGGCATCGAACACGGCGATGTGCATGCCTTCGCCCCGAAAACCGGCGTCGTGCATGGCCAGGGCCCCAATTTGCTGGTTCTGACGATAGGCCGAGCCGTACTGGGCGCGGGTGGCCAGGGTGCCCCGGGCGGCCACGTCAGGCACCTGCACGGGGGCCGTGGGCGCGGGGCTGGCCACAAACTGGCGGTTGAGGGTGTTGGCGCTGCGCACCATGGGCAGCGCCAACACCCGCGTCAGGGTGGTCGAATCGCAGGAAACAACGGCGGCATTGAACCAGCGCGAGGTGTAGAGCACCCGCGGGCCACCCGCCAGCCCACGTATCTGGTTCACGTAGGCGGGGTTCACGGGCAGGTCGCGGGGGAGCACGGCAATGCCCTGGCGGGTGCGGCGGGTAATGGCCCGCGCCGACAAAAACGCCTGCGGCTGCGCGACCGAATACGGCGTACCGGCTTTATCCCGGAAATACACCAGGTGCCGGCGCGCGGGGCCTTGCGCGGCGGCCGGGGACGCCGCCAGCACCACCCACGCCCCTACCATCGAAAACGCAACCAGCCACTTTGTTGTAGAGGAAACCATAGAATACAGCGTACAGGTGAGGGAGTGAAAGCCGTGGCGTTAGCGCGGGCCGTAATCAATCAGGGTTTCATGCCGAACCGAGGCGCTGAAGTACGAGCCCGGGACATAAATCGGGTTGCCGCTCGGGCCGTTGTAATAATAGGGCTGCAGATTGCGACGCTTACGTGAAACCGGACCTACTTTTTTGGCAAAAATCTGCTGATAGTTCAGAATCTTAATAAGGTTATTATCAGCAGCCGTACCCGTGTTGGTGGTTGTGACCGTGGCCGGGTACGCAATGGCCGGACTGCCCGCCACGGCAGCCGTGGTGAATGGCTGCCCGATGCGGCTATACTGCCGCGTTTCGGCCGTTATCGTGTCATTCGAGTTATTATTAAAGGCATTAAAATTCCACGACCGCCCCTCGCGCACCGGGAAAATCAGCTCCAGCGTACGGGCGTTGTTGCGGGTCAGGGCCACGAACTGCTGGTTGGCCGTGAGGATGAATACGCTGTCGTTGCGCCAGGCATCGGCCGGGGTCAGGCGTTTGGCCCGCACCAAGCGGTAGGCTTTTTGGCCGGCCGCATCGGTGAGGGTTTCCGTGATGGTTTCCTTGAACTGGAAAGCCGTGGCCGTGCGCACGCTGGGCGTCGACGGCGTGGCCAGATTCCAGGTGGTATCGGCCACGGCGTATACCCAAAAGTTTCCCACCGCCACCGGGTAATAGTCGTTACCCGAGTCGGGCGACACTTCCACGGTATCCTTGCAGCCCGTGAGGCTCAGGCCCAACGCCACGACGGCAAAGGCCAGGCGGCGAGCGGTAAAACACTGATTCAACGTTGATAGCATCCGAAACATAAGCACGGCCAGGGAAAGGTAGAAACCGGTGAAAAGCGTTAGTGGTTCGCTTCCGCGGCGGTAAAAGGTAAGGGGAATTCGCCGATTACGTGGCGCTCAATCCAGCCGCCGCCCAGCACATCCTGCCCGTCATAGAATACGGCGGCCTGGCCGGGCGTGATGGCGTGCACGGGCTCCTCGAAATACACGCGGATTTTGCCGTCCACTTCTTCCAGAAACGCGGGCGCGCCGTCGTGGTTGTAGCGCACTTTCACCACGGCCGGCACCAGGCCCTGGCCGAGCAGGCTGGCCTGTTTGCCCATATTAAACTTGCCCACCACGGTGGCCGTGCTGGCCAGCTCCTCGTAGTTGCCCAGCACCACTTCGTTGGTATCGGGTCGGATTTCGAGCACGAACGCCGGGTAGCCCAGGGCCACGCCCAGCCCCTTGCGCTGCCCGATGGTGTAGAACGGGTAGCCCTCGTGCTTACCAATCACGCGGCCGTTTTTGGTCACGAAGTTGCCGCCGGCCACGCGGGCCTCCAGGCCCGGCACGCGCCGGCGCAGGAAGCCCCGGTAGTCGTTGTCGGGGATAAAGCAGATTTCGTAGCTCTCGGGCTTGTTCACCAGCTCGGTGAACCCGCGCCGGCGGGCTTCGTCATAGATTTCGGTTTTGCGCATGCCGCCCAGCGGGAACAGCGTGCGGCTCAAGCTGGCCTGGCTCACGCCCCACAGGGCATAACTTTGGTCCTTGTTTTCGTCGAGGCCCTTGCTCACCACGAAGCGGCCGGTTTCGGCATCTTTCCGGATGTTGGCGTAGTGGCCGGTGGCGATGAACTCGCAGCCGAGCTGGTCGGCGCGGCGCAGCAGGGCATCCCACTTGATGTGGGTATTGCAGAGCACGCAGGGATTGGGGGTGCGGCCGGCGAGGTATTCGTCGGTGAAATTATCAATGACAAAATCGCCGAACTCGTCCCGGATATCAATGATATAATGCGGGAAGCCGAGCTGCACGGCAATGTCGCGGGCATCGTTGATGCTGTCGAGTGAGCAGCAGCCAGTTTCTTTCTTGGAGCCGCCGGCGCTGGCGTAATCCCAGGTTTTCATCGTCATCCCGACTACTTCGTAGCCTTGCTCGTGCAGCAGCACGGCGGCTACGCTGGAGTCAATTCCGCCGCTCATCGCGACGAGTACCCGTCCTTTTACTTCGGTATTCATAGGTGGTGCAATTCGCCCGGAGCTTGAATGGTTCCGGCCGGCGAACGCAAAGGTAAGGCTTCGCTTAGTGGTTAGTGGTTAACGGTTAGTGATGAGTGATTTTCAGACAGAAACACTCGTCATTAATCACTAACCGTTAACCACTAACCATTATTTCCCGCGTCCTTCCATGATAATCTTCAGCGTGTACAGCAGCACCCGAAAATCCATGGCCAGGCTCATATTTTCGATGTAAAGAATATCGAATTTGAGCCGTTCGACCATCTGAGCCACGGTTTCGGCGTAGCCGTATTTCACCTGGCCCAGCGAGGTGAGGCCGGGGCGCACGCGGTGCAGGTGGCGGTAGTGGGGCGCGATTTTCATAATCTGGTCGATGAAAAACTGGCGTTCCGGGCGCGGGCCCACGATGCTCATGTCGCCCTTGATGACGTTCCAGAACTGGGGCAGCTCGTCGAGGCGCACCTTGCGCATGAAGCGGCCCCATTTGGTGATGCGCGGGTCGTGGTCCGAGCTCAGGGCCGGGCCCAGCTTCTCGGCGTCGGTGAACATCGAGCGAAACTTGATGATGTTGAATGGCAGACCATTACGACCAATTCGCACCTGCCGGTAGAATATCGGGCCGGGCGACGACAGCTTCACCATCACGGCCGTGAAGGCGTACACCCACCAGGCCAGCAGCAGAAACAGGGCTGAGCCCACCACGTCAATCACGCGCTTGAGGACTACCTGCCACACCGGCAGCAGGTCCTGCTTGATTTCGATGAGCGGCGTACCGAATAAGTGGTTGACTTTCACCGACCCCAGCAGCATCTGGTACAAGTCGGGCAGGATGCTGACGCGGGCCGGGGTTCCTTCCAGCAAGGCCAGAATATCCTGAATCAGCAGGTGCTCGCTGGGCTCGATGGCGATGACAATCTGCTCGACTTTGAGAGCCCGCACCAGGGCCGGCAGGCGCTGGTAGGAACCTTTGGCCGGCAGCTCGGCCGCCAGGCCGGGGTCCACGGTGTCGCCCACGGGCGCGAAACCAATCAGGCGCAAGCCCAGGTGGCGGCTGGTGCGCGTGAGCTCATGAAACGTATTCAGGGCCAAGGCATTGGAGCCAACCAGCAGCGTGGGAAACGAAATCCGCCCCTTGTAAATCGTGCGCTGCACGCTGCTCACGGCCCAAGTGCGCAGGATGGCCGTGATGAAGAAATGCAGCAGGTAGTAGGCGGTAAACGTCTTATAGTAAGCCCGGTAGTTCATCACCCCCTGGTCGTCGAGCAGCAGCGTGAAGAAGATAACCACCGCCCCGAGCACCGATACCCGCGCCAGGCGGATGATTTCGGCCAGGCGCGACTTGCGGTAGATGTCGCGGTACTCGCCCACCAGAACGTAGAGCACGGTCCAGAATACGGCGATGAACACGGCCGAGCCGGTGAGGTCGAACAATGCCCCTTCGGTGAATCGGTAGCCCGTCAGCTCGTTGAGCAAGTATTTGCGAACGAGGTAAAAACACATCCATGCCACCAGCGCCGCCCCAAAGTCGGCGGCCACGAGCTTGATGTACTGAAAGCGACGAATTAGCTGCAAAACGACGAATTGGGTAGTATTTTCGCGGCTTATGGAAAGGCCCCGCGCTTGGCAAAGGTAGGAGCCTGCGGGTTGTTGTCGGGCGTAGCCCCGGGCAAAGAACTGAAATTTTCGGACTGGCCCCATCTTCCTTTTGAGTTCATCCTTTTATCTCCGCGCCATCTCACCACTTCAGGACACATACCGCCACCAGGGCCAGCGGCGGGCACTGCTGCGCGAGCTGCGCCAAAAGGGCATCCACGACGAGCGGGTGCTGGCGGCGCTCGGGGCCGTGCCGCGCCACTTGTTTTTCGAGCCCGCCTTCGAGGCCCACGCTTATCAGGACAAGGCCTTTCCCATTGGCGAGGGCCAGACCATCTCGCAGCCCTACACCGTCGCCTTTCAAACGCAGCTGCTGGGCGTGCGGCCCACCGACCACGTCCTCGAAATCGGAACCGGCTCGGGCTACCAATGCGCGGTGCTGCTGCGCCTCACGCCCCACGTCGACAGCATTGAGTTCAACGAGGTGCTCTTTGCCCGTACCCGGCAGCGGCTGGCCGCCCTGGGCGCGGACGGGGCGCACCTGCACTGCGGCGACGGCTCGGTGGGCCTGCCCGCCCGCGCCCCGTTCGATGGAATTCTGGTGACGGCCGGGGCGCCGGGCCTGCCGCCGGCCCTGCTGCGGCAGCTGCGGGTGGGCGGCCGCATGGTGATTCCGGTGGGCGACAGCCAGCGCCAGCGCATGGTGCGCGTGACCCGCGAAGGGCCGGAATCATTCGTGCGGGAAGAGTTTGAGGAGTTCCGGTTTGTGCCCCTGCTGGGGGCCGGGGGCTGGCCGAAGTAAGTCCATCATTGTGCTTGCCCTTGGGCCTCGTAACTTGCTTCCCGTTAGGTTCCGCCGGGAAACCCCGCGCTTCAGGGCGCGGCTCAGTCGGCCCAGACCGGCGGCCAACGAAATAAGCCCACTTTTATCCTGTTTATGCTGAAAATGTTACGCGCTTCCCGGCGCTGGTTGCTGGGAGCTGGAGTGATGACCCTGGCCCACGCGGCCGCCGCGCAAACGCCCGAAGGCGTGACCCGCGCCTACCCCGAACACCGCACCGACATCCGCTGCGCCTTCGATAGCGCCCAACAGGCGGCCTTTGCCCGGCAGCCGGGTTCGGAGCTGGCCTACAAGGTGTTTCTGCGGGAAGTGGCGCAGATGAGCCCCGCCGCCCAGGCCCGCCTACTGGCCACGCCCGACGTGACGGTGCCCGTGGTGATGCACATCATTCACACCGGCGGCAGCAGCAATATCTCGGACGCGCAGGTGCTGGATGCCATGCGGATTATCAATGAGGACTTCGGCAAAACCAACCGCGACACGGCCGATGTCATTTCGTTTTTTCGGCCGCGCTACGCCAACGTTGGCTTCAAAATGAAGCTGGCCCAGCTCGACCCTTCCGGCAACTGCACCACGGGTATCACCCGCACTTATTCGACGGACACGAATATCGGCGACGACCGGGTGAAGAATCTCATCAAGTGGGACCAGGGCAAGTATTTGAACGTCTGGATTTGTACCAGTGCCAACGGGGCCGGCGGCTACGCCTACCTGCCCTGCTCGGGCGGCAGCGTGGATGGCATCGTGATTCGCAACGCGCAGTTTGGCAGCATCGGCACGTCGGGCGGCGGCAACCTGGCGGTGCGCTCGATGACCCACGAAATCGGCCACTACTTTGGCCTGCCCCACACCTGGGGCGGCAGCAACACGCCGGGCCTGCCCAGCAACTGCGGCACCGACGACGGCATTGCCGACACGCCCAACACCACCGGGGCCCAAAGTGGCTGCAACCTGGCCTTCGCGCCCTGCACCGACCCGCAGACCGGGCAGCCCGTGCTGGCCAACACGCAGAACTACATGGATTATGCGAGCTGCTCGCGCATGTTCACGCTGGGCCAGCGCGCCGTGATGCGGGCCTCGCTGCAACAGAGCTGCCGGCAGCGGCTCACCACCCCCGCCAACCTGCTGGCCACCGGCACCAACGACGGCTTCGTGGGTGGGGCCTGCGCGCCCGTGGTGGCGTTTCGGCCTGCGGCCACGGTGGTTTGCCAGGGGTCGGCAGTTGCTTTTACCGACTACTCCTACAATGCGACGCTCACCGGAGGCGGGGTTAGCTACGCCTGGCAGTTTCCGGGGGGCGTGCCCGCCACTTCCAGCCTGACCAACCCCGTGGTGACCTATCCCAACGGCGGGATTTACGGCGTGACGCTGACCGTGACCACGGCCGGCGGCAGCGGCACCACTACCCGCAACAGCCTGATTCAGGTGACGGGTGGCAATGCCGGCCTGACCGGCCCGGTGGCCGAGTCGTTTGAGAACAGCGCCTTTCCGAACAACTTCGCGGCCCCCGACCTGCGCAACTGGGAGCATTCGTCGACCTCCACTTCGGGCGCGGCCCGCTGGACGCGTATGGTGAACACGGCGGGCGGCCTGCAAGCCAGCGATGGCACGGCCTGCGTAGTGGTGCGCAGCTCGCTGCTGCCCCTGGGCACCCAAACCCGCATTGCCTCGCCCAATATCAACCTGAGCGGCTACTCGGCGGCCAACCCGGCCGTGCTCACCTTTGACCGCGCTTACGCCCTGCGCCCCGTCGCAGCCAACGACTACCTCAGCGTGCAGTTCAGCACCGACTGTGGCCTGACCTGGCTGAACCAGCGCAACTACTTTCCGGGCGACCTGAACACCCGCGACACGCTGCGCGTGTACGGCTTCACGCCCAAGGTGGCCTCCGACTGGAAGCAGCTGCGACTGGATATCCCGGCCAGTTACTACACCAGCAACTTCCAGGTGCGCCTGCAGCTGATTAGCAACGGTGGCAATAATTTACATGTCGATAAGCTGGCCATCGGCACCGCTACGGCGCTGGCCAGCCGGGGCAGCATCGGGGCGGGCGGGTCGCTGCTCGTGTTCCCCAATCCGCTCACGGCCGAAACGACGGTTGAGCTCACGCTGCCCACCGCGGGCCTGGTTGAGCTGCGCCTCACCGATGTGCTGGGCCGGCAGGTGCTACCCGCCCGGCAGATAGCGGGCCGGGTGGGCCGCCAAACCCTGCCGCTGTTGGCCGGTGCGCCGCGCCCCGCGCCGGGCCTCTACGTAATTGAACTGCGCTCAGCAACTGGACGTTGGACTACGAAACTCGTGATTGAGTAAGGACCACCAATATTGGACAAGACCTGGTTGCTGCGTTTTTGATAAAATTGATAATCGTTGGAGCTTACTTTTTTTTGCATGAGCGCCCTGCGGTCTTTTCCACCCGTTGCCCTGCCCCTTTTCACCATTCCACCCCCAATTTCTCTGTATGTTTAACAAAATTTTACCCTCGGCGCTCACACTCGCTCTGGCCCTGACGGGCTTCGGAGCCAGCGCCCAGAACGTCGCGTCCGGCAGCGAGCGCGGCCGAAACTGGTGCGGGTCCGTAGCTGAGCAGGAACGGTATTTTGCCGAGCATCCCGGCGCTCGCGAGAAGCAGCAGGCCTGGTACCGGCAGATGACCACGCCGGCCGCCCTGCAACAACGCAGCACGGCCGGCGTGCCCGATGTGACGATTCCGGTCGTGGTTCACGTCATTCACTCCGGTGGGGCTAATAATATCAGCGACCAGCAGATTGCCAGCGCTATCGACCAGCTGAATACTGACTATCTGAAGGAAAACGCGGATACTATTAATACCCTGGCGCGGTTTCGCCCCATTGCGGCTTCGCTGGGATTCCAGTTCCGGCTGGCCAAGCGCGACCCGAGCGGCAACTGCACCGACGGCATTACCCGGCACTACGCGCCCAACCTCATCAACGACAACCAGAGCGGGGCCGTGCAGGCCGTGTCCATCTGGGACCGTGACCGTTACCTCAATATCTGGGTGGTGGGCAGCATCGGGATGCCCTCAGGGGGCGGCATCGTGCTCGGCTATTCCAACCTGCCCCAGAACTCGACGGCCCAGCGCGACGGCTTCGTGGTGCGCGGCGACTGGTTCGGCAACCAGGGCACCAGCAACCCCAGCCGCGCCCAGAGCCGCACGGCTACCCACGAAATCGGCCATTACTTCGGCCTCTCGCACCCCTGGGGCCAGACCAACAACCCCGGCACCGGCGACTGCACCGGCACCGACTTCGTGGCCGACACCCCACCCACCGATGGCACGTTCAACTGCGACCTGACCTATGCGCCCTGCGGCACCCTGGCCAACGTGCAGAACTTCATGGATTACGCCGCCTGCCCCACCATGTTTACCCTGGGCCAGAAAGCCCTGATGCGCAACGTGCTGAGCACCTTCCGCAACGGCCTCAGCACGCCGGCCAACCTGGTAGCCACCGGCACCAACGACGGGTTTGTAGCCCCCGGCTGCGCTCCCATTGCCGCTTTCGCGGCTACTTCCAACACCAGCGTCTGCATCAACTCAGCCGTGACACTGCAGGACTTCTCGTACAATACCAATGCGGCCGGCGGCAGAGTCACCTATAGCTGGTCGTTTCCCGGCGGTACGCCCGCTACCGCCACCGGGGCCACGGTCTCGGTGAGCTATGCCACGGCGGGCTTCTACCCCGTCACTGAAACCGTGACCAACAGAATCGGCAGCGGCACGACTACCATTAGCAGCTACATTCGGGTGGAAGGCCCCACGGGCGGCGAAACCGCTCCCTTCGCCGAGTCGTTTGAGGACAGTAGTTTCCCGAATATTTTCGCGGCACCTTCCCTTCGCAACTACGAAACCTCGGGCACAACCAGCGCTGGTGTCGCCTCCGGCTCGTTTGTGTGGCGGCGGCAGGCGGCATTCCCCGCTGCCACGGGCAGCGCCTACCTGGTGGTAAGCAACCGCACCTACCCGGCCGGCACCACCACCACGCTCATCACGCCGAACATCAATCTGGCATCGGCTACTTCGGGCTCGGTGCTGCGGTTTGCCCGCGCTTATGCGCTCCGCACGGCCAATTCCAATGACCAGCTGCGGGTATCCTTCAGCAGCGACTGCGGCACGTCCTGGTCGGCTCCCACGGTCCTCAACGCCGTCAACCTCACCACCCAGGGCCTCACGCCGATTGACGGCTACGTGCCTACGGCCAGCACCGATTGGCAGGACCTCGCCGTGCCGATTCCGGCGCAGTACCAGGGCAGCGGCTTGTTTAAGGTGCGCCTGCAAATGCTGAACGGCTCGCCCCAGGGCAACAACTTCTACCTCGATAACCTGCGCGTGAGCAGCCCGCTGGCTACCACGGCCGATGCGCTGGCCAACCGCGGCATCAGCGTGTACCCGAATCCGGTGACCAACGCCACGGCCGTGCATGTGACCCTGGCCGCAGCCACCACCATCCAGCTGCGCCTGACGGACCTGCTGGGCCGCGACGTGCTCACGCTGCCGGCCAAAACCTACGGCGTGGGCCAGCAAACCCTGCCCCTGCTGGCCGCTGGCCGCACGCTGCCGGCTGGCATCTACGTGGTGCGCATCTCGCTCGACGGCGAGACCTACAGCAGCAAGCTCACCGTGGAATAAGCCGCCGGCTAACGGGATTGCCCTTTTTTTTACCTGAATGGTCCCGGCAAGCTGCCGGGACCATTTTTGTTGGTTACTGCCGGGGCTGCCCCAGGCACTTACCTTTGCGGGGTGGCCGCCGGGCCTTATTCGGCCTTGCCTCCCGCTTACCCTTTAGCTACTCTTCGCCGTGCGCAAGCAAAAACCCGTCTCCAACTCCTTTGTCATCATGACCGAGCTGGTGCTGCCCAACGACACCAACACCCTCAACAACCTGATGGGCGGCCGCATGATGCACCTGATGGACATTGCCGCCGCCATCGCCGCCCAAAAACACTCCAACCGCATTGTCGTCACCGCGTCGGTCGACAACGTCTCGTTCCGCGACAGCATCCGCCTGGGCAATGTGGTGACGCTGCAAGCCCAGGTGACGCGGGCCTTCAGCTCCAGCATGGAAGTGCATATTGATGTGTGGGCCGAGGATATTCCCAGCGGTACCAAGATGAAAACCAACGAGGCCTTTTTCACCTTCGTCGCCGTCGACCAGACCGGGCGGCCCATTGATGTGCCGGATGCCCTGCCCGAAACCGACGAAGAAATCAAGCTCTACGACGGCGCGCTGCGCCGCCGCCAGCTGCGCCTGGTGCTCGCCGGCCGCATGAAGCCCGCCGAGGCTCAGGAGCTGAAAGCATTGTTTTCACTGGAATAACCCAGCAGCTTTTAAATTGTCAATTGCTCGTCAATTTATTAGAGCGGATTTCAGGTTGGTATATGAGGTAGAGACGCACCATTTTGCGTCTCATCGTTGAACGGCTTGCAGTAGCGCCATCAGACGATTTCGTTCAACGACAAGACGTAAAACGGTGCGTCTCTACCTCGTACAAATCATCGCACGTTAACCCAATAACTGCTCTAAGACAAACCAAACAGCTAACATCTTCCTAAAGCCCTTTCCGCCATGACTACCCAAAAGTTGGCTTTTCTCGAAAATTTCTACACCGACGTGACGCTCTACATACCGGCCGAGCCGGCAGTGGCAGGGGCGGCGGTAGCTCCCGCGCCAGTAGCAGCGGCCGAACCAGCTCCGGCAGCCCGGCCTGCGGCCGCTCCCCCAGTCCGGCCCGCTGAACCCGCCACCCCGGCCGCCGTGAATGCCGCCTCCCGGGTATCGAGCCAGCCATCTACGGCCTTCAGCAAGCCCTCGGCGGGCCTGGAGCGTTTGGTAGCGAAGGAGCTGGTGCCGGCAGCACCCGAGCCGTTGCCAGCCGCCGCCGCCCCGATAGCTGCCCCGACGGCCGCTCCGGGAGTGCCCCCCGTTATGCTCACGCCGTTCAGCGTGCTGGGTAGTAATATGAATGGTGTGGTACTACTTTTCCGGGTGCCGCACGACCAATTCCCCCGCCTGCACCGCAATGTTTTTCTCAACAAGATGCTGCAGGCATTGGGCTATGTGATGGAGGACGTGGTGCTGGTGAACGTGGAGGCCGACCTGCCCGTGGCCCTGACCAACCTGCGCCGCGAGCTGGCCGCCGCCAACATCATCGCCTTCGGCAAAAACCTGCTGGATGTCACCATCCGCAACACCCAGATTTATGAGCCGGTGCAGTTCCCCGGCCTCGGCCTCTCCTACCTGGCTTCGGCTACCGTCGATTTGGTGGAGTACGACGTGAGCTTGAAGAAGCGGCTCTGGCCCGGTTTGCAGCGCATGTTTGGCAAGGCCTGAGGCGCTGCGATGCGCTGCCGAACGGCAATAAACGCAAGAGGCGCGGCTCAGTTGAGCCGCGCCTCTTGCGTTTAGAATTTGTAGCTGCGGCTATTTCAGCACTTCGGCCAGCTTGGCGGCCAGGGCTTCGCCGCGCAGGTTTTTGGCGATAATTTTCCCCTGCGGGTCTATCAGGAAAGACTGCGGGATGGCTTTCACGCCGTACGCCGCGCCGGCCACGCTGTTCCAGCCCGCTAGGTCCGATACGTGGTGCCAGGTGAGGCCGTCGGCGGCAATGGCTTTTTCCCACTTGCCCTTGTCCTGGTCCAGCGACACGGAGTAGATGGTGAAGCCTTTGCCCTTGTCCTTGAACTGGTTGTAGGCACGCACCACGTTGGGGTTCTCCTGACGGCAGGGCCCGCACCAGCTGGCCCAGAAATCAATGAGCACGTATTTACCGCGCAGGCTGCTCAGGGCCAATGTCTTTCCTTCGGGCGTAGGCAGGTTAATAGCCGGGGCCATGGCACCCTGCACGGTGGCGCGCATGGGCTCAAGACGGGCCGTGAGCTCCTTCACGAACGGCGAGTTCGGGTTGGCCTTGCGCTGCACGGTATTCACCGAATCCACAAACTGAAACTGCTCCTCGGGATTGATAAACGCGCCCACCGCAAAGCCGCTTGCCAGGGCGGTAGGATTGCGCCGAATCAGTGCCTTCATCGTGGCCGTATTGCGCCCCTGAATGGCGTAATACTCCTGCTCAATGGCTTTCATCTCCTCGGGTTTGCCGGCCTGCCCGGCCGCGTTATAGCGCTTACCGATGCTTTCGAGCTGGCCCTTGCTGCCTTCCATCACCTGCGAGAGCTGGCGCAGAAGCTCGGCATCCTTGCTGCCCTTCACGGTGTAGGTGGCGGACAGGCTTTTGGCGTCGCCACCGAGCTGAACGCGGGTCTTGTTGTCGAGCAGCACGAGGAGCTGATTAGCCTCGTCCACTTTCAGCTGGTAGATGCCCGGCGTGGCCGCCGTGCCCTTCAGCGTGAAGTTGCCATTGGCATCGGTTTTGGTCTGGCCTTTCTCCACAAACTGATTGGACGTGAGCTCCGAAAGATGGAGCACGGTACCAGCCGGCGCATTTTTCAGCTGGCCCGTAATTTCGTAGCCATCGGCCGCAACCGCGTTCTGGCAGGCATTCGCCAGGCCCAGCACCGTGGCAGCCAGGAAAACAGATTTTATCATGTTGATGGGTTGTGGCATAAGCTTAAGCTTGTGCGTGAAAAGGGCTAACGCGGGCCGAAGAAATTATTGTTCCAAAATTTAAACGTCATGCTGAGCGAAGTCGAAGCATCTCTACCGTGTAAGTAGTCTATTTACTACTGCGGTAGTAATGCTTCAACTTCGCGTACGTCAGATGAGCAGGACAGGCTGCTGCTAGCCGTCCAGGCCGGCGCGCAGCAGCTGGTTGGCCAGCTTGGGGTCGGCTTTGCCACCGGTCAGCTTCATGAGCTCGCCCATGAACATGCCGGTGAGCGACTTTTTGCCAGCGCGGTACTCGGCTACTTTGGCCGGGTTGGCATCCAATACTTGCTGCACCAGGCCGGCTAATTCGCCGTTATCGGCCTGCGTGAGCAGGCCCAGGCTTTCGGCCGCGCCGGTGGCGTTGGCCGTGGGGTGCTCCAGCAGGTGCGGAAACAGCTGCTTGCTGGCCACCGAGTAGTTGAGCTTCCCGGCGTCAATCAGCTCGATGATACCGGCCAGCTGGGCGGCGTCGAGCGGGAAGTCGGCCATGGTCAGGGCGCGCTCGTTGAGGTAGGACTTCACGGGGCCCATCACCCAGTTGGCGGCGGCTTTGGCGTTGGGCGTGAGGCGGGCCAGGTCGTCGAAGAACAGGGCCACTTCCTTCTGGTCCACCAGCACGGAGGCGTCGTAGTCGTTCAGGCCCAGCTCGCCGGTGAAGCGCGCATAGAGCTGCTGCGGCAGGGCCGGCAGCTCGGCGGCCACGCGGTGCAGCCACTCGTCGGAGATGATGAGCGGGGGCAAATCCGGCTCCGGGAAGTAGCGGTAGTCGTTGAGGGTTTCCTTGCTGCGCTGGCCGTTGGTGGTGCCCGTGGCGGCATCAAAGCCCCGGGTTTCGCTGTCCACTTCGCCGCCGGCTTCGATGATGGCAATCTGCCGCTCCACTTCGTAGGCAATGGCGCGCTGCACGTTGCGGAAGGAGTTCATGTTTTTCACCTCCACCTTCACCCCGAACTCCTTGGCCCCGTGCAGCATCACCGAAATATTGGCGTCGCAGCGCAGCGAGCCTTCTTCCATGTTGCCATCACAGATGCCGAGGTATTCCACCAGCTTCTTGATTTCGGTGAGGTAGGCGTAGGCTTCCTCGCCGGTCCGGATGTCGGGCTCGCTCACAATCTCAATCAGCGGCACGCCGGCGCGGTTCAGGTCGACCAGGGTTTCGGTTTCGCCGGCCAGGTGCATCGACTTGCCCGCGTCTTCCTCCATGTGAATGCGCGTGACGCCGATGCGCTTGCTGGTGCCGTCGGGCAGGCGCACGTCGAGGTGGCCGTCGTGGCAAATCGGGGTTTTGTCCTGCGTAATCTGGTAGCCCTTGGGCAGGTCGGGGTAAAAGTAATTTTTGCGCGCAAACAGGTTGTCGCGCCGAATCTGGCAGTTGGTGGCCAAACCCATTTTCATGGCAAACTCCACGGCCGTGCGGTTCACCCTGGGCAAAGTGCCGGGGTGGCCGAGGGTAATAACCGACAGGTTGGTGTTCGGGGCCACGCCGTACTCATTCTCATCGGAGGAGTACATCTTGCTGTGCGTGAGCAGCTGGGCGTGAACTTCCAGGCCGATAACGGGCTGGTATTTGGAGGCGGGGTTTTCACTCATCACCGCAAATCTAATGCTGTTTGACCGACCGTTTGCGCCGGCTCGGTTCAGCGCGGAACCGGCGGAATGAAGTCGACCCCCAGGGTGTAAAACGACTCGACGGGTTCGCCATCCTGCAGCTGGGGCGAAAAGGAGCCGCGCAGGCCGTTCACCACCCGTAGGGCCTCGCGGTCGTAGGCCGGCCCCATGCCTTTGTAAATCCGGGTTTCCCGCATTTTGCCATCCACGCCGATGGCGCAGGCCACCACTACCTGGCCGCGCAACGGCTCGGTACCGTCCGGCACCGCCGGGTAGTGCGTGGCGCGCTGCACTTCGCGGGCCAGCATGACCTCGCCGAGGTGGTATTCGGCGTACGCCTTGCCCACGCTGGTTTCTACCGGGCAGTCAATAAGCTGGCCACTCACGTCGAAGCATTGCCTGCTTTTTTCCTGGCCTTGCTGGTACAGGCTCAACTGCTGGATAGTGCCACCGGAGTAGTACACCACCGCCTGCCCTTCCAGCTGCCCGGCTTTGTAGGTGCGCCGCCCCCGCATTTCGCCGGATGCAAACCAGCGCAGGGCGGCCCCTTGCCGCTTCATAGCCTGCGCATCAGCGTAGGGCACCGACTCCAGCAAGGCGCCATTGGGCGCATAAATCCGTTGAATAATCCCGCCTGCCGGCACAGCGGTGGTTACAATAAGCCGCACGGCTCCCACGCGCGAACGCAGCTGCTGGGCCTTGGCATCGTAAAAAACGGTGTCGGCCACCGCCGCTTGCGGCTGGGCACTCGCTGGTGCCGCCCATACACCTAAGCCGAACGCAACGTAAAATGGAATTACAAAAGGCATCTAAGCTATTCGTTGCTTGGTAGTATAATGGAAAACTAAATAGGGCGCTAACGCCCATTCAACTCTACTTCAGTGGCCGATGCAGCTGCTGCAGTGCCATCATCTGCTCCAGATTTTTGCTCATGCCTTCGTTCGAGCCGTCGAGGAAGATGACGTTTCCCTGGCCCTGCTCGGCGAAGTGCTTGATGGCTTCGGTCCACATCGAGAAGTACACCAGCGAGGCGTCGAGGTGATTGTCGGCCAGCTCCTGCACGGCCGCGGCCATGCCCTTGGTTACTTCGGTACGGAACAACGCCACGCCCTGACCGCGCAGCTGGGCCGCGATTTTCTCGGCTTCGGCCGCGATTTTAATGGCGTTGCCTTCGGCCTCGGCGGCCTTGGTTTTGGTGATGAGCAGCGCCTGGCCCTCGTTTTCGGCGGCGGCTTTCAGGTTGTTGCTGGCCACTACTTTGGCCATCGAGCGCATGATTTCCTCGTCGAAAGCAATGTCGTTCAGCTGCAAGTCAATCAGGTGGTAGCCCCAGCCTTCGAGCGTGGAATCAAGCTGGTCTTTCACGTGCAACACGATTTCGCTGCGCAGGCTGAGCACCGCCGCCTGGCGCTGCGTGGCCACGAAGGCCCGGATGCTACCCTCCACGGTGCGCACCAGCGCCTGCATCAGGCTCTGCTCGTCCACGAACTTGAAAGCCACATTCTTGATGGCTTCCTCGCTCTGGTCGAAGGCCGCGTACACAAGCATGGCCTTGAAGTTGACGTTGGCCTGGTCGATGGTAATGGCCTGAAAATTCAGCTCCAGCGAGCGGTTCTGAATGGAAATCCGCTTGTACACCGCTTCGATAAACGGGATTTTGAAGTTCAGACCCGGCCCCATAACGCGCCGGTACTTGCCGAATACCGTCACGACCGCCACCGTACCCTGCGGCACGATGACGAAACTGAGTAGCAGCGCGATAACAATAAGGCTGAAGAGGACGATGGCAAAAATGGACATGAGTGGGTGAGGTTAGGCAAAGCGCAGATTTGGCGTCCAAAGTAAGCACCAAAGCAATGACACGGAGTTGCCAGAATTATAATCTTTGTTTCTAGCGCTTAATGAAGCGCCGCACGGGTTGCTTACTGAATGCGAAAGGTAACTGGCAGGGTGAAAGAAACCATCACAGGCTCGCCATCCTGCCGGCCCGGCTTGAAAGACCTCAGTTGGCGCACAGCATACATGGCCGCTTCCTCGAGGGCTTGGTAGGCGATTCGCTGTTTCTTAGGCACCTCATTTGTGGCTGGCTCTACGGTTCTGATGTTTTGCACCCGTCCGCTCGCGTCCACCTCAAAACTCACCTTGATAACACCGGACAGTTGGTTCCGCAGGGCCAGCGCGGGATATTTGGTATTCAACATCACGGCCCGTGCAATGGCCGCGTTGTCGCCCGCGCCCTCCTCATACACCGGCATCTGCTCAAAGCTGTAATAAGCCACCGGCTGGCCATCGGGGCCGAAGCATTCGCCGGCCACGGGCTGGTCGGGCCGGTGCTGGTCGCGCCGCTTCAGGGTGCCGTTGGGGTAATAAGTCACAAAATCACCCACGCACTGGCCCGCCACATAATTGGCTTGGAAGCGAACCTGACCGTTTTCGTAGTAATCACTGCTGGTCCCATCGCGCAGAAACTTTCGCACGTTGGCAAAGGATGTGGAATTCTTCAGCTTACCCGAAGGCAGATAAAAGGAGCGCACCGTTCCGCCCACGCTGTCGTGGTACACCGTTTCGATTCGCTGAACCGCACCGACTTCGGATGGCAGCGAGACTCGATTTTCATTGAGATATTCGATTTTATTGGGTGGAATGATAAGAGCAGGCATGTTCTGGGCGCGCAGTTGCCCACCGGCAAACAGAAAGCCAAGAAGGAAAAACGCTCGGGAAATAAACATGGACAGGATTAATGAAGGGAGCTAAGTGCCCATTGCGGCCGGGTAGCAGCAGCCTGGTGACGGAATGAGAAACCAGATGAGCGAGGCAAAATCAATACTGCCTTCAGGAGAATTGAATTTTCGGGAACACTGGTGCTTAGCGACAGAAATTGGCCAGTGTTCACGCTATCCCCTGACCTACCAACCCCTCCGCTTTGGCAATAGCCGCCGCCAGCCCGGCCACGTTCTTGCCGCCGGCCGTGGCGAAGAACGGCTGCCCACCGCCGCCGCCCTGGATTTCCTTGGCCAGCTCGCGCACCAGCGTGGTGGCGTTCAGCTTGCCGGCTTTGACGATTTCATCGTCGAGCATCACGGCCAGCTGGGGCTTGCCGTCGATTTCGGCCCCGAGGATGGCCACGAGGTTGGGCACGGCCTGGCGCAGGTTGAAAGCCAGGGTTTTGAGGCCTTCGGCGCTGCCGGCCTGCACCTGGGCGGCCAGGAAATTGATGCCGTTCAGGGCCTTCACTTTACCTATCAGCTGGTCTTTTTGCTGGTTGATGCTCTGCTGCTCGAACTGCTCGATTTGCTTGCGGAGCGTAGCAATTTCCTCGCTCTGCTTCTCGATGCTGGGGATGAGGTGCTGAGGGTTGCCCAGCGTTTCGCGCACCTGCGCTAGTAGGGCGAGCTGCTGGTCGACGTAGGCTTCGGCCCCGACTCCGGTCACGGCCTCAATGCGGCGCACGCCGGCCCCCACGGCGCTTTCAGCCGTGATTTTGAGGTAGCCGATAGTGCCCGTGTTGGGCACGTGTAAGCCGCCGCACAGCTCCACCGAGAAGTCGCGGTCGAAGGTGATGACGCGCACGAACTCGCCGTACTTTTCGCCGAAGAGGGCCATGGCACCCAGCGTTTTGGCTTCGGCGATGGGCACGTTGCGGCGCTCGTCGAGCGGGATTTGCTGGCGGATTTTTTCGTTCACCATGCGCTCAATCTGCCGCAGCTGGTCGTCGGTCACTTTGGTGAAGTGCGAGAAGTCGAAGCGCAGCATCTTCTCGTTCACCAGCGAGCCTTTCTGCTGCACGTGGCTGCCCAGCACTTCGCGCAGGGCGGCTTGCAGCAGGTGCGTGGCCGAGTGGTTCTGCCGTATCTGGGTGCGGCGGGCAGCATCGGGCCGGGCAATAAATTCGCCGGTCAGGTCCGTCGGCAGTTCCAGCACGGTGTGCACGATGAGGTCGTTTTCCTTCCTGGTATCAATGACGCGCAGCGTGGAAAAATCGCCCTCCAGGAAGCCGGTGTCGCCGATTTGGCCGCCGCTTTCGGCGTAGAACGCCGTTTGGTCGAGCACCAGCTGATACTCGGTTTTGCCCTTGGCCGTGGTCTTGCGGTAGCGTAGAATGCGGGCGGGCGCAAAATCGAGGTCGTAGCCCACGAAGGCGGGCTGCTCAGCCGAATCAACCACCACGGTCCAGTCCGACTGCTCGGTTTCCTGGGCGTTGCGGCTGCGGTTCTTCTGCTGCAATAGCTCCTTCTGGAAACCTTCCTCGTCCACGGTGAGGCCCTTTTCGCGGGCGATGAGGGCCGTGAGGTCCAGCGGGAAACCGAAGGTATCGCTCAGCTCAAAGGCAGTTTTGCCATCGATACGGTTGCCGTTGGCGCGGGCGGTTTCTTCCAGCGCATCCAGCCGGCGCAGGCCGGTTTCCAGCGTTTTCAGGAAAGCAATTTCCTCCTCCTCAATCACGCGCTGCACGAAAGCCGTCTGGGCCTTGAGCTCGGGGAAGATGTTGCGCATCTGCTCGGCCAGCACGGGCACCAGCTTGAACAGGAAGGGCTGCTTCTGATTGAGGGACGAGAAAGCGTAGCGCACGGCCCGGCGCAAAATGCGCCGGATGACGTAGCCGGCCTTCACGTTGCTGGGCAGCTGGCCGTCGGAAATGGTAAAGGCAATGGTCCGAATGTGGTCGGCAATTACCCGGATGGCGATGTCGGTTTTCTCGTTCTCGGTGGTGGGCTGGTCGGTTACCTTGGCCGGGGCGGTGCCGTGGTACTCCACTCCTACCTCGGTGGCGATGAACTGAATGAGCGGCTGAAAAACGTCGGTGTCGTAGTTTGATTTAACGCCCGACACGGCCATCATCAGACGCTCGAAGCCCATGCCGGTGTCCACGCTCTGCTCTGGCAGCTTCACCAGGGACTTATCGGCCAGGCGCTGGAATTCCATGAACACGTTGTTCCAGACTTCCACCACCTGCGGGTGGTCGGCGTTCACTAAGTCGCGGCCGGGCGTGGCGGCCCGCTCCTCGTCGGAGCGCAAGTCGATGTGGATTTCGGTGCACGGGCCACACGGGCCGGTATCGCCCATCTCCCAGAAGTTGTCCTTCTTATTACCGGGCAAAATCCGGTCGTCGGTGGTGTATTGGCGCCAGAGGTCCTGCGTTTCGGTATCGGGGCCGGTACCGTCGCCCTTGTCGCCTTCGAAATAAGTCACGTAGAGCCGGTCCTTTTCCAGCTTATAGACGTCCGTAAGCAGCTCCCAGGCCCAATTGATGGCGTCTTTCTTGAAATAATCACCAAACGACCAGTTGCCGAGCATTTCGAACATGGTGTGGTGGTAGGTGTCGTAGCCCACTTCTTCCAAATCATTGTGCTTTCCGCTCACGCGCAGACACTTCTGGGTATCGGCGATGCGCTTGTAGGGCGCGGGCTTGTTGCCTAGAAAGTAGTCCTTGAACGGGGCCATGCCCGAGTTGATAAACAGCAGCGTGGGGTCGTCCTTCACCACAATCGGGGCCGAAGGCACGATGTGATGACCTTTGCTGGCGAAGAAATCGAGGAATTGCTGGCGCACGTGCGCGGCGGTGGGGAGCGACATATGAGAGGTCAAGACGACCATAATGGCGGTCGATGCGATTTTTTAGGTACTTTTCGGGGTAATTGCAAAGGTAGCCATATGCCCTATAAAGAGCGCAGCATCGAGAAACAGTACTTCACCATCGGCGAAGTGGCCGCCCAGTTTAAGGTAGCCGAGTCGCTGGTACGCTTCTGGGAAACCGAATTCGACGAGCTGCGCCCCCGCCGCAGCAAGAAAGGCAACCGCCTCTACACGCCCCAGGACATTGAGGTTTTCCGCACCATTTACCACCTGGTGAAGGAGCGCGGCTACACCATTCCCGGCGCGCGCGACATGCTCAAGCAAAAGGGCCCGCAGCTGAAGGAGAAGATTGACGTGGTGCAGAGTTTGGAAAAAGTGCGGGCATTTCTGGTGTCGCTCAAGAAAGAGGTGGAGGCGGCTGGCAAGGCCGACCCGGAGTAACCTCACCCCCCGGCTCCCGGTTCGCTTAAAGCGCGAAGCCTTGGGGAGAGGGGGAGCCTAATGGCTAGCGAAATCTACCTGCTTTCGTTGTTCCTTCCTTTACCAAGCATTATGGAGAGTAGCGCGAAAGACAAACCATCACACTACCATGCGTTTATGACGGATGCAGAACGATGGCATAAACAGTTTAAAAATTTTGCTCGAGCAAATCGCAAGCATTCAACTGAGGCCGAAAATGCACTGTGGCAATTGGTGCGGGGCAATAAACTCGGCCTTCGTTTTAGACGACAGCACGCGATTGAGCAGTTCATTGTCGACTTTGTTTGCTTGCCCGCCTGGCTCATTATTGAAGTTGATGGGGAATATCATTCCGATATCGAACAGGCTGAATATGATGGTGGGCGGACCCACCGACTACAAGAGTTAGGGTTTAGCATTCAGCGATTCTCCAATGGAGAAGTTTTGCAGTAGCCAGACTACGTCCAACGATTAATTTCCAACCATTTGACCAAACACTTACCCAACCCGGAATCATCAGGCTCCCCCTCTCCCCAAGGAGAGGGGGCCGGGGGGTGAGGTTACCCGATGAACGACACCCTTTTCCACGAGCTCGCCCTCACCCTGCTCCCCGGCATCGGCCCGCAGCTCACGCGGCAGCTGATGAGCTACGGCGGCTCGGCCAAAAACGTGCTGATGATGCCGCCCGGCAAGCTCCGCCGCATTCCCGGCGTGGGGGCAGCCACGGTAGCCATCCTCACCGGCAAGGACCGCGAAACCGCTTTCCGCAAAGCAGAAGCAGACCTGAAGAAGGCCGAGAAAGACGGCGTAGAAATCATTTTCTACACCAGCAAGCGCTTCCCCAGCCGCCTCAAGCTGATTGCCGACGCGCCCGCGATTCTCTACTACCAGGGCACGGCCGATTTGAACGCGCCCAAAACCGTGGCCCTCGTGGGCACCCGCCAGGCCACCGACTACGGGCGCGAGCAAACCGAGCGCATCATCAAAGGACTGCTGCCGCACCGGCCGCTGGTGGTGAGCGGCCTGGCCTACGGCATCGACATCATGGCCCACCGCGCCGCCTTGCAGGAAGGGCTGGAAACCGTGGGCGTGATGGCCACCGGCCTCGATATCATCTACCCCGCCGTGCACCGCAAAACAGCCGAAAAAATGCGCGAGCAGGGCGGCCTGCTCACCGAATTCCCCTTCGGTACCCCGCCCGACCGCTACAATTTCCCGGCCCGCAACCGCATCATCGCCGGCCTGACCGATGGCACGGTGGTGGTGGAAGCAGCCATAAAAGGCGGCGCTTTGATAACCGCTGAGCTGGCCCTGAGCTACGACCGCGACGTGCTGGCGGTGCCCGGCAACTTGAGTTCGGCCGCGTCGGCAGGCTGCAATGCGCTTATTAAAAATAACAAGGCTGCCCTATATGCGGAACCGCTGGATTTGGAGCAGTTGCTGAATTGGGATGCCGCCCTGCACCAGTCGGGCAAATTCAAGCCTACGCCCTCCTATTCAGCCGATGATTTCTCGGTTGAGGAATTTGCACTGATAACCGTGCTGACGGCGGCCGGTGGGCGCGAAGAGCAGATGGACGAGCTGGCCTGGAAAGCGCAATTACCCATCTACGCCGTGGCTTCGCTGCTGCTGGGGCTGGAGTTTCGGGGCGTGGTGCGGGCGCTGCCAGGCAAGAAGTTTGCCCTCATCTAATATCACGGATTTATCGGATTTAAACGGATTTCACGGATTTTGTGGACGGCGCAATGAGGCAGATTTTATACAATAACGAATTGCTGGCGGCTGAGAATTTCAGCCTGCCATGGCCTAATCGGGGCCTGGCTTTTAATGATGGTTTCTTCGAAACGCTCATTTTTATCGAAAACCGACTGCGTTTCGCTACCGACCATTTTCTGCGAATGCAGCAGGCCGCCGCCGCGCTGTACCTGACGCTGCCCACTGCCCTGGCCACGCCTGAGGCGCTGGAAACGACGCTGGCGCGACTAGCCGCCGCCAATCAGCTGCCCGTCGCCCGCCTGCGCCTGCAGCTGTGGCGAAGCGGCGGCGGCCGCTACACGCCTACTACCGATAGCGCCGAATGGCTGGCCACCGCCGACCCCTTCGTACCGGATGAAACGCCCATTGAAAAGGCGGACTTTGCGCTGGAAACGCATTCCCTGTTCTCGCCGCTCAGCTTTTGCAAAGGCCCGCAGGCGTGGCTCTACGTGCGGGCCGCCCATGAGCGGCAGCGGCGCGGGTTGGATGAAATCATCCTCTGCGACGCGGCCGGATATGTATCCGAAGCTGGCGCGGCAGCCATCTTTTGGGTGAAAGATGACGTGCTGTTCACCCCTTCGCTTGATGCTGGCTGCGTGGCGGGCGTGCGCCGGGCGCAGGTGCTGCGGGCCGCCAGAAAGGCCGGTATGGAGTGCCGGGAGGGGCTGTTTTTGAGAGAACAGTTGCTAGCAGCTGGTACAGCCTTTACGGCTAATGTGGCGGCAATTCGCCCGATTATTCAACTTGGACAAAGCCGCTTTCCCCAGACCAATATTCCCACCTTTTTAGCGCAAGGTTTCGCGAAGTAAAAAAGGCAAGTCCCGCAAGGTTAAAACTTCGCGGGATTTGTCTTTTTTACTTCGCGAAACCTTGCGCTACACCGCTACCGGCGCTTTTATTGCGGGCCAGGGCTGGTAATTCTCCAACTGAAAATCCTCGTATTTGAACCCGAAAATATCCGTCACCGCCGGGTTGATACGCATCTTCGGCAGCGCGTGGGGCTCGCGGGTCAGCTGCAGCTGGGCCTGTTCCAAGTGGTTGCTGTAGAGGTGGGTGTCGCCGCCGGTCCAGATAAATTCGCCGGGTTGCAGGCCCGTCACCTGGGCCACCATGAGCGTGAGCAGGGCGTAGCTGGCCACGTTGAACGGGACACCCAGAAATACGTCGGCCGAGCGCTGGTAGAGCTGGCAGGAGAGCTTGCCATCGGCCACGTAGAACTGGAATAGCGCGTGGCAGGGCTGCAGCTTCATGTCGGGCAGCTCGGCCACGTTCCAGGCCGAAACGAGGATGCGGCGCGAGTCGGGTTGCTGCTTGAGCTGCTGAATAACTTGGCTGATTTGGTCGATGTGCCCGCCGTGGCCGTCGGGCCAGGAGCGCCACTGGTGGCCGTAGACCGGGCCGAGGTCGCCGTTGGCATCCGCCCACTCGTCCCAGATTTTTACGCCGTGCTCCCGGAGATAGGCAATGTTGGTATCGCCCTGCAAAAACCACAGCAGCTCGTGGATAATACTTTTCAAATGCACCTTCTTGGTGGTGACGAGCGGGAAACCATCGGCCAGATTAAACCGCATCTGCGGGCCGAAAATGGACACGGTGCCCGTACCGGTGCGGTCGGTTTTGACGGTGCCGGAAGCAAGAATTTGGCGAAGCAGCGCTTGGTATTGAATCATGATGGGCCAAAGGTAAAACGTGGGCCGCTACCCGCCGCCGCGCCGCGCCCAGCCTACCGCTTGCTGATTTTATTCATCGAAATACTGCGCTGGCTGGTACTCCGGAAAGTATCCATGCCCGCCTCGCGCAGCGCCTGGTGCTTGGTGCTGCGCCCCGCCATGCGCTGCCGCCACATCCGAAACGAGGACGCTTTCATCTCCCGCCGCATCAGGGCGATGACGTCCTTTTCGGCCAGCCCAAACTGCAGCTCAATGGCCTCGAAGGGCGTGCGGTCTTCCCAGCCCATTTCGATGATGCGGTCGATGTCGGCTTCGGAAAGGTGGTCGAAATTGGTGGGTTCGTTTTTCATGGGGGAGATGTAACGCTGACCTTTAGTTGAGAGTCCGCGCATGGTTTCGTTGCTCGTGCTTGTCAAGCATCAATCAGTGCCAATGGTTCGCGCACCACAAAGTCCGCGCTACGGCCCAAAGGTTCGTGGACTGAAAACCCGCGCTACGCCTTTTCATTCCAGTCATCAAGCTTTGCCAAAAAGGCCGCGGCGTGCGCCAGGTGGGCATCGCGCTTGGCCTCACTCATTTTGTCGAACGTGTGGACCAGCATTCCCAAGCGCGGGTTGCGGGTAAAAAAGTCGCGGTTTACGTGCATGAAGCGCCAGAATAGGCCGTCCCAGGTGGCCTGCCAGTCGCCCTTGGGCCAGTCGCCCATCTTCAGCAAATAGTTGCTGCCGCTGATGTAGGGCTTGGTGGTCATCAGGCCGCCATCGGCAAATTGGGTCATGCCGTACACGTTGGGCACCATCACCCAATCGTAGGCGTCAATGTACATTTCCATAAACCACCGGTGCACTTCGTCGGGGTCGAACTCGCAGAGCAGCATGAAGTTGCCCATCACCATGAGCCGCTCAATGTGGTGGTTGTAGGCCCCGGCCAGGGCTTTTTTTATCACAATATCGACCGGACCAATGCCGGTAGTGCCAGTCCAGAACGCCTTGGGAATCTTCCGCTCGAAGCCCCAGAAATTGCGGGTGCGCTGCCGCCGCCCTTCCCGCTCATACACGATGCGAATGAACTCGCGCCAGCCCACAATCTGCCGCAAAAAGCCCTCCAGCGAGTTCAACGGCACCTCATGGCGGGCGGCGTGGGCAAGCGTCGCATCCAGTATCTGCTGCGGACTGAGCAGCCCGATATTCAGCATCGGCGTGAGCACCGAGTGGTAGAGCACCGGCTCGCGGGCCACCTGCGCGTCTTCGTACACGCCAAATTTGGCCAGCCGCTGCTTCAAAAAATCAGCCAGCCAGGCCTCGGCCGCCTCGTGGGTGGTGGGGTACCGGAAATCGCAGGCCTGGCCGTAATGGTCAGGAAAGTGGGTTTCGACGTAGGCAATGGCTTCCGCCACCTCGGCCGGGGGCGTGGGCCAGGGCAGCGCCGGCACAGTTTCACCCTTTGGAAATTTCGCGCGGTTCTCCGTGTCGAACGTCCATTTGCCGCCGGTGGGCTGGCCGTCGGGCTCCAGCAGCAGCCGGCGCTGCTTGCGCTGAGCGACGTAGAAATCGGTCTGGAAATACTTTTTGCGGCCCTCGAAAAAGGCATTCGCCGCCCCCATCTCATTCAGAAAATTGGGGTTAGGATGCACCGTGAGGGCAATTTCGGCCGTAGCCGCGGCGACTTCGATGCGCCGCCGCAGCCAGTAGTCCACCGGGTCGATGACGTGGAGCTGGCGCAAGCCGGCGGCCCCGGCCTGCGCAATCCACTGGCGCACGTCGGCCGTGGGCTGCCGGGCCTCCACATAGGCGCAGGCGAAACCCTGGCCTTCGAGCCGCCGCTGGTAGGCCCGCATACTGGCCCGGTGCAGCACCAGCTTCTGCTGATGAAACCGAAACTGGGTAAAAAACAGGGCCTCTTCCAGCAGCGCCACCGGCCGGCCGGGGTGCAGGGCCGGGTGCTCGCGGTAGAGCTGGTTTGGGAAAAGCAAGAGGACTTCGACAGTAGCGGACGGCATAGCAAGCGCGGGGTTTGACGCTATTGCTACAATCGGCAATGGAGAAGGTTCGGGAAGGCCAGCCGGTTGTAAATCCGTTGGAGTAAGCTAACTAACCCAAAATGCGAACCACAGAACACAGGTCCTTTAGCGTGCAAATGTGGATTAAACAGCTGTTTTAGCCTCATACGTTTGCACCGTTTCCCGAATCCTGGATGCCATTCCATATAAATCATCCAATGATGTAATATCAACTCGTTCACCACCTTCGACATCAAACAATGTCACATACTTCTTACTGCTGTTGAAGTGAAGTCGGCAAATCGGTTTGCGGTTATTGTCATCTAATAAGATTCCACAGTAAGACTGTACATCCCGCATTACGACCCGGTTTACGGGCACCATTTTGCGCAAAATGGCCCGCACAATCATGAATCCTTCAGTCTCTTCAACGGTGGTATCAATGTTTTTATCCTTGTTTTCTGCTTCGGAAATACCCGAAGTTTCGACTACCGGAGCTGCTGGCACGTCATTGACCAATGGACCTTGCCCACTTGTATCAATCATGGCCGAGCGCAGGCGCATAGCAATTTTATCATTCAGGAATTGATGAAATGAACGATGCACCAGAATATTAAACTGCTCTTTCAGCTTGTTTGTCAACACGCCTTCATAAACCTGTTTTGATACAAAATGCACAAAGTCTGCGGAAGGCTGCGTGAATTGCTCGTCAAAATATTTTTTGAAAGCACGCATATATTTCAGATTATATGCGGCAAAAAGCATGTCTTCAATGCTGAACGAATTCTTGCTAAGTTTCTTAATTTCAGCAATATCATTCTCATGGAAGTTCGTCAAATCAAATTCCAAAAATGGCCGCTCGTCCATTTTATTGGGCTGCTCTAAATCAGTGAACAGCCGATAAATCAAGCCATTAGTTAAAATGGCAATTCGGGCTTCCGTTACGTGGAAATACCGGAATAGCTGGCTGGCATGATTAATATTCAGGTCGCTACCAACATGCTTGCATTCAATCAGAATAATTGGTTTCCCATCGCGCATGATGGCGTAATCAATCTTTTCTCCCTTCTTCGTACCGATGTCACAGATAAATTCTGGCACTACTTCCGTAGGGTCAAATACATTGTAGCCAAGGGCATTGATAAACGGCATGACCAAAGCGGTTTTAGTCGCTTCTTCCGTTTGAATGTGCGCAAGCTGCTTTTGCGCACGCGATGCCAGGTTAGTGAGTTGGTCAATTAGCTCCATAAATTTTGGGTTTGGGCAGAAAACTGAGTAAACATATGAACTTATGAGGAAACGAAAAGCCGCCTCGTTTCCGAAGCGGCTTTTCGTTTCTCAGCGTCGGCCGGGGCCGGCGGTGGGCAATTACAGTTTTACGGCTGCTACCGGCTTAGCGGCGGGCTTCACGCTGGCCATTTTGCCGCCTTTCATGCAGCATGATGGGCTGGCGGCCATGCCACCTTTCATGGCGCAGGCTTCTTTTTTATCTTTCTTGTCGACTTTGGCCTGGCCTTCCTGGGCGTAGGCGGTGGTGCCGGCGAAGGCAAACAGGGCGATGGCAAGCAGGGACTTTTTCATGGGAAACGAAGTGGGGTGAGGGGAAACAAAACGCGAAAACGTGCGGTTTTCAGGCTCTAAGATACGCACCGGCGGTAAATTTTAAAATACCGTGGCGTACTTGGCTTGGTTTCCCATTTTGCTCACCAATTGCTGCCTTCCGGGCGCTGGCCCCGGCTGGCGGCTGGCGGCTGGCCGCCCGGATGTCTATTCGCCGTTACGCCCACCTTACCCTGATTGTACTGGGCCTGCTCACGGCCGTGAGTGGCTACTTCGTGGCTCAGCTGCGCTTCAACTACAATTTCAACGACTTCTACCCCGCCGGCGACCCCGACCTGGACTACTACCAGGGCTACACCAAGCGCTTCGGCAACGACAACGACTACCTGCTGCTGGGCGTGGAAGCCCCCGCCGGCAAGACGGTGTTCGACCCGGCTTTTCTGGCTCAGGTTGATTCCCTGACGCGGCTGGCCAGGCGGCAAGCCAACGTGCTCACCGTCACCTCCCCCACCAGCCTGGCCAACACCGTGGTCGAGGGCCTGGGCGTGTTCAGCCTGCCCTACCTGCACCCCGAAACCTACGCCGCCGACCCCGCCCGCCGCGCCGCCGACTCCCTGCTGATTTACCAGACGCCCGGCCTCGTGGGCAACGTTTTCAGCTCCGATGCGCGGGCCGTGGCGCTGGTGTTCCAGCTCACGCCCGACCTCAAAAAGCCACCCAGCGACTCCCTGTTCGCGGCCCTGCGCGGCGGCCTGGCCCGCTTGAACATCCCCGAGGAGCGGGTGCATTTCGCGGGCCGCATCGTGGCGCAGTCCGTGTTTGTGGATAGGTTGAAGTGGGAGCTGGTGGTGTTCATGTCGCTGTCGGTGCTGCTGGTCACGGGGCTGCTGTGGCTCACTTTCCGGACGTGGTGGGGCGTGGTGCTGCCGCTGATTGTGGTGCTGGGGACCATTTCGTGGGGTCTGGGCATCATGTCGGCCTTTGGGGTCACCATCGATTTGATGACGGCCCTGCTGCCGCTCATGCTCTTCGTGGTGGGCATGAGTGATACCATTCACATTATCAGCCGCTACGTGAGCGAGCTGGGCTACGGCGCCAGTAAGAAAGATGCCTTACGGGTCACCATCAAGGAATCGGGGTTTGGGTCGGGGCTGTCGGCGCTCACCACCAGCCTGGGCTTTTTCACGCTGATGACCAGCACCATCCGGCCCATTCACAACTTCGGGCTCTTCACCGGCATTGCCGTTATTCTGGCCTTCATCCTCAGTTTCACGCTGCTGCCGGCCATGCTCGTGCTGCTGGGCAAGCCACAGCTGCGCGAGCCCCGCCGCCAGGGCCACAGCTGGGACGGCGTGCTGGGCCGCCTCTTCCGCATCGTGCTGGTGCGGCGGCGGCTGGTATTCACCGTGAGCGGACTGGTGCTGGCGGTTTCCATCGGGCTGGCCACGCGGGTCCACATCAATTCCATGCTGCTCGACGACCTGTCGAAAAGCGACCCCGTGCGCATGGATTTCGCCTTTTTCGACCGGAAGTTTGCCGGGGTGCGCCCGTTTGAGCTGGAGTTGAAGCCGGCCGGGGGCCGCGACATCTACGACCTGGCCGTGCTCCGCCAGACCGAGCAAATCGAGGGCTACCTGGCCACGACCTACGGCCTACGCTTCGCCGCCTCGCCGGTCACGCTGGTGAAATCGGTGCGCAAGGCCCTGAACGGCGGCGGCCTGGCCGAGTACCGCCTGCCCGCCGACACCCTGGAAATGCGCGGCCTGCGCGGCAAGCTCCGCCAGTTCCGCAAAAAGCCTGAATTCAGCGCCCTGGCCCTGGCCGATGGCACGGCCGGCCGCCTCACCGGGCGCATGGCCGACGTGGGCAGCATCCGCGCCGATGCCCTCAACGACGACCTTCGCCGCTACCTGCGCACCAGCATCGACAGCACCGTACTCACCACCCGCCTCACCGGCTCATCCAACCTCATCGACAAAAACAACGAAAACCTGACCCTGAACATGATTCAGGGCATGGCCATCGACGTGGCCATGGTCATGCTCATCGTGCTGGCGCTGTTCAAATCGTTTCGCATGACGCTGGTGGTGCTCATTCCCAACCTGCTGCCCATCATCATCGTGGCCGGCGTGATGGGCCTGGCCGGGGTGAACATGAAGGTGAGCACGAGCATCATTTTCACCATCGCCTTCGGCATTGCCGTTGATGACACCATTCACTTCATCAGCAAGCTGCGGCTGATTCTGGACAAGGAACCCGATATTTTCAAAGCCGTGCGGCGCACGTATTTGCTGGCGGGCAAAGCCGTCATCACCACTTCGCTCATCCTCGTTGGCGGCTTTTCAACCCTGCTGTTTTCCAAGTTCGACGGCACGTTCTACGTCGGCCTGCTCATCGGCCTGACGCTGCTTTTCGGCGTGGTGGCCGAGCTCACGCTGCTGCCGCTGCTGATTCTGTATTTCTACAAGCGGCCCAAAACTGTGGCGGCAGTGCAAGCGGACAGCCCCATCAAGGCCACGCAGTTGCCCTAGCTGATACCAGTTGCCACACACCTGTTTGAACTGAATTTATTGACTGGCTGTGTATTTCAACGTTTTTTCAAAACGGTCATGCCAGACTTCGTTGCCCCTACTTCCATCGTGCGTCGCATCTGGGGCACTTCCGATACGGTGCTGTTCATCTTTGCCGGCGCGGCGGCGGAGTTCGCCCTCAACAAAGCGGTGGACTGGCTTTACTTCACCGGCCGCCTGCCGGCCGACCCGTTGGGCCGCCTGTTTACCACGGTAGACTATGCCCGCCGCATCGTGTTTGCCAACCAGGCCGGGGCCGAGCGGGCCATCGATACCATTGCCGCCATCCACGGGGCCGTGGAAGCGCGGCGCGGCCAATCCATTCCCGACTGGGCTTACCGCGACGTGCTGTTTATGCTCATCGCGTATTCCATCAAGGCATTCGAAGTGCTGGAACGGCCATTGACAATGACAGAATGCGAGGAGATAACGGCGGTGTTTTGCCGCGTGGGCCGGCGCATGGGCATCCCGGATTTGCCAACATCGTACCCGGCGTGGCTGCTGGCCCGCGAGCAGCACCTGGCCCAGAACCTGGCCGCCAGCGCCTATACTACCGACCTGTACCTCCAGTACCGCAAGCATTTGGGCGGGCCGCGCTACCAGCTGCTACGAGCCATTCAGGGCCGGGTGGTGCCGCCGGTGGTGCGCCAGCTGCTGCGGCTCCCATCCGGGGCCTTCCTCCAGCCCGCGCTGGCTTTCTATGGCCTCACCAAGCATTGGCCCGCGAGTCAGTGGGCCAAAAATGCGCTGCTCCCGACCGACTATCAGGCCCGGATACAAGCGCTGGATGGGGCTCCCGTTGAGGAAGCGGAACCGAGCGGGGCAGCTGTCATTCCATTGCGCTGCCCAATCGGGCATCAGGTGAACGTATAGCCGGAGCAGGTCCGCCGCAAACTATAGGAGCTGGTGCAGGCTACTCGGCCAGCTCCGCGCCCAAACAACCGGATACTCCCTATTTTTACCAAAAAAACCCGCCCATGAAAATTTCGATTCCCGCGTCAATGCCTCGTTTCCTCCTCCTCGCCGGCCTCGCGGCGGCGGGCCTGCTCACCAGCGCCTGCAAAAAGGATGAGCTGAGCGACGAAGAGCAACTCAAGAAATACATCGCCGATAATAAAATTACCAACGCCGAGCGGAAAGCATCGGGCCTGTATTACGTGCCGGTGCTCGCCAATTCCAGCCAGCCCCAGCCCCGGACGGGCGATAGTGTTTTCGTGCTCTACACGGGCGCCCTCATGGACGGTTCGGTGTTCGACGCGACGTCACGGCGCGGCAACAAGCCCTTCGGCTTCGTGCTGGGCCGCAAACAGGTTATCGCGGGCTGGGACGAAGGCATCGCGCTGATGCGCAAGGGCGAAAAGGCGCAGCTGCTCATCCCGTCGACCTTGGGCTACGGCACCCGCGGCGCGGGCTCGTCCATCCCGCCCAACGCGTCGCTGCGCTTCGATGTGGAGCTGGTGAATATCAAGTAGCGTACACGCTGGTTGTGGCTGAACAGCCAGATTGAACGTCATGCTGAGCGCAGCGAAGCATCTCTACCGTGCTGGTAATTGCGCTGTAGAGATGCTTCGGCAAGCTCAGCATGACGTTTTTGTATTCAGCCTTTACACTAGCGCCACCCCTACCCGGGCCAGCAGCGCGGCGTGGTGCGGGGCGCGGCTCAGCAGTTGCTCGTTGCCGAGCAGCACCAGCTGCTGCCGCGCCCGCGTGAGGGCCACGTTCAGCTTGCGGTCGACCTGCCCGGTTTCGTCGGGCGATACCATGAGTTCGAGCTGATGCTCGTGATGACAGCAGAAGCTCACGATAATGACCTCGCGCTGACTGCCCTGGTAGCGCTCCACGGTATCGACGCTGACCTGGGCCAACGCGGGCAAATGCAGCTCTATGGCCAGCTGGGCCAGCCGGGCGCGGATGCGCGCCGCCTGGTTGCGGTAGCTGGCGATGATGCCGAGCGTGGTTTCGGGGTTGAATGCCGCGCCGTAGCCCTGGGCTATGTAGGCGGCGGCTTGCCCGGCCAGCTCGGCTTCCTGGGCCGATTCTTTCATGGATAAATCCTCGGGCTGGCGGCGGGTGGGCATAAATATCACCCGCTGGCTTTGCAGGGCGGCCGCAAAATCGTTAGTCGGAACGGGCCAGGCGGCGCGGTCGAGCGGGGCGGCCTGCCAGGGCATGGGGCAGCGCAATTGGCCGTCGTAGAAATCCTGATTAACAAGCACGGCCAGCTCCTCGTGCATGCGGTACTGGTCGGCGAGGGTGCCGTGGGCGTGGGGCCAGTGCGCCTCGGCCCGGCGGAAAAGGCGCTCGAAGTAGGAGTTGCGCAGGTTGGTGAGGCCCAGCTCGGCGCGCAGCAGCTCGGCGCACTCCGGGGCGATGGCACTGGTTTCGGGCTCCTGGGCCACCACGGCGGGCAGCTGGCGGTGGTCGCCGATGAGGATGAACTTGGGCACCTTGGCCAGCAGGGCCAGCATGGGCGACTCCAGCACCTGGCTGGCCTCGTCCACCACGGCCAGGTCGAACTGCTTCAGCATGAACAGCTCGGGCTTGCCCAGCAGGCTGGCCACCGTGCCCACGTAGAACGGGCAGGTCGTGAGCCGGCCGCGCACCATCTGGCGGGTATTGCAGTCGCGCAGCATATTATCGAGCAGATACGGCCGGTACACCGGCGCGGTACCCAGCCGCGAGCCCACCCGGATAAACGGCAGTCCGGCCTGCACCAGCTGCTCGCAGATTTCGTCGACGGCGCGGTTGGTGTAGGCGGCCAGCAGCACCTGCTTATCCTCCTTATATAGCTGCACGGCCAGCTCGCGCAGCACGGCGCGGGTCTTGCCAGTGCCGGGCGGCCCGCAGAGCACGAACCAATCGGGCGCGGCCAGGGCGCGGGCCACTACCTCCGGGGCGGTGGTGGCGGGGGCGGTTTCCGTAGTCCAGCCTTCGGGCTGGCGCGGGCCGGTGCGGGCCAGCAGGCGCTTGCGGCGGTCGGCCGCCAAGCTCAGAAAGGCCGACAGCCCGGCCCACTCGCGGCGGAACGTGTCGTAGGTATCGGGCTCCAGGGCCCAGTGCGAGTGGCCGTGCAGGTAGCGCGGGGCCATGCGGCGGTTGCGCACGCTGAGCACCACGCGGCCATCGGCCCCCAGGTCCTCGGCGAGGACGACCTTCACCACCTGCGCATCTAGTACACTGAGTGACTGAGTGGGTGAGTGACTGAGTGAAGTTGCGACCGGCTCGGCGGCAGCAGTATCGGTGCCTGGAGCCGTGGTTTGAGCTCCTGCTGCCGACACTTCCGCAGCTTCGGTTTTGCGGGGGTTGCGGCGGCGTGGGTAGAGAATGAGCGTGTCGCCGGCCCGAAAGTTGACTTCGCGCCCACCCTCGCGCCGCTGAAAAATGAGGTGCGGGCCGAGGCCGTCGCGGGCATCGTCGTCGGCGTTGCTATGGTCTTCGATTAATTCGAGGTCATCGAGCAGGCTAAAATTCTGGTGCTTGCGGGCCTGGGGCAGCAGCCAGAGGCCGGCCTGCCCGCCGGCATCGCCGGGGCGGGCCTCGTCGCCGAGCAGCGTGAGGCGCATTTCGCGGGCGGCGAAACGGGCCAGCTCCAGGCAGTAGGCGCGCTCCACGGGGTCGGCGGCGGCCCAGGCGTTGGCCACTTTTTCGGCTTTGGCTTTGCCGAAGGGCGGCAGCGCCATCAGGTTGGGGTGCAGCACGGGGGCCAGCAGCGCGGCCGTTTGGCGCGGGCCGGTGGCGCGGGCCAGCTGCAGCTCGGTGCCCACCAGCTGATTGCGGGCCGAGATGAGGCGGTCGATAAAGTCCTGGTCCTGGTCGACGCGGCGCACGGCGGGCTGCCCACTGGCCGCGTTCGAGTACAAGATGCTGGTGCGGCCCCGGCCGGCCGTCTCGCCATCGGCCCCGAACACCGATTCGAGCAGCAGGCGGTAGAGCTGAGCCTGGGCGGCGTGGTTGGTCCAGGGCTCGGCGTGGGGTACTTTGGTCGAGCTTTTCAGCTCGACCAAATCGTAGCCGGTGGCGCTTTCGTGCAGCAAATCGAGCCGCCCCTGCAAGCCGTAGGTAGCCGAGAGAAAGGTCGGTTCGAGGAAGCAATCGGCCAGGCGCAGGGGTTCCTGCTGGTAGCCGGTGCGGCTCTGAGCCACGAAGCCCAGGCCCCGGGTTTCGCGCAGCGTGCGGTGGTGACGGCGCAGGTCGTTCAGCAGCTCGGGCACGCCGGTGCGGGTCTGGAACTCGGGCAGCGTGCTGAGCGAGAGCGGGGCCGAGCGGAACAGGCGGCCCCGGAAAAACTGCTCCAGGTCGAAGTCTTTCGCGGTTGGTTGCCCGGTGTCAGTGCTTAGCTCAAAAAAGGGCGCTTCGGGCACTGCCAAAGCAGCAACCCCAGGCCCGCCAGTCGCTACAGCTTCTTCAGGAGCACCTGGTAAGGCTTCCGAAGGGGTTTTTACTCCCTCGGAAGGAGATTTTACTCCCTCAGAAGGGGATTCTACACCATCAAAAGGAGTTTTTACTCCTTCCGAAGGGGTTATAACCCCTTCCGAGGCGGTTATCAGGCCATCAATTACGCGGGAACCCGAGCCGGCCAGCTTTGCCAGGCGCTTCAGCTGCTGCTGCCGGGCGGCGGCTTCCTGCTTCGCTTTCAGCTCCTCCTGCCTCCCGGCGTGGCTCACTTCCTCATCCAGCAGCAGGTTCACCAGGTTGCCGACCACCAGCGGGCGGGAGGTTTCATCGGGCAAAAACGCATTCAGCAGCGCCCATTCGGGGATGGTGCCGTCCTTTTGGGCGCACTCGGCAATGGTCGTCACGCTCACCAGGTAGTCGGGTTCGAGCACCACGCGGCGGGCCCGCACGCTGCCATCAGCCAGGGCCACCGGCCCGATGAGGTGCAGTGTGGGGTGCAGCGCGGCGGCCAGCGGCAGCACGTTTTCGTAGGCGGCCGGCAGCACGAGGCGGAACGGGCCGGCGGGCCGGCCGTTGGCGGGCGTGGCCACTTCCACGGTCAGCGTGCCGGTGGCCAGGTCGGCGTGCAGCACATTCACCCGCCAGGCCGTGTTGGAGGCGGCCACGTCGGGGGCGAAGGATTTTACGGTGGCCGCGCTGCTTGCGGAAGCCCCGGAAGCTTCTGGCGTGGCTGCCGCAACTGATGCTTGGGGCAGCGGCAGGCCGGCGTAGGCCGTGCCGGTGAGGTGCAGCAACAGGGCGGCCACGGCCGCGAAACCGCTGCCTACTTCAGCCGGCGAGCCGGCGTAGCTTTCGTGCACCACCAGGTTGGCCGCCAGGCGCAGGGCTTGCAGCTGGTGGCGCAGGGCGGCCGGCAGCTCGTGGGCATAAGCCACCTGCCCGATGGCCTGGTTGAGGTCCAGAAACGGTACTTCCCGCTGCTTGCAATCATCGCGCAGCACGGTTTCCAGCAGCTTGCGCAGCTTGGGGAGCTGGTCGGCGGGCGCGGCGGCCAGGTCGGCCGCGATGGCGGCGAGGCGCGGATAGTAGCGGGTTGGCATGAGCGAATTGGCAGATTGGGATGTTAAAGGTACCGCCGGGCCGCCGGGGTTCGTTACTCGTTTTGAACCGGACTGGTCCGTTTTGCGATACATGCAGTGGACCGCGCCGTTCAGGCCCGGCCCTTTTCTCCGTTAAACTTTTCTGATGACTCGTTTGCTCGCCTCCCACACTTTCCCCAAATCCTTCACCTTGGCCGTGCTCTTGAGCCTGGCCACACTCACCGCCGCCGGCCAGGCCGCTTCCGTGTCGCCCGACAGCCCCTTGCCGGGTCTGCTACGCGAGCGGGCCACCCTCACCGGCCGCTACGCCGAGGCCAGCGCCCAGCGCCACAGCCTGTTCGGCAACAAGCCCTCCAAAAAAGACCTGCAGGAAGTGGTTGATGCCCTGCAGGGCATCGTCGACAAAGACCAGCAAATAGTGGACGTGCTCAACCAAACCACGCAGGCCGCCCAAACCACCTCCGTGCGCCTGGCCGCCACCACGACCTCCCTCGAAAACACCGGCCGCGACGACCGCAACCTCACCGCCCAGCGCCTGTCCGAGCTGCAAAACGAAGCCGAGAACCTGCGCCAGCGCGAAAAGCAGCAGCTCACCAAAATGCGCGACCTCGAAGCCGAAGTGGCCGAGGCCAAACAGGGCCATTTCGTGCGCGATGCCTTGATTGCGGGCTTGGCCGTGCTCAGCGTGGGGCTGCTGGTGGCCCGCCGCAAGCGCAGGTAGCCCGGGCTTTTTTGGCCGCCCGGCCGAAAACATGGCCGCGCCGCGTGCTACGGTGATTTACGGGCTATTTCGACCAGTTAAAAGTTGAGAGTTAAAAGTTAAAAACCAATACAACTGCGTTTTAACTTTTAACTCTCAACTTTTAACTGGGTTCTTCAATTTAGAAATTTCTCAAGGCTCCCATGCTCGCTGAAAACCCCTGATATGACCGTTCTCTACTGGCTGCGCAACGACCTGCGCCTGCACGACAACGAAGCCCTGGCCGCGCTGCCGGCCGGCACCACCGCCCTGCTGCCCGTGTATTGCTTCGACCCCGTGACGCTGGGCCCCGATGCCTACCTGGGCCTGCCCCGCACCGGCCCGCACCGCCTGGCTTTCCTGCTCGAAACCCTGGCTGATTTGCAGCAGCACTACGCCGCGCTGGGCTCAGGCATTCACTTCGCGGTGGGCCCGCCCGAGGAAGTGCTGCCCGCCCTGGCCCGGCAGCTGGGCGCGCAGGCCGTGTTCGCCAGCACCGAGCACACCACCGAGGAAGAAGAAGCCGAGGATGCCCTTACCGCCGCCCTGGGCCCGCAGGTACCCCTTCGCCGCTTCGAAACCCTGACCCTACTGCACCCCGATGACCTGCCCATTCCCATTGACCGGCTGCCGCTGTCCTTCAGCAAGTTTCGGTTTGATGTGGCCGCGAAAGTGAGTGTGCGGCCGCCGCTGCCCGCGCCGCGCCAGCTGCCGCCGCTGCCCGCCGGGTTTGCACCAGCGCCCCTGCCCACCGCCGATGAGCTGGCATCCGCGCTGGGGCTGCCGGCGGTGGCTGGCGCGGTGCCTGACCGCCGCACGGCTCTACCCGCGCTGGGCGGGGGCGAAACCGCCGGCCTGGCCCGCCTGCACGACTACGCCGTGGAGCGCCACCTCATCGGCCGCTACGACGACACCCGCAATGAGCTGTTGGGCGAGGCCTTCAGCACCAAGTTTTCGCCCTGGCTGGCTAATGGCAGCCTCTCGGCCCGGCAGATTTGGGCGGCCATCGATGCCTATGATGCCACCCACGGCGCGCGCAGCAAGGGGGCCATGCAGCTGCGGCTGGAGCTGTTGTGGCGCGATTATTTCCGCCTGCTGGCCCACCGCACCGGGCCGGATTTCTTCCGCTGGCGCGGCCTGCGCGAGCAGCTCCCCAAACCCGCCCGGCCCGACCAGGCGGTGTTTGATAATTGGGCCGCCGGACGCACCGGCAACGCCTTTGTCGATTCCAATATGCGCGAGCTGGCCGCCACCGGCTTCATGAGCAACCGGGGCCGGCAGAACGTGGCGAGCTACCTCATCCACGACCTGCACCAGGACTGGCGCTGGGGCGCGGCCTGGTTCGAGCACCAGCTCATCGACCACGACGCGGCCTCGAACTGGGGCAACTGGAAATACATCGCCGGCACCGGCACCGACGTGCGCGACACCGCCTTCGACGTGCCCCAGCAGGCCCGGCGCTACGACCCGCAGCAGCGCTACGTGCGCACCTGGAGCCGCTAGCGCGAACTTTGCGAGTCCGGGGCGTGGCCCGGTTCCCGCGCGGACTCGCAAAGTCCGCGCTACACTCGGCCGTACCTTCGCCGCATGTCCGTAACGTTTCCCTTCCAACTATCCCCCGCCCCGCCGCCCATTTCGCCCGAGTACCAGCTGGTCATCTTCGCCGATGTGGGCGGGCTGGAAGAGTATTACGTGCTGTTTCAGGACTACGGCTTCGGCGGCACCGCCGACTCCTGGGTCGAGCACATCGAAACCATCATCGAAGAGCACCAGCCCGCGCTGCTCGACGAGCTGGAGTTTGGCGAGGGCGGCCAGACTTTTGTCGTCTACGCCAGCAGCCCGGACATAGCCGACCAGTTTCTGGCCACCGTGCTGCCCTTTTTCGGCACCCTGCCCTTACTCCAGAAATACCTGAGCCAGGCCGACCCGGACGACTTTTTTGCGTGAGTGTTACCTATCATTTTCGTTTTTCGTTGTTACTACTTCAACGAACCCAACCCGCTTTCTTTTGTCTGACCTCACCTTCACCCCCACCGACCCCTACGCCCTCGAAAAAGAGCTGCGCCACGTCCAGTCTCTGATGAAGCTGGAGCAGCAGGAGGACCTGGTGCAATTCAAGCTCAAAAACGCCAAGGCCAGTATTCAGGAGCGGCAGCAGCGCGGCCTCACCTGGTACCCCGTAACTATTACCAAGGAAGACATTGGCTTCGGCGGCAAGGTGGTGCTGGAGCTGGAGCGGCCCGCCGGGCAGCAGGGCCTGCACCTGTTTCAGGTGGGTAAGAACGCGGCCCTGTTTGGCAACGTGCCCGGCCGCTCGGCCACCGACCGGCCCACGCTCAACGGCGTCATCACCAGCGTGCGGCGCAACAAGCTGCTGCTGGCAACCACCAAGGAAGACCTGCCCGACTGGGTAACGGAGGGCAATAAGATGGGTATCGACCTCACCTTCGACGAAGTGAGCTACCGCGAGATGGATTACGCCCTGGGCAAGGTGATGGGGGCCTACGGCGACCGCCTGGCCGAGCTGCGCGACGTGATTCTGGGGGCCAAAGAAGCCCGTTTCCGCGAGGAAAAGGCTTCTGACATTTTTTATCCCAGCCCGCTCAACGAGTCGCAGCAAGCGGCCGTGCGCCACGTGCTGGCGGCCCAGGATGTGGCCATCATCCACGGCCCGCCCGGCACGGGCAAAACCACCACCCTGGTGCAGGCAATTCTGGAAACTATCCGGCGCGAGCGGCGCGTGCTGGTGTGCGCGCCCAGCAACACGGCCGTCGATTTGCTCACCGAAAAGCTGGCCGAGCGCGGCGTGAATGTCATTCGGATGGGCAACCCCAGCCGCGTTTCCGACCTGCTGCTGGAGCACACCCTCGATGCCCAGGTAATGGGCCACAAGAGCTACAACGAGATGCGCTCGATGCGCCAGACGGCCGACCAGTACCGCGAAACGGCCAGCAAACATGTGCGCAACTTTGGCTATGAGGAGCAGCAGCAGCGCAAAATGCTGAAGGAGGAAGCGCGGATGCTATTCCAGCAGGCCGATGATTTGGAGCGCTACATCACGGAAGACTTGCTCGAATCGGTGCAGGTGATAACGTGCACGCTGGTGGGGGCCAGCAACCGCAATATCCGCCACCTGACCTACGAAACGGTGTTTATCGACGAGGCCGCCCAGGCCCTGGAGCCCGGCTGCTGGATTCCGATTTCGAAGGCCAAGCGCGTGGTGCTGGCCGGCGACCACCACCAGCTGCCGCCCACCGTGAAGAGCGACAAAGCCGGGGCCCTGCGCGAAACGCTGTTCGAGAAAGCCATCAATCGCCAGCCCGCCACGGCCCGCATGCTCACCGTGCAGTACCGCATGCACGAGCAAATCATGCAGTTCAGCTCCGACCAGTTCTACGACGGCCAGCTGACGGCCTACGACACCGTGGCCCACGCCGGCCTCGACGCCTACGACCTGCGCTTCGCCCCCGACCTGCCTGTGGAGTTTCTGGACACCGCCGGCTTCGGCTTCCTGGAAATCACCATTCCCGAAAGCCGCTCCACCGCCAACCCCGAAGAAGCGGATTTGCTCCTCAAGCGCCTTGCCCAGCTCCTCGAACCCTACGACCCCGCCGACCACGAGGACGACCCGCTCAGCATTGGCGTAATTGCCCCCTATCGCGCCCAAATCAACTATCTGAAGGATGCCATTGAGGAAAACGACGAGCTCAGCGGCTTCATGCAGCACCGCCAGCTCAGCGTGGGCACCGTGGATTCGTTTCAGGGCCAGGAGCGCGACATTATCGCCATCACCCTCACCCGCAGCAACACCCACGGCGAAATCGGCTTCCTGAGCGATATCCGCCGCATGAACGTGGGCATGACCCGGGCGCGGAAGAAGCTCCTACTCGTCGGCGACTCTTCCACGCTCGGCGCGCACCCGTTTTTCAAGGCCCTGATTGAGTACGTGGAGAGCATTGGCGGCTACCGCACGGCTTGGGAGCTGCAGGATTGAGCGGGCCGGTTTTCCGACAAATTCCGTACTTCGTATCTCTCACCAAACCTCACCTACCCCAACATGGCTGCAATCAGCGATAAAAAAGTCGTCACCATCACCTACGACCTCAGCGTGACCGACGAAAATCAGGAAAAAGTGCTGGTCGAATCGGCCGAAGCCGACTCGCCCATGGTCTTCCTGTTTGGCCACAGCGGCCTGCCCGAGGAATTTGAAGTCCAGCTCGACGGCAAAAGCGCCGGCGATGACTTCCAGTTCAGCCTCACCCCCGAGCAGGCCTACGGCGAATACGACGACCAGGCCTTGGTAGAAATCCCGAAAGAGGTTTTTCTCATCGACGGCAAGCTGGATGAAGAAATGCTTCAGCCGGGCAACTTCCTGCCCATGGCCGACAACGAAGGCAACCACATGCAGGCCAAGGTGATAAGCATCGGCGACACGGCCGTACAGATGGATTTCAACCACCCCCTGGCCGGCATGGTGATGCACTTCACCGGCAAGGTGCAGGAGGTGCGCGAAGCCACCGCCGAAGAGCTGGCCCACGGCCACGCCCACGGCGAAGGCGGCCACCAGCACTAAAGGCTGGGGTTGACATCTGAAAAAAGGCAGAACGTCATGCTGAGCGTAGCCGAAGCATCTCTACCACAGCAGTAATTCATTCCTCAGGATTAGTTGCGCGGTAGAGATGCTTCGGCTGCGCTCAGCATGACGTTCTTTTCTGTTTCAGCTTACCCCAGTTCCTGCGCTACCAACTGCTCAAGCTGCGGAAAAAACACCCGAAAATCTGCCTCATACTCCCCATAATTCAGCTCCAGCTCCCTCCCGGCCGTTTCCATGCCCGAGCCGGGGGTAGCGCGGCGGCTCAGGCCCCCAAGGGCGCGGCCGATGCCTTCGGTTTCGGCGTAGCCCAGCAGCCAGTTGTGCTGCGTGAGATGAGGGAGAAAGTGCTGCACGCGGGGCGGCATCTCGGCCTGCCGGGCCGTGAGCAGGGCATATACCCGCTGGGTAAAGGCCAGCAGGTTTTCGGGGGAGAATTCGGAGAAGTTGCGGGCCAGAAAATGGTCGAGAAACATGTCCGAAATCACGCCAGCGTATTTGCCGTAGCCGGCTGTGCGCAGGCGCAGGGTGCCGCGCCGGATGATGGGGTGCTGGTCGGTGTAGGCGTCGATAGTGCGGTGCAGGCGAATGCCGGTCTGCACGGCCGGGGCGTAGTTTTCGAGCTGCCGGCCGGGCACCGAGTCGGCGATAAAGTTGCCGAGCAGAACGTCGGAATACGCGGCAGCGGTGGGCGGGCCGGAGAGCAGCAAATGGGCCAGAAAATTCACCCACGCAAGGTATAGCTCAAAGCCCGGGCGGGCGGATGCCCCAACCTTCACCGGACCCGGCCGTAAACCAAACCTGAACTTTCATCTTCAGAAACCACTCTTCCCCATGGCCGAACAAATCGCCGTTAGCCACGATATCTCCAAGCTCGTGGACAAAATCAAAGACATTCGCATTGCGATGATGACCACCGCCGAACCCGATGGCTCGCTGCACTCGCGCCCCATGTATACCCACGAGCCCGAGCCCGACGGCACCCTGTGGTTTTTCACGGAGGAGGATTCCAAGAAAATCGACGAAGTGCAGCAGGACCAGCACATCAACCTGGGCTATTCCAAGCCCGAGGATAACCTCTACGTGGCCATTACCGGCACAGCCAAGGTGGTGACAGACCGCGCCAAAATCAAAGAGCTGTGGAGCGAGAGCCTGCGCGGCTGGTTCCCCAAGGGCCAGGACGACCCCAATATTGCCCTGCTCAAAGTAACCATTGAGGTCGGCGAGTTCTGGGATTCGCCCAACGCTACCCTGCTGCGGGCCTACACCTACGCCAAGGCCGTGCTCACCGGCGAAACCTACAAGGCCGGCCCCGATGAGCATTCCATCGTTAAGCCTTAATAGGCTAAAAAAGGATTGAATAGAAACGGCCGGAAGCAATTCCGGCCGTTTTTTGTTGCTTGAAACCCGCGGCCTGCTCACGTCGCAGCCTACTTTCCCTGTTAATGCCCCACACCACCATCACCATTTTCACCCTGAAGCCCGGGCACCGGCGCTGGGGCCTGGCCCAGATGGGCACTTCGCCGCCAGTGCTGCGCCGGGTGCCGGGGCTGCGGTTTTTCAAGCTGCTGGGCAGCGGCGCCCACAACGGCTTCGGCCTGTGGCCCAATCTGGACCGCTACGGCTTCATGGCCGTGTGGGAAGACGTGGCGGCGGCCACCGCGTTTTTTGCGCGGCACCAGCTGTGGCAGACCTACCAAACCCGCAGCGCCGAACACTGGACGCTGGAGCTAGCCCCCCTAAAATCGCAGGGCCTGTGGGATGGGCAAACGCCCTTTGACTACCCCGCAGCCCTGCCGCCCACCGATAATGCCCCCATGGCCGTGCTGACCCGCGCCAGCATCAGCTGGCGCAAAACCAGGCGCTTCTGGCAGTTTGTGGAGCCCACCAGCGCCGCCCTGGCCACCGCCGGGGGCGTGCGGGCCGCCATTGGGCTGGGGGAGCTGCCGGTGGTGCGCCAGGCCACGTTCAGCGTTTGGGAATCGGCGCAGGCCATGCAGCAGTTCGCGTACCGCGATGCCCGCCACCGCGAAGTAATCCAGCTCACGCACCGCGAGAAATGGTACAGCGAGGAGCTTTTCGCGCGGTTTCGGGTGCTGGGCAGCGCCGGCACCCTCGACGGGCGCGACCCGCTGGCGGGCCTGCTACCGGGCCCCGCTAGTCGTTGAGATTATAGCGCTTCAGCCAGGCTTTGCTATCCGTGTTGAGCGCTGGGTGCGGGTCGGGCTGCTGGGTAATGCCTTTGGCGGGGACTATTTCGCGGCCAGGACTGCTGAACCAGGTAAAGCCTTTGATGCCGGCGGAAGTGGCCGAGGCCGGGCGCCGCACCTCGTCGTGCCCAAGGCCACCGTACATCCCCACCGGAAACTGCTGGCTCAGGGGCGGAATAATCTCGAAGGTATCATCGCCCGCCAGGCCGTACAGATTGAGTTGATGGGTGTATTTACGGTCAAAAATCCGCTCCGAAAGCAGGCTATCGGGCTGGCCGGACCGGCGGGCCAGCAGGCGCACCCGCAGCCGCCCCTCCCCCGCGCCGCTGATGATGAACCGCTCGCTGCCGTCGGTGCCCACCACCCAGGCTTCATCGGCCAGCACCTCGTAGTACCGGCGCGCCACGGCGGGCAGCTGCGCCCGCCGGGCCCGCAGCAGCGGCCCAAAATAGCTTGTGATGGCCGCTCGGGTTTCCGCCGGGCCCGCCGCCAGGGCCTGCGTTATGCGGGCATCGGTCAGCCGCCGCTGGAGCGAATCGGCTTCGTCCTGAAAATCTTCGGCACTAAGGTCGGCCAGTAGCGTGCGGTCGAGCACGCGGGCGGTGGCCGTGAGGCCAGCCACGCTCCCCGGCCGGATGGTGGCGTGAAAACTCTGGTATTTGGGCACGAACCAGGAAACCAGACGGGTCATCACCCCGTCATCGAACAGGAAAAAGGCCTGGTCGCGGTCGCGCGGAATGGGCCGGTAGCGCACGCTCCCGGCTTGCGCGAAGCTGGCCCAGCGCCACTGGTCCTCACGACGGCTCCAGTCGCCGAGCCACATATCCAGCAGGCGGGCCCGCAGGTAGGCCCGGGCCTCTACCCGGGCCGTGGGCCGCTGATGCACGGCAGCCAGCATGTGGGCCGTACTCACCACCTTAGCCGAGTGCCCAAAGCCTGGCAGGCCCGTCTGGTTGCCATCGGGCCGCTCTTCGAGCAGGTAAAGCGCGTTGGCATAGCCCGCCCGAAACCTGCCCAGGCCGGGGTCATCCGGCACGTATACCAGGCGCGGGTTGGCGTGGTATACGCCGGCGGCCCCGGCCAACGCCGCTGCCGGGTACGCGCCAAACGGCTGCGATACACTGGTCTGGTCTTTCATCAGGCCGCCCAGCAGCTGCCGTTTCCAGCCGGCCGGCAGGGCCGCGCTCGCATCCTTATCCACTGAGCGCAGCACCAACTCGCCGCCGCCGGGCGCGCGCAGGCGCAGCGTACGGCTCTGGTAGCTGCCGCCGGCCTGCACGGGCAGCAGGCCACCGGGCACGGCCGTGGCCAGCCGCAGCACCGGCACCGTGACCGGCGTAGCCCACAAGGCGCGGTAGTGCCTGCCCCAGAAAAACTGCCACACCGCGCCACGGGCGTACTGCGGCCCGGCAGCCAGGCGCACCGTGGCCGAGTCGGCGGCCCACTGCGGCGCGGGTTGGGCGGTTGTTTTGGGCCCCGAGCACGCCACGGCCAGCAACGCAACGCCCCACCCGCGCCGGATAAAAAAGGCCGCAGCCAGGGAAATAATTTTGGACATGAGCGGCAGGTGGTTCCGGCGAGAGCAACTGTGGCGCAGCCAACTGACCAGAGTAGCTGGCCCCGTATACTGCCAATGAGGCGGGCATGGTTGTGCGCCGCGGCCAGCGCGGCCCACCTTTGCGTGGTTTCTGCGTTAAAGGCACATTCTCGCCGCCCCGATTTTCCCCGGATGCCTCTTTTTCCCTTTCGATTGACTGCGTACCGGCTGGGTGTTGTGGCCCTGAGCTTAGCCGCGGCGTCGTGCGCCCGAAAAAATTACTTTCAGTCCGATGCCCGGGTGGGGCCGGGCAGCACGGCTCCCCTGCCCCTGGCCGCCAATTCCGTTCGGGCCACGGCGGGCCGCCATTACAACCGTCATTCCGGCTTCTATTGCTGGTTTCTGGGTCGGCATTACCGCAGTACCTGGGCGGCAGCGGTGCCGGCCCCGGTGTTGCGATTGAGCACAGCCGCCCCCGGCGGCCTGCTACCCAGCAAAAGCGGGGGCGGCTACCAAAGCATCAGCATGACCCTAAGCGGAACCCAGGGCCGCGAATATGCCCTGCGAGCCCTCGATAAAGAACCCAGCAGAACCCTGCCGGTGTGGCTGCGCAAAACATTTTTATTGAATGTGGTGCGCGATGCCACCTCGGCCGCCAACCCCTACGGCGCGCTCACGGTACCGCCGCTGGCGGCGGCGGCGGGCGTGCCCCACTCCCGCCCGCGGCTGGTGTATGTGCGGCCCGATGAACAGGGCCTGGGTGCCATGTCGGAGCGGTTTCGGGGCAAGCTGGCGCTGCTCGAAGAAAAATATAACGCCCTCGCCTCGCTGACGCCGGACCTGGCCGGGGCCACCGGCCTGGTGGGGGGCGAGGCGATGCTGGCCCGCGTATACACGCATCCGGCAAATTTCATCGACCAGACCGCGTTTTTGCGGGCGCGGCTGCTCGATGTATGGCTCGGCGACTGGGACCGGCACGAGGGCCAGTGGCAATGGGCCGCCTTCGCGGAGCCGGGCGGCCGGGTGCGCTACCGGGCCATTCCCAAAGACCGCGACCAGGTGTATTTCCGGTTCGACGACGGCCTGATTCCCTGGCTGGCCTCACGGCGGTTCATCGCCCCGCAATTCCAGACGTTTAAGCCTGAATACGACAACGTGGCGGGCCTGGTGTATCAGGCCCGGTTTATCGACCAGCGCGGGCTTTCGCAGCTCACCCGCGCCGATTTTCGGCGCATGGCCCTGGACTTGCAGCGCCGCCTGCCCGATACGCTCATTGAGCGGGCCATGCGCCGGCTGCCACCCGCCGTATTTGCCCTCGAAGGCGAGCGAATCGGTACTGCCCTCAAGGCCCGCCGCCAGGCCCTGCCCCAGGCCGCCGAGGCCTTTTACCTCAGCCTGGCCCGCGAGCCCACGCTGGGCGGCACGGCCCAGGCCGAGCGGTTTGAGGTGCACCGCTACCCCGATTCGACGACGGTACGGGTGTTTTCGGCAACGTTGGGCCAGCAGCGGGCTGGTGATTCCCTGCGCTTTCGCCGCACCTATTTCTCCGCCGAAACCCGGGAGCTCAGCCTGGACGGCCTCGGGGGGAACGACATTTTTGAGGTGACCACCACGGGCCGGGGCAGCCCCTTGCCCCTGCTGCTGTACGGCGGCACCGGCCGCGACCAGCTCCATCTGCACGGCAGCAGCGTCCGCCTGAAACTCTACGACGAAGCCTCCGACATGACCGCCGCCGGGGCCCGGCGCCCGCACCTGCCCCGCAAAGAGCGCCTGGCCTACGACCGTCTCAACGATGACTGAGCAGTTTCGCTTTTTGTGTACTGAGTTAAAAGTTGAGAGTTAAAAGTTAAAACTCATTGTATCTGATTTTTAACTTTTAACTCTCAACTTTTAACTTTCTGCAAAAGTGTACACTAACCTGAAAATCGCTGTAAGCAGCTGTTGGATTTACAAGGCCGAGTACCCCGAATTTCCAATTCGGCCCGGGCGCACGTCCCGAAACAGTCGTTCTGCCAACCCAGACGGGCCGAATTGGAAATTCGGGGTACTCGACCATTCGGCCTGCCACTCCAGACGGGCCAAATGGAAAAATCGGGTTTCTCAGCTGAGCCCGTTATTGCAGTTTCCAAGTCCGTGTACCTTTTTGAAAGAAGTTAAAAGTTGAGAGTTAAAAGTTAAAACACAAGCTGCCTGAATTTTAACTTTTAACTCTCAACTTTTAACTTTTAACTTGATACATCAAATGGGAAACCACTCTATTGCAGCCATTACCGCTGGTTTGCTGTTCAAAGCCCACGCCTGATTATCCGCCAGTTCTTGATTTCACTCCAATTGCGACCTTATTTTCCGATAGTGGCCTTGCTGGCCGGGCTGGTCAGCACTGGCTGCGTTCGCAGGCAATTTTTTCAGCCCGATGCCCGCCCCGATGCCACGCTTCCGCTCCCGGCCACCGCCGACAGCGTGCGCGGCGCGACGGCCGGCCGCCAGTATGCTCGCCACGGCCAGCTCTATAATGCCCTCGTGGGCCAGCACCACCGCCCCAGCTGGGCCGCGCCGGTGGCCGCACCGGTGCTCAACCTGGCCACCGCCCGGCCGGGCGGCCTGCAACCCGGCAAAGTAGGCGGCGGCTTCAACAGCACCAGCCTGAGCCTGACGGCCGCCAATGGCAGTGCCTACGTCCTTCGCACCGTGGATAAAGACCCGATTCGGGCCACGCCGGAGCTGGTACGGGGCACGTTTCTGGTGAATGTGCTGCGGGATAACGTGTCGTCGACCAACCCCTACGCGGCGCTGGTGGTGCCGCCCCTGGCCACGGCCCTGGGCGTGCCCCGCTCCGAGCCGCGCCTGTACTATGTGCGCCCCGACGACCCGGCTTTCCAAACCGACTCGTTGCACCATTTCCGGGGGCAGCTGGCTTATCTGGAAGAGAAAGCAGCCACGATGCCCGACAAACCAGCTCCCGCCGCCGTACTCAGTAGCGAAAAAGCTTTCGCGGCCGTGTTTGCCAGCCCCGACCAGCGCATCGACCAGGCTGCCCTGCTCCGCGCCCGCCTGCTCGATGGCTGGCTGGGCGACTGGGACCGGCACGCCGGCCAGTGGAGCTGGGCCCTGGGAGCCCCGATGACCGGGGGCTTCGCCCCGCTGCTGCCGCTGCCCAAAGACCGCGACATGGTGTTCTACCGCCTCGACGATGGCGTGCTGGGCTGGCTGATTGGGCATGTGGCCATCCGGCACTGGGTCACGTTTGGGCCGCGCTACAAAAACCCGGTGGCGCTGCTCTCCAACGGCGAATACCTGGACCGCCGGGCCCTGAACGGCCTCAGCCGGGCCCAGTTTCGCGCCACGGCGCTGGCCTTGCAGCAGCAGCTGCCCGATACCTTGCTGAACCGGGCCGTGCGTCGGCTGCCGCCCGCCGTGTTTGCCATTGAAGGCCCGCGCACCATCGCCGCTTTGCAGGCCCGGCGGGCGGCCCTGCCGGCCCTGGCCGATGCGCTCTACCTGGACCTGGCCCGCCGCCCCCTGGTGGGCGGCACCGCCCAGGCCGAGACCTTCGTTATCCGGCAATACCCCGATTCGATGCAGGTGACGGTGTATCCGAGCGGCTCCGAGACGGCTCTGCCCCTGTTTCGCCGCACTTTTTTTAGCAGTGAAACCCGGGAGATTGTGCTGGAAGGACTGGGCGGCGATGACACATTTGTACGGTCGCAAGCCCTCAGCCAGCAGGCGGCCCGCCCGCGCCTGCGCATCTACGGCGGCCCCGGCTCCGATACGCTGACCCAAGGGCCCTCCGGAGCATCGGTGACTTCGCTTCCCGGCATCCGGTTTTCGCAGGGCAGTGCCCCCGCCGGGCAAGCCTACGACAAGCCGGCCGAGGAATAAGCCTAGCGAGCACCTCGGCTACCCGGCGTTTTCCAACATCTTCAGCACCAACCGCTCCACGGGCGAGAGCAGGTCGTCGGGCGTGGTTTCGGCATCGTGGCGGCGCAGATAATCCACCAGCTCGCCCGACTTGAACAGGGTTACCACCTGCGGGTGAATGTAGTATTTGGAGCAAACCGTGGGTGTGTTGCCCAGGTTGGTGGCCACTTCTTTTACGGCTTGCTTAATGGCTTTTTCCGGTGCCAGGTCGGGCTCGTCGCGCAGCACGGCTTCCAGGCAGCCGGCCATTTTCACGGTGCCACCCCAGGTGCGGAAGTCCTTGGCCGACAGCCCCAAACCGGTGTGCCGGTGCAGGTACTCGTTCACGTCGCCCGATTCGAGGGCGTGACGCTGCCCGTCTTTGGAGTAATACTGAAACAGGTGCTGCCCGGGAATCTCCTTGCACTTGCGCACCAGCCGGGCCAGGCGGGCATCGTGCACGGTCACGTCGTGCGGCACGCCCTTCTTGCCGATAAAGGTGAAGTTCACATCGCCCCCGTGCACGTTCACGTGGTCATCGTGCAGGGTCGTGAGGCCGTAACTGGCCTTCTTGCCCCCCTTATTCTTCGCGTATTCCTTGTTGCCGACCCGAATAAACGACTGGTCCATGAGCGTAATCACCAGCGCCACCACTTTCTCGTGGTCGAGCACCGGGCGGGCCAGGTCTTTTTTCAGCTGTGCGCGCAGGGGCTCCAGCTTTTCGCCAAACGTGCGCAGCCGCGAAAACTTGGTCAGGCTGCGCATCTCGTCCCAGGCCGGGTGGTAGCGGTACTGCTTGCGGCTCAGACTGTCGTAGCCGGTTACCTGCAGGTGAGTGGTGGCTGAGGGCGAAATCCATACTTCCGTCCAGGCCGGCGGAATCACGAAGCCGGCAATGCGGTCCAGGATTTTGGCGTCGGTTATTTTCTGGCCTTTGGCGTCGTGGTAGGTAAAATTTCCGGCCCTGGTGGTTTTGCGCGACAGGCCCGAGCCCTGGTCGGTGGCGTAGCGCAGGCCGGCCATCCGGGCCTGGCGGGCCGGGTCTTTGTAGAGGATGTGGGCCTCTTCCTGAGGCATCAGCGACTTCTTGCGGGACTTGGGGCGGAGCGTGGCAGTGGTGGACATAAGCGGAAAATAGTGGCCCCGGTGGCAAGGCGTGGGCGTTCTACGCAAAAAGGGCTACCGGGGCTGACCAGCCGTATTCCAGGCCGCCCGCCGTAGGTTTGCCCCATGAAGCTGCTTAATATCATCTCTGCCTTTTCCGAATGGACCGACCACCTCCTGACCCGCCGCTCGGCGCGCACCGGCCGGCTGGGAGCGTTGCGGCTCGATGCATACCGCAGCTACGGCACGGCCGCCAAATTCTACATCAAGGGCCGCCTGATGGCCGACCCCGGCATCGCGCCCCAAACGGCGGCCGACTCGCGCTGGCGCAATTTCCGGAGCATGGTGCGCCGCTTCAACAGCCGCGAAATTGCCGGGGCCGACCTCGTGGCCGAGCTGCCCGACGGCAGCCAGCACCTCGTCACAACCGACGACGAAGGCTATTTCACCCTCATCATCGAGTTCACCCTCATCATCGAGCCCCACGCTCTGCCCGCGCCCGCGAGCTACCTCTGGTACCCAGTGCCGGTGCGCACGGCGCGGCTGCCCACCACCTACCCGCTGCCCGATGCGGTGGTGCAGGCCTCGGCCAACGTGCTGGTGCCCCCGCCCAGCGCCGAATTCGGCATCATCAGCGACCTCGACGACACGGTGTTCGAAACCCTGGCCACCAACGTGCTGAAGATGCTGGCCCGCACGCTGCTCAGCAACGCGCACTCCCGGTTGCCCTTCGTGGGCGTGGCCGAGTTCTACCAGCGGCTGCAGCGCGGCCGCACCGGCCGCACCGACAACCCCTTTTTCTACGTCAGCAGCAGCCCCTGGAATCTATACGACATGCTCGATGAGTTCATGGGCATCCACAAAATGCCGCCTGGCCCCCTGCTCCTGCGCGATTTGAGCATTGCCCGCCCCAAAACCACGCCCCCGCCCGGCGTGGTCGGCTCGGCCGCCCTGCATTTCGCCCACAAGCTCCACGAAATCGAAGACCTGCTGACGACTTACCCCGCCCTGCCCTTCGTGCTCCTCGGCGACAGCGGCCAGGAAGATGCCCGCATCTACCGCGAAGTGGTACGCCGCCACCCCGGCCGCATCCGCGCCATCTACATTCGTGATGTGCAGGTGCCGGCGCGGGCCCTGCTCGTGGCGCCCATCACCGAAGAATTGAAAGTAGAAGGCGTGCCCATGCTGCTGCTGGCTGATTATGCCGACGCCGCGGAGCACGCCGCGGAGCTGGGACTTATTGCCCGATAAGGGCGGCTTTACTCACTGTTCGTGTGGTCGGCCACTACCACCCACTTCCCGTCAATCTGCCGCAGCACGAGCAGGAAATACCCCTGCAAGTCTCCCGCCGTGGGGCGGGCCAGGTGCCAGCGCCCCACCACCTGCGCCGCGCCGGACGTGAGCAGCGACACCCGCAGGCCACTGAAATCGAGCTGGCCCATGGCGGCGGCATCAGGGTAGCTTTTCTGGTAATTGGCCAGCGTGGCCTGCCAGCCGTACGTCGGCCCTTTCCGACCGATGAAAACCAGCGAATCGGACTGCCAGTAGCCCTGCATGAAGCCGGGGATATCGCCCCGGTTCCAGGCCGCCGTTTGGGTGGTGAGCACCTGCACGATAGCGCGCCGGGCTTCGGCCGGGTTGGTAGTAGCCGCCGGGCGGGCCGTGGTGCAGCCCGCCACCCCAAGGCACACGAGCAAGGCAGCAGTTGTGTTTACGAAAGCCATATTTTTTGCTTTTTCCTTTGAGCGACGAACCCAGCAGGAGTATCCCGAATTTCCAATTCAACCCGTCAGCACGAGTACCCCGAATTTCCAATTCGGCCGAGCGAATGATGTTGGGGCAAATCGTTCTGACGGGCCGAATTGGAAATTCGGGGTACTCGTTCTGCTTATTTCAGCATATCGGCCACGTAGCGGGTGCCGCCCAGGCGGCGCATGTTGCGCAGCACCCGCCGCTGCTTGGCCCGCGCCACCGGCCCGGGGTTGGAGGCCCGGAACCGTAGCGGATTGGGCAATACGCCGGCCAGCAGCGCCGCCTCGGCCGGGCTCACCTGGCTGGCCGATTTGCCAAAGTAGCGCTGGCTGGCCGCTTCCACGCCAAAGGTGCAGTCGCCCATCTCAGCCACGCTCAGATACATTTCCATAATGCGGCGCTTGCTCCACAAAAACTCGATGAGCACCGTGAAGTAGGCTTCGGCGGCCTTGCGCACGTAGCTGCGGCCCTGCCACAGAAACACGTTTTTGGCCACCTGCTGCGTGATGGTGCTGCCGCCCACGATGTGCGTGCCGTCGCCATTCCAGTTGCGCCTGGCGGCCTTGGTCAGGGCATCCAGGTCGAAGCCGTGGTGCAGCAGAAACCGCTGGTCCTCGGCCGCTACCAGCGCCAGGGGCACATTGGGGGCCACTTCATCGAGGGTGCGAAACTGGTAGCGAATGTGCCGGGGCGCTTCCTGAATGCCATAGTAGCCCAAGCCAACAGGCGCGTGGGCGCGGCGGTCGAGCATGAGCCAGGTGGCGGGCGGCGCAACCCACCGGTAAATCAGCACCCAGGCCACCGAAGTCAGAAACAAAGCCGCCGCCACCTGCAACACCAGCCGGCCGGTTTTTTTGAGCAAAGTGGGCAGGTTCGGAAGGAGCGTAGCAGATGACATTGGGGCAAAAGTAGCGTGGCACACCGGGTTTCGTCTTTCCCACCTACCTTTCGGCTGCCTGCTGCCCGGTTTACCCGCCCACCTACCCGCAAAACCCAATTGGGTAGTCCGCTTGTTGAGGCCTCAGGTATTTTCTTCTCCCCCGTCTGCTTGCCATGGCCCGTCTGCTCCCACTGTTTCCGCTCAATCTGGTTGTTTTTCCGGGCGAAAAGCTTAACCTGCACGTCTTTGAGCCTCGCTACCGGCAGCTCGTGCGCGAGTGTATCGAGCAGAATACCACCTTCGGCATTCCGCCCTACCTCGACAACTCCCTCAGCGACCTGGGCACCGAAATGCGCCTGGTTGGCGTGGAGCAGACGTATTCCAGCGGCGAGCTCGACATTCGGACCAAGGCCGTGGGCGTGGTCCGCATCAATAAATTTTACCGCCAGGCACCGGGTAAGCTCTACGCCGGCGGCCTCGTTGAGGACGTGATGCAGGATAACGAAGCCGACCCGGTGCTGCGCGAAATCATCACCAAACAAGTGCGCCAGCTCTACGAAGCCCTCGGCCTGCGCAAGCTGCTGCTGGACCTGGCCCCCGACTACTGCATCTTCGACGTGGCCCACCACATCGGCTTCAGCACCGAGCAGGAATACCAGGTGCTGGCCACCACCAGCGAGCAGGAACGGCAGGAGCTGGTGCGCGACCACCTCGACACCATCCTCCCGGTAGTGCTCGAAACCGAGCGCCTCAAGGAGCGGGTGCGGCTCAACGGCCACTTCAAAAACCTAACCCCACCAAATTTTTGACCGCAGATTTAGCAGATTAAACAGATTTTTTGTGGCTCCGCATCATTCGGTTTTAACCAAAAAAGGCCGCTTGATAAGCGGCCTTTTTTGGTTACTGTATTAGATTGTGACAGAAAGTGCGGAACCACAAAAAATCCGTTTAAATCCGTTAAATCTGCGGTCTCTATTGCTTCAGGCCGGCTGGTACGCCCTGCGGGAACTCAGCCGCAATTTCCTTTTCCAGTTCCCCAATCCGGTTGCCGGGGTTGGGGTGGGTGCTTAGAAATTCGGGCGTGGAGCTGCGGCCGCCCTGCTGCTCCAGTATCTTCATTACCTGAATCATGGCCCGAGGGTCGTAGCCCGCTTTGGGCGTGAAATCGACGGCCAGCTTGTCGGCTTCCAGCTCGTCGTTGCGGCTGAACCGCATCCCGATTACTTTGGCAATAGCCGCCGCAATCGCGGCCTTGGCAATTGAGCTGCCGGGACTATCAGGGTCATACGAGGCGATGGAGGCAGCCCCGGCCAAGCCCTGCGTAAGGTTGGATTTGGCAACCTGCGCCGCCGAGTGCCGCCCCACTACGTGCCCAATCTCATGGGCCAGCACCCCGGCCAGCTGACCTTCGGTGGTCAGGTTTTTCAGCAGCCCCTGCGTAATGAAAACCTGCCCGCCAGGCAGGGCGAAGGCGTTGATAGTCTGGTCATCAGCCAGCAGATGAAACTGGAACTTATAGGGCGTTTTGCCGGCAATGCTGGTCGAAATCAACCGTTGGCCGACCTGCTGCACGGCCGCCGTAGCCCGGCTGTCGGGGCTTTCGCCGCCGTACTGGGCCGCCATTTCGGGGGCCGCCTGCAGGCCCAGGGCAATTTCCTGGTCGGCACTCATACTGATATGCTGCGTTTCGCCGGTCACCTCGTTTTTCGAGGTATTGAAGTAATAGCCAAATAGTGACACCGCCGCCACGATAATGGCAATGATGAAGCGGAGATTGAGACGCATGGGAAAGGAAAATTTACTGAGCGTAAGAAAAAAACTGCCGCCCCCTTCCATCCCGGAACGGCCGACAGCGCTTTTAACGCACACTTTCATTTCTGGTTATTTCCCCCGCCGGCTATCCCGGGAAGCGCGTGCCCGCGAAGGCTGCAGCCGCCCCGGCCACGTTCAGCCACTGCGACCGGTAGCCCGCCTGCGCCGGCCCATGCAGGTACAGCACGCTTCCCCCCTGAATGGCCCGCACGATGGCGGCCGTTTCGGCCACGGGCAGGGCCGGGCAGCCCTGGCTGCGGCCCAGGCGGCCGTGCGCTTTCACAAAATCCTCGCATACGTACTCGGCCCCGTGTACCACCACGGCCCGGCTTTCGGCGTTGGTATTGAAGCCGGGGTCGAGGCCCATGATTTTGAGCGAAAGGCCGTGCTTACCGTTGTAAGTACTTGGCGCGGTGCGGTAAAATCCCAGGCTGCTCATCTCGGAGCCGCCCCGGTTCGAAAAAGCCAGCGGAACATCGGCCCCACTCGCCTTGCCATGGGCCACCAGCGTGTGAAACAGCACTTTGGCCTTCTCCACGTTTATCACCCACAGTCGTTTTTGCTGGCTTGATTTGCTGAAGTCAATCAGGGTGAGCACCGGCGGGGTGCCGGGCCGCTTGCCGGCTCCGCGCAGGTTGTAGTAGCCCACCAGCCCCTCCCGAAACACGCCCAGGGGCAAGCCCGCCGCACCCAGCCCCATTTTGGCATACAGCTGCGCGGCTTGCTGCTCAAAAGCCGTTTGGTAGTAGGCCTGCCGGGCAGCCGGCGGCAGCGTAGCCATGGCTTTGGGCGCAATCACCTGGGCCCCCAGCTGCGCGGGAAGCGCCAGCATGAGCGACAGCAATCCGGTTAAAACAACCTTTTCAGGCGTCATCGGCAAAGGAAGAAAATGGTTTGCGGAATATCCCGAAGTGAGCAGTATACAATATCGAGCCAAAAATAGTGCTTAATTTCGGCGGTTGCTCAGCGATTCAGCGGCATTTCGCATTTTTTCCAACAATGTTAATATCCTATTTTCCCCAATTTTGCCGCCTGGCCGTGGTGGCAGTGTGCCTTGGCCTGCTGGCCGGTTGCGGCCACGCCCTGCCCAATCTTCCGGGCTTCGATGCCGCCGCGTGGCGTGCCGACCCCTATGCCTGCCGCGACCAGCGCCGGGCCGCCGTGCCCGTCCTGGCCCGCAACCGTGAGCGCCTCTACGACGCCCGCGCCGACGATGTAACGGCCTTATTGGGCCCGCCCGATGAGGAAGAGCTGCGCGCCAACACCGAAAAAGTATACTATTACTACCTCGAGCCGGGCACCCAATGCCAGGGCCGCCACGCCCGCTCGGGGGCCGCGTGCATCAGCCTGCGCTTTGGTGCGCTGGGCACCGTGACCGAAGTGCTGACCGACCCCCTGACCCCAGCCAAACCGTTGTAAACGCGTTTGCTATGTTATAACGACACAAAAAAACCCGTCAGGCCAATGACGGGTTTTTTTATTGTGTTGAAGCTGGCGCGTTTAGCCCAGGCCGCTTCCGGAGTTGTTCGGCTCGGTGGCCGGCTGGTTGTTGCGCTGCTGCAGCTGGCTGAGCTGCGAAGGCGTCAGAATCCGGCCGCATTCCTGCTCGTACTGGGCCTCAAGCTCGGCCGTTTTCGCATTGCGGGTAGCCTCATCGTTTTTGTACTCGCGGTTGATGCTCCTCAGACCGATGAGCTTGGTCCGGTTGATAGGCAGCAGCTTCAGGAACTGCCCCTCGTTGAGGTGCAGCCGGTTGGTCATTTCGCGGGTCATGGCCTGTGCATCCACAACCGGGGCCTTGCGATGAGTGGGATGTTCGGCTAGGCGGTCACTCATTTGGGCCTGCGCCGAGAAGGATGCGAGTGCAAGCAGCAAGGAGAAAGCCACGGGATATAATTTGCACATAACTGTTATTTTTTAGCAGGAAGAACGTATTAACTTGCCCTTGAACGAGTGCAAGGTACCGTTTAGTTTCTAAAATGTCTGATTTTTTTTATAAAAAAACGAAATATAGTCCTTGAAGATTGTAAACCGGGCAAAAAAAACAGCCCCCGAGAGGGCTGTTTAAGTAATTCGCAGGGAGCTTCTGCCTGCTTACTCCATCTTCACGATGGGCTGGTGCTCAGGGCTTTTAAAGTACTGCATGGCAATCAGCGACACGATAACCCCCGTCATGGTGCCCAGCAGAATGATACCCAGCCCCCCGATGAGCACGCCGAGGTCGGCTCCGAACAGGTCGCGGGCTTCAATTTCCTGCACGACACTCTGACTGACGCCGCCCAGCAGCCAGAAGAATACGCCCAGCGAAAACGAAGCAATTAACGCCGTGAGGATGCCAGTGCCAAAGCCGTTGAGGTACGACATATGGTCACCTTTGGCGCTCCTGTAGCGCTTGATGGCGAGCACCACGCCCACGGCAAGAATGACGATATCGAGCGTGCCAGCCTCAATCTGGTCGAGAAAACCTGCGACGGCGGCCAGGCCGGTGTACCCGATAAGCGCGGCGGCGGTGAGCCCCCCCATTCGGATGGCATTGGCTTCGAAACTCAATTTCTGGTCTAACATGGCTCAGGAAGTAAATGAAAAGTGTTAACAGAGTAGCCAGCCCAAGTGGCTTGGCGGTAGCCCCCTGAGTAGGGCGCTGCCTGATTAAACGCGAATAGAGCCCGGTGGTTTTAAGACAGGCAGCCAGGGCTGGCTGTTTTGGGCACTATTTCCAGTGCTATTTAGTTAATTTCCGCGGCCCGGGCAACAAGTTTGCGGGGCGGGATTACGGCCCGGGTCCTGTTGCGTAATTTTGGGGCTTGCCGGGCGTTTGTGCGCGGCAGTTGTCTGCTACTATTTTCTGACTGAATGATTTCGACCACCAATGTGAGCCTGCGCTACGGCAAGCGCATCCTGTTTGAAGACGTTACCGCTAAATTCCTGCCTGGCAACTGCTATGGCCTCATTGGGGCCAACGGCGCGGGTAAATCCACGTTCCTGAAAATACTCTCCGGCGAGCTGGAGCCCAATACCGGCTCGGTGGAGATGCCGGCCGGCCAGCGCCTGGCCGTGCTGAAGCAGAATCAGTTCGCCTACGACGAGCAGCCGGTGCTCCAGACCGTGATTCAGGGCCACCAGCGCCTGTATGCGGTGATGACCGAGAAAGACGCGCTCTACGCCAAGGCCGACTTCACGGATGCCGACGGCGAGCGGGCCGCCGTGCTCGAAGGCGAGTTTGCCGACCTCGAAGGCTGGAACGCCGAGTATGAGGCCGCTGAGCTGCTCTCCGGCCTCGGCATCGTGGAAGACAAGCACTACAGCCTGATGGCGGACCTGGGGGCCAGCGAAAAAGTGCGCGTGCTGCTTGCGCAAGCCCTTTTTGGCAACCCCGACGTGCTGCTGCTCGACGAACCCACCAACAACCTCGATGCCGAGAGCGTGCTCTGGCTGGAGAATTTCCTCGACTCGTTTCAGAATACGGTGATTGTGGTGAGCCACGACCGCCACTTCCTCGACGCCGTGTGCAACTACATGGCGGACCTGGATTTCGGCAAAATCACGATGTACCCCGGCAACTACACTTTCTGGTACGAAAGCAGCCAGATGGTGCTGCGCCAGCGCCAGGACGCCAACAAGAAAACTGAGGACCGCCGCAAGGAACTCGAAGAATTCGTGCGCCGCTTCTCGGCCAACGCCTCGAAATCGAAGCAGGCCACCAGCCGCCAGAAGCTGCTGCAAAAGCTGACGCTGGAGGACATCAAGCCCAGCTCGCGCCGCTACCCGTACATCGCCTTCAAATCGGACCGCGAGCCCGGCAACCAGCTCCTGACCGTGGAAAACCTGAGCGCCAAAGTCGACGGCCAGACGATTTTCAAGAACGTGAGCTTCACCCTGGATAAAAAGGACAAGGTGGCCATCGTGGGCCGCGACGACCGCGCCGCCTCGCTCCTGTTCGACATCCTGTTTGGCGAAGCGACGCCGGGTACCGGCGACGTGAAATGGGGCACCACCATCACGCCAAGCTACTTTCCGAAGGAAAACAACGACTTCTTCCAATCGGGCGAATTGAACCTGGTGGACTGGCTACGGCAGTATTCGGAAGAAAAAGACGAGAGCTTTATCCGGGGCTTCCTGGGCCGGATGCTGTTTTCGGGCGAAGAGTCGCAGAAGAAAAGCAACGTATTGAGCGGCGGCGAGAAAGTACGCTGCATGCTCTCGAAAATGATGCTGCAAGGCGGCAACGTGCAGGTACTCGATGACCCAACCAACCATTTGGACCTGGAAAGCATCACGGCCCTGAACAACGCCCTGCGCGACTACCCCGGCTCGCTGCTTTTTGCCTCGCACGACCTGCAATTCATCGATACCGTGGCCAATCGTATTATCGAGCTCACGCCCGATGGCATCATCGACCGGCGCATGAACTACGAAGAGTACCTGGCCGACGAGACGCTCAAGGCGCAGCGTCAGAAGATGTACAAGCTCGTATCCTAATTTCCCCCCACCCTTAGCCTTTCCGGCCCATGAAACGTCATTTGTTGCCCTTGCTGCTGCTTGCTGGCGTGACCGCCCTACCCACGCTATCGGTGCGGGCGCAGGACAAGCCGGTGCTGAACACGGCCCCTCCCGGCCTGCCCCCGCCGCCGCCGGCACGCCCCGTGGAGCCCACTCCTGCCCCCACGCCCGCCACGGAGCCTGAGGTTCGGGAAGCAGTGCCGGCCGCGCCACCCACACCCAACGCCCCATCGGGCATGGATTTCCCCAACCGGTCGAATACCAAGGCCGGGGGCGTGGAGACGCAGCCGCCCTCCCGCAAGTTTCTGTACACTAACCTGGGCCTGGGGTTCAACTCGGTGAGCGGAATCAGCAACTTCAACGTCAGCCTGGCACCGGCCCTGGGCTACCGCCTCACCGATAAGTTTGCCATCGGTCCCGGCGTTTCCTACTCCTACAATAACTACTCCCTCTCGCCCGAAGCTTTTTTCAACTCCTATGGCGGCAACTACCCCACCCCCAACGGCAGCCTCACCAAGAGTGGCTCAAACAGCCTTTCGAGCAGCAGCCTGGGATTCAAGGTTTTTGCGCAATACATCGTCTACAAAGAGTTTTTTATTCATGCCGAGTACGAGGTGACGGATGCCCAATTGGCCGGTTATGATTCGCAGAACTATTTGGTTAAGATTCGCAAAAGCGTGACCTCGCCTTTGGCGGGCATCGGCTACCGCTCCTATTTTGGCGATAAAACAGCGGTTGATATCGTGGGCCTATACAATTTTGGGAGTTCGGTATTCTCGCTGTATCCGGGTTTCAACCTGCGTTTTAGTCTCCTCTTTAATATTGGAAAGTAAGGGTTTCGGAGAACCCCAAACACAAAGAAGCCGGGCTGAAATTCAGCCCGGCTTCTTTGTGTTTTTTAGTTAAGCTAAGGCTTACTAGATTGGCTTTCGGCCGCTGATAACGCGGAGCAATACGGCGATAATGGCAATTACCAGCAATACGTGAATGATATTGCCCATACCAAAGCTATTGAAGCCCAGTAGGCCTACCAACCAAAGAATGATTAGGATGACGGCGATGATGTACAGCAGGTTGCCCATGGCGAGAAGATGTGAGAAAAGTGAAAGATGGGTGAAGAGTTTCTGTAGCCTTCTACGCCCCCCTTTGCAAAAGGATATCATTATTGGTAAAAATTTTGGCCTTGGCTAAACAAATTCCGTCATCACCAATAGCGGCGTAGCTTTGTTGCTGGGGCAGCGATGCCGCTATTTTTACCTCTCATCCACTCTTTTTCCGCTAGTTATGAACGTCGCCGTTATTGGCTCCGGCACCATGGGCAATGGCATTGCCCACGTTTTTGCGCAACACGGTTTTTCCGTCGCCCTCATCGATATTAACCAGCCCGCCCTGGACCGGGCCCTGGCCACCATCACCAAAAATCTGGACCGCCAGGTGGCCAAAGCCGCCCTGAGCGAGGATGACAAAGCCGCTACGCTGGGCCGCGTAAAGACCTACACGTCGATAGAAGCCGGCGTCGTCGGCGCTGGTCTGGTAGTGGAAGCCGCCACCGAAAACGTGGACCTGAAGCTGCAAATCTTCCGCGACCTCGACCAATACGCGCCTGCCGAAGCCATTCTGGCGTCGAACACGTCGTCGATTTCCATTACCAAAATTGCGGCCGTGACCAAGCGCCCGCAGCAGGTGATTGGCATGCACTTTATGAACCCCGTGCCGGTGATGAAGCTGGTGGAAGTCATTCGGGGCTACGCCACGTCCGATGCCGTAACGGCCAAGGTCATGGACCTATCTCGCCAGCTCGGCAAAACTCCCACTGAGGTGAACGACTACCCCGGTTTCGTGGCCAACCGCATTCTCATGCCCATGATTAACGAGGCCATCATCTCGCTTTTCGAAGGCGTGGCTGGCGTGGAGGAGATTGATACCGTCATGAAACTGGGCATGGCCCACCCCATGGGCCCGCTCCAACTGGCCGATTTTATTGGCCTGGATGTGTGTCTGGCCATTTTGCGCGTGCTGCACGACGGTTTTGGCAACCCCAAATACGCGCCGTGCCCCCTGCTGGTGAACATGGTGATGGCCGGCCGCCTGGGCGCGAAGTCGGGCGAAGGCTTCTACCAGTACACCGCCGGCTCGAAGGAGCTGGTGGTAGCCGAGCGGTTCCGTAAGTAGGCTTATTTCGAATTTGAAAATCCAAAAGCCGTCCGCGAGTACTCGCGGGCGGCTTTTGGATTTAGAGGGAGCGAGCCGCGAGTACTCGTTTGCGGTTTTTGATGAGCCGGAAATTAGCCGCGAGTACTCGCGGGCGGCTTTTGATAAGCCGGAAGTGGGCCGCGAGTGCTCGCTGGTGGCTCCTGATAATTCGGGAGCGGACAGCGAGTGCTCGCGGCCCACTTCCGGAGGCGCAGAAGCAGGCGCGACGTACTCGCTGCGTAACGCGGCTTGTAAGGAAATAACCTCCGCTACGTCTACCGCGTTGTTACCACAATCAACTACTTATTTCCCTACCCATGCAACAAGCAACATTCGGAGCCGGCTGCTTCTGGTGCGTCGAAGCCGTATTCCAGAATCTGAAAGGCGTTGAAAAGGTGGTATCCGGCTACGCCGGTGGCCGCAACAGAAACCCGACCTACAAAGAAGTTTGCAGCGGCCTCACGGGCCACGCCGAAGTCATTGACATCACCTTCGACCCGGCCGTGATTACCTACACGGAGCTGCTGGAGATTTTCTGGAAAACCCACGACCCCACCACCCCCAACCGCCAGGGAGCCGATGCCGGCACGCAGTACCGCTCGGTCATTTATTACCACAATGACGAGCAAAAGCAGCTCGCCGAAGAATACAAGAAGAAGCTCAACGACGGCCACGCCTTCCCCGACCCCGTGGTGACGGAAATCACGGCCGCCCCGGAATTCTTCCCGGCTGAGAATTACCACCAGAACTACTTCAACCTGCACGGCCACGAGCCCTACTGCCAGTTTGTGGCCCGGCCCAAGGTGGACAAGGTGAAGGCCCTGTTTGGCGATAAGCTGAAGGCTGTCTGAACCGCGGATTTATCGGATTTAGCGGATTAGTCGGATTTTGTGGTCGACTATCGAAATAAAATCAATAGAAAAGGCTGCCTATCAGGCAGCCTTTTCTATTGCAGGTGCTTAAGCAGCCCTTTTGGTGCCGGCAAAAAGCCAGCCACGAAATCCGACTAATCCGCTAAATCCGATAAATCCGCGGTTCAGACACTCACCCCAAAGTCCCGCAGTGCGTCGTTCAGACTCGTTTTTAAGTCCGTGCTCGGCTTGCGCTGACCGATAATAAGGGCGCAGGGAACCTGGTAGATTCCGGCCGGAAACTGCTTGGGAATGGAGCCCGGAATGACCACGGAGCGCGGGGGCACGTAGCCCCGGTACTCCTTAGGCTCGGGGCCCGTGACATCGATAATTTTAGTGCTGCCGGTGATAGTGACGCCCGCGCCAATCACCGCCTCCTTGCCGATGCGGCAGCCTTCGACCAGAATGCTGCGCGAGCCGATGAAGGCCCCGTCCTCGATGATAACGGGAGCCGCCTGCACGGGCTCCAGCACGCCGCCCAGGCCCACGCCGCCGCTCAGGTGCACCCCTTTGCCCACCTGGGCGCAGCTGCCCACGGTGGCCCAAGTGTCCACCATGGTGCCTTCGCCCACGTAGGCCCCAATGTTGGTGTAGCTGGGCATGAGGATGACGCCGGGGGCCAGAAATGAGCCGTAGCGGGCCACGGCCGGCGGCACCACGCGCACCTGCTGGCCGGCGTAGTCGGTTTTGAGCAGCATTTTGTCGTGGTACTCGAAGGGCCCTACTTCCTGGGTGCTCATCTGCCGCAGCGGGAAGTAGAGAATGACGGCCTTTTTCACCCATTCGTTGATGGTCCACTCGCCGCCGTCTTCGGTGGGTGGGGTCGCTACGCGCAAACGGCCCTTATCCAGCTCCTCGATGACATGCTCGATGGCGGCTTTGGTTTCGGGCGTTTGGAGCAGGGCGCGGTCGGCCCAGGCAGCTTCAATTTGGGTTTGCAAATCAGCCATGTTAAAACGGAAAAATAATCGATAAAAAAAGCCTGCGCAGAACCGCGCGGCTCGTTGGAAACAGCAAAACTAGCATCTTTGGCCCGTGCTTGGCTCTGATTCTTCCAATTTAGTGGTGCTGCTGGCCTCCGTCCTCAAGCCGGTGGATGATACCCGCATGCACGGCAAGTTTGCGCGCACCCTCAGCAGCCGGCTCGGTACGCGGGTGCATGTGGCCGGCCGGGCGGCCGGCCCGGCCGGCGCTGTTGGTTCGGCAACCGGCGTTCAGCAGCATCCTATCTTCAGCGGCTCCCGCCTGAGTCTGACCCGACTGGCGGCGCAGTGGCGCTACTGGCGACTGCTGCAACGCCTGCGGCCGGCGTTGGTAATAGTGCATGCGCCGGAGCTGCTGCCGCTCACGATGTTGTGGCAGATAGTGGGTCGGCAACGGCAGTTTCTGTACGACATCCGGGAGAATTACGCCCTGAATGTGAGCACGCAGCAGGTCTATCGGGGCCGGACGCGGCGCTGGCTGGCGGCGGGGCTGCGCTGGGTAGAGACCCTGGCGGCCCGCCGGGCCGGTGGCCTGCTACTAGCCGAAGCCAGCTACGCCAGCGAGCTACCGTTTCTGCACGAGCAGCCAGCCAACCGCGTGCTCGTCCTCGAAAATAAGTATCAGCCCGCCGAGGGCGAGGCATTACGCAGCCAGCCACAGCCGCTACCACCACCAGCCGAGCCGTTGCGGCTGCTCTATTCGGGCACTATCTCGGAGCTGAACGGCGTGTGGGAAGCCATCGACCTGGCCCGGGGCCTGCATGCCGCCTGGCCCGGCGGAGCTCACCTGACCATCATCGGATTTTGCCAGCAGCCGGCGCTGCTCGCCCAGTTGGAGGCCGTGGTAGCCCGGCATCCGGTCTGGCTCACGCTCATCGGCGGTGGGCAGGCCGTGTCGCACCGCCACATCGTAGCCGAAATAAGCCGCAGCCATGTGGGGCTGCTGCCCTACCGGCCCCACCCCAGCACGGAACGCTGCCGGCCCACCAAGCTATTTGAGTACCTGGCCCACGGCCTGCCGGTCGTGGCCTCGCCCAACGCCTTGTGGCAGGAATTGCTCAGCCGCCACGGGGCGGGACTTTCGCTGGATTTCACGCGTCCGGAGGCGGGAGCAATGCTGGCGGCCCGGTTGCGGGGCACCGTTTTTTACCCCCAGGGCGTGCCTGGCGACGTACTATGGGAACCGGAAGGCAAAAAATTGTGGCTTTTGCTGGATTCTCTCTTTAAAACTGCCACCTTTGCGCCCCATTTTGCGCCAATCGCGCACCGCTGAATTCATTGGGTGCCGACTTGTTTTGCGCCTTGCTTACCCCCCACGAAATCCCACTCATCTTCCCTATTCATGGCAACTTTACGTCATTCTTACATTGCCGGAGTCGGCCACTACGTCCCGAGCCGGGTGGTTACAAACGCCGAACTGGAACCGGTGATGAACACCTCCGATGCCTGGATTCAGGAGCGCACCGGCATTCAGGAGCGCCGCTGGTTTGAGGAAGGCAAGGACACCACCGCCAACATGGGGGCCAACGCCTCGCGCAAAGCCCTGGAAATGGCCGGCGTGCAGCCCAACGACGTGCAGCTGATTGTGTTTGCCACGCTCTCCCCCGATTATTTCTTTCCCGGCTCGGGGGTACTGCTGCAGCGCGAGCTGGGCATGACCAACAACTGCCCGGCGCTGGATGTGCGCAACCAGTGCTCTGGCTTCATCTACGCCCTCTCGGTGGCCGACCAGTTCATCCGCACCGGCATGTACGACACGGTGCTGGTAGTGGGCTCTGAAATCCACTCCTCGGGCCTCGATAAGTCGCCGGAAGGCCGCGGAGTTTCGGTTATTTTCGGCGATGGCGCGGGTGCCGTGGTGCTCCGGCCCAGCACCCAGGACGGCCAGGGCATCCTCAGCACCCACCTGCATTCACAGGGCGAGCACGCCGAGGAGCTCATCGTGCGCGAACCCAGCTCGAACCGCGAAAACCGCATCGAGTACATCATGAATAACAAGCCCGAGCTGTACCCCTACATGAACGGCCAGAACGTGTTCAAGCACGCCGTGGTGCGCTTTCCGCAGGTCATCAAAGAGGCGCTGGACCAGAACGGCCTGCAGTCGTCCGATATCGACATGCTCATTCCGCACCAGGCCAACCTGCGCATCACGCAGTACGTGCAGCAGAAAATGGGCCTGAGCGACGACAAGATTTTCAGCAATATTCAGCGCTACGGCAACACCACCGCCGCGTCGGTGCCCCTGGCCCTGAGCGAGGCCGTGCAGGAAGGCAAAATCAAGCGCGGCGACCTGGTGTGCCTGGCCGCCTTCGGCTCCGGCTTCACCTGGGCCTCGGCTCTGATAAAATGGTAGTTATTTAAAGTTAAAAGTTGAGAGTTAAAAGTTAAAACACGGCCATTAGCTCCATCTTTCTCACTTTTAACTCTCAACTTTTAACTCACCTGATGCCCAGCCAAACCGAGGAAAACTACCTCAAAGCCATTTATAAGCTGGCCGAAGCCGAGCCGGAATCCACGGGGGTAAGTACCAACCGCATCGCGGCCGCGCTGGCCACCCGCGCCGCTTCGGTCACCGACATGCTCCGCCGCCTAGCCGACAAGCAGCTGCTGAATTACGAGAAGTACCGCGGCGTGCAGCTCACTGCCGAAGGCCAGCGGCTGGCCCTGCTCACCATCCGCAAGCACCGGCTGTGGGAGGTATTTCTGGTGCAGCAGCTTGGCTTCAATTGGGATGAGGTGCACGAGGTGGCCGAGGAGCTGGAGCACGTGCAGTCGCCGCTGCTCATGCGGCGGCTCGATGCCTTCCTGGGCTACCCCGCCCTAGACCCCCACGGCGACCCCATTCCGGCCGAGGACGGGGCCGTGCGCCGCCCCGCCACCCGCCTGCTGGCCGACCTGGACATGAGCGAAACCGGCACCCTGGCCGCCGTCAAAAACACCTCCGCACCCTTCCTGCGATACCTCGACAAAGTAGGTCTTCAGCTGGGAGCGGCTATTGAAGTACTGGATAAGGTGCCGTTTGATAACTCGTTGGAAATCCGAATAAATCGCGAGCGAAGCGTACTTGTTTCAGCCGAAGTAAGCCGCAATTTGTTTGTCACTGAATGAGTCCGCTTTTCTCCGATACCATCGTCGCGCTATCAACACCGCCGGGGGCGGGCGCGCTGGCCGTGCTGCGGCTTTCCGGGCCGGCCGCCGTGGCCATCACGGCGGCCCTCTTTTCCAAGCAGAGCTTTGCCCGGGCCGCCGGCCACACCCTGCACTATGGCACGCTGCGCAATCCCGGCAGCGGCGAAGTCCTTGATGAAGTAGTGGCGGCCCTCTACCGCGCCCCTCGCTCCTTCACCCGCGAAGACGTGGTCGAAATCAGCTGCCACGGCTCCGACTACGTGGTACGCCAGGTGCTGGCCGCGCTGCTGCGCGAAGGAGCGCGCTTAGCCGAAGCCGGCGAGTTCACCAAGCGTGCTTTCCTGAATGGCGCGATGGACCTGGCCCAGGCCGAAGCCGTAGCCGACCTCATCGCCGCCGACTCCGCCCTGAGCCACCGTGTGGCCCTGAACCAGCTGCGCGGCGGCTTCTCGCAGGAGCTGCGCGAGCTGCGGGGACGGCTCATCAAGTTCGCGGCGCTGCTGGAGCTGGAGCTGGATTTCGGGGAAGAGGACGTGGAGTTTGCCGACCGCACCGGCCTGGCGCACCTGCTGGCCGAAGTGCGGGCCGTGGTCGCGGGCCTGCTCCGCTCCTTCGAGCTCGGCAATGTTATTAAGAATGGCATCACGGCCGTCATCGCCGGCCGGCCCAATGCGGGCAAGTCGACACTGCTGAACGCGCTGCTGCGCGAGGAGCGCGCCATCGTTTCGGCCATTCCTGGCACCACCCGCGACTTCATCGAAGACGAAGTGAGTATTGATAGCCTGCGGTTTCGGTTTGTGGACACGGCCGGCCTGCGGGATAATCCGGCCGATGAAGTGGAAGCCATTGGCGTGGCCCGCACCCGGCAGCGCGTGCGCCAGGCAGCCCTGTTGCTCTACCTGTTCGACCTGACGGAGCTAAGCCCGGCCGAAGTGCGGGCCGAAATCCAGGAGTTGACCACCGGCCTGGATTTGCCGGTGCTGGCCGTCGGCAACAAAACCGACCTCGCGTCGGCCGAGGCTATGGCCGCTTTCAGCAATGAGTTTCGGTCGAGCCAGACCAATCAATTCTCCGAAATGCCTTTGGTGTTCCTGGCTGCCGGCCAGAATCAGGGCCTCGAAGCGCTGCAGGCTGCCCTGGTGGGCCAGGTGCGCGGCACGGCCCTAGAAAACAACGCCTCGGCCACCATCGTAACCAACGTGCGCCACGCCCGCGCCCTGGAAACCGCCGCGAGCCACCTCGCCGCCGTTCAGGCGGGCCTCGACACCGGCCTTGGCACCGAGTTGCTGGCCGCCGACCTGCGCCACGCCCTGGCGGCCCTGGGCGAGATTACCGGCGAAATTTCCTCCGAAGACCTGCTCACCAGCATATTCACCCAATTCTGTATCGGCAAGTAGGCTCGGTTGGCCGTTTCATCAGGCAACAGTTGCTGAAATCTTCGCAAACGTTACCAAACGTCCAACGGGCGAGCTCAAGGCCGATTTTGGAAACTTCTGGTCCACTTTACCAGTAAGAAATGTACCTGAAAGTGCCGAAAAATTTCCCGGCTTACGGCCTATGGCTTAGTTTCGCACTCTATTTCCCTCTCATCCCTCCCGCCCATGGCAGAAACTGCTGAACTCATCCTCGACGGCAAATCCATCACCTTGCCCGTTATCGAAGGCACCGAACACGAAAAAGCGTTTGATATCGGTAAGCTGCGCGACCAGACCGGCTACGTTACCCTTGATTCGGGCTACAAAAACACCGGTGCCACCAAAAGCGCCATCACCTTTCTCGACGGCGAGGAAGGCATTCTGCGCTACCGGGGCTACCCCATTGAGCAGCTGGCCGAAAAGTCGAGCTTTCTGGAAGTTGCCTACCTGCTGATTTACGGCGCACTGCCGACGGAAAAAGAATTCAAGGACTTCCAGTACCAAATCACGCAGCATACCCTCGTCCACGAGGATATCCGCAAGATTCTCGACGGCTTCCCGTCGTCGGCCCACCCCATGGGCATCTTGTCGTCGCTGATTTGCTCGCTGACGGCCTTCTACCCCAAGAGCATCGCGCCCGAAATCAGCAAGGAAGAGCTGGACCTGAACATCGTGCGCCTCATGGCCAAGATTTCGACCATCGCCGCCTGGAGCTACAAAAACTCGGTGGGCCACCCGCTCATCTACCCGCGCAACGACCTCGACTATTGCGCCAACTTCCTGTACATGATGTTCAGCTTCCCCACCGAGAAGTATGAAATTAACCCCATCGTGGTGAGTGCCCTCAACAAGCTGCTCATCCTGCACGCCGACCACGAGCAGAACTGCTCCACTAGCACCGTGCGCCTCGTGGGCTCGGCCAACGCCAGCCTCTACGGCTCGGTTTCGGCCGGCATCAATGCCCTGTGGGGCCCTCTGCACGGCGGTGCCAACCAGGAAGTGGTGGAAATGCTGGAAGCCATTGAGGCCGACGGCGGCGACACCAGCAAGTGGATTGACAAGGCCAAATCCAAGGACGACTCGTTCCGCCTCATGGGCTTCGGCCACCGCGTGTACAAAAACTTCGACCCCCGCGCTACCATCATCAAGAAGGCGGCCGACGAAGTGCTGCAAGCCCTGGGCCTGCAGGACAGCCCCCTGCTGAAAATCGCCCAGGAGTTGGAGCAAGCCGCTCTCACCGACCAGTATTTCATCGAGCGCAAGCTCTACCCGAACGTCGATTTCTACTCCGGCATCATCTACAAAGCCCTGGGCATCCCCACCGAGATGTTCACCGTGATGTTTGCCCTGGGCCGCCTGCCCGGCTGGATTGCCCAGTGGAAGGAAATGCGCGAGAACAAAGAGCCCATCGGCCGTCCCCGCCAGATTTATACCGGCGAGCTGGAGCGCGACTACAAAGAAATGAGCGCCCGCTAAAGGCCCGCTGATTTCCATAAAAACAAAAAGCCCGCTCTATGGAGCGGGCTTTTTCGTGTCCGGCTGGTGGGGAGGGCCTCCCCTATTTCAGGCGGTGCGCGGTAAAGTTGGTGCGCAGGGCCTGGTAAGCCAGCAGCTGCTGGGGCCGGAGCAAGTCGGCCAGCCCATTTTCGTAGCGCATCTGGGCCATGGCCAAGCGGGAATCCCGCTCTTCGGCGCTGGCACCGTTGAGCAGAATCTCCAGGTCACGCCGCTCGGTGAGCATTTCGAGGTGCAGCTGCTTCACGGCCAGGTACTGGGCCTCGTTGAAAGGAATGTGCTGCGCCAGCGCCCGGGTGAGCGTGGTAGCGCGGGTCATCATCGCCTTTGAGTAAGAACCGTCGCCGGGGCCAGCCATGGCAACCGGGGCAACGCTAACACTCGCGGCAAAGCAAGTGGCCAGGATGAAATTTTTCATGGGTTTGGGGATAATGGTGAAAAGATGAGTCGTGAGGTCCGGTTATGTGCTATTGACTGGACCAAACGTAATCAATAATTTCTTTTGCACGAAAAATATTTTTTATGGCACTTTTTTAATTAGCTAATCCTTGTCCGCATCGTTAACAACCTCATTAATAATTAACTAGACTCCGCAAAAAAACTCGCTGATGAAGCAAAAAAAAAGCTCGCCAACGGGCGAGCCATACTTTTTTGCCGCATAAGTACAATTATAATTTCACTTGATTAAAGTATTACTTTAGGTAAATCAGCTGATTTTTGCCGTTTTGGAAGGCACTTCATCCAATACGTTAATTACCCCAATGACTGATTATTGGGGTAAAATCCCCACCAAAGGCTACATCACTACTCTAGAAAAGCACAGAATGCTCATCCTGATTTAGCCCCGACTAAAGAATATGCAGCTCGATGCGACGATTCAGCCGGCGGTGTGTCTCGGTATCATTGGCCGCCAATGGGTGGCCCTCGCCGTAGCCTTTAGAGCGTAGCCGCGTCATGGAAATACCGTGGCCCGACAGATATTCCACCACCGACTGCGCCCGGCGCTGCGACAGCTGAATGTTAGTCTCGGGCGAGCCCACGTTATCAGTGTAGCCGGATACCTCAATCTGCACGTCGCGGTATTGCCGCAGAAACTCAATCAGCCGGTTCAGCTCCGTCCGGGACTGAGGCTTCAGGTCGTACTTATTGGTGTCGAAAAACAGGTTATTCAGCACTACGCTACGGCCCGAGCGCACAGGCTCCAAATAGATGTCCAGCGCCTGTGGGTTGAAGGTATGCAGGTCGGAATAGTCGAAGCTGAGGCTTTTGAGCAGGTATTTATCGGCCGCCGCGTACATGGCGTAGTGATGGCCTTCGTTGAGCACCACCGTGTAGTCGCCGTATTCGGGGTCGGACGTCACAAACTGGGTCAGCACATCCGTATCAAGGTCATAGAGCTTCACTTCAGCCTTGAGGGGCTTTTTCGTGTTCGCGTCGAATACCCGGCCCTGGGTGTAAGTGCTGGTTTCGCGGGCGCGCACCGGCGGCGGCACGGCAAAGCCGAAGAGCTCGACGGGGCGCTCCCGGGCCAGGCGGTAGCCACCGGGCGGCTCCTCACTGGCCTGGCTCCGCGAGCAGAAGCCCCGCTGGTTATCGGAGGTGATGAAAAGTGACGCCTCGTTTTCAAAGGTGTTGAGGGGATAGCCCAGGTTATGGGGCATGCTCCAGCTGCCATTGCCCGCTTTCTCACAGCGAAAAACGTCCAGCCCGCCCATGCCCACCAGGCCATCGGTCACGTAGTACAGCGTGGTACCGCTGGCGTGGATGAACGGGGCCATGTCCTTGCCCACCGTATTCACGGGCTTACCCAGATTTTGGGCCGGGCTCCAGTTACCATCGGGCTGAAGGTTGGTCACGTAAATGTCTTCCTGCCCCTGGCCGCCCCGCCGTGTCGAGGTGAAGTAGAGCGTCCGCCCATCGGCCGAGAGCGACGGCTGGGAGTCCCACTCCGTAGAATTCACGTTGAGGCCCAGATTGACCGGGACGCTCCAGTTGTTACCGGTGCGCCGCGAAATGTACAAGTCGCAGTTGCCGACGGCTTTAGGCCGGTCGCAGGAAGCAAAGACCAGCGTTTTACCGTCGCCCGAAATCGAGCCGGCCCCTTCATTATAGCTGGAGTTGATAGTAGGCGAAATAGGCACGGGCTCGCCCATAGAGCCATCCTTATTCTGCCGGCTGATGTAGAGGTCTTCCCCGCTGCTGGCGGCTGGTCGTCCCGTGAAGAGCAGGAAGCGGTTATCCGCCGTCAGGGCCGGGAAATATTGGAACTTGAAGCTGTTCATCGGTGCGGGCAGCGCCACCGGGGCCTCGCCGATGGGATGCTTCAGGGCCTCAAGGGCAAACTCGCAGGTGAGCAGCTGCCGCTGCGACTTGGCGAGGTTCTTCTGCGCTTTGGGCGCAACTTTCATCAGCTGCTTGTAGGCATCAAGCGCCGTCTGGTAGTCGCCGTAGCTCAGGGCCAAATCACCAAGCAGCTGGTATTCAGACGCGTGAATAGCATCAACCGGCACCTTGGCCAAGCCGTCGCGGTAGGCCGCGAGGGACCCGCGGTTGTCGCCCATTGCCTTCAGCAGGGAGCCCTTCAGCAGGAAGGCTTCGCCAAACGAAGGGAACTTCTGGTTGAGTTGGGTCAGGGTTTCCACCGCTTTGATGAAATCCCGCTCCTTGGTTTGTTGCTGGGCCTTCTCCAGAAGGCTGCGCGCCTTGGTGTTGGTGGGCATCTGCACTTTGGGGGGGAGTTGGCTCCAGGCCGTTTCGGCGGAAACCAGCCCCAGCAGACACATCATTCCGAGGCGCACTGCCCCCAACACTGAAATGCGACGCATAGGAAAGGCTACGGAATGTCTAGATATTTGTGAGTCTGAAGCGACACCTGCCAGCGCGGATGCTGCTTCACATACTCCACCAGCTCGGGAGTCATCCGGGCGGCCCGGCTCCACTCGGGCTGCAAGTATAACCGGGTGGTGGCAGGCACCAGGGCGGCATGCTCTTCGGCCCATGCAAAATCATGGCCATTAAACACGACCACCTTGAGCTCGTGCGCGGCAGCGAGCACCCCGGGCAGCGGAGCTTTGAATTTTTTGGGCGACAGGCACACCCAATCCCAGGTGCCCGACAGCGGATGGGCACCCGACGTTTCGAGCCAGGTTCGGCAGCCAGCCGCCTTAAGTACCGCCGTAAGCGGGCCCAAGTCATGCATCAGGGGCTCGCCGCCGGTAATAACGACATCGCGGCCGGGGTGAGCCAGCACGGCCTCAACCAGCTGCGCCACGGACTGGCGCGGATGGGCGTCGGCATCCCAGGACTCCTTCACATCGCACCACACGCAGCCCACATCGCAACCACCCAACCGGATAAAATAAGCAGCCCGCCCGGCATTATATCCCTCGCCCTGAATCGTATAGAACTGCTCCATGACGGGCAGTAGCATACCTGCTTCGGCCTCGAGGCCATCACCAAAAGGTGCAATAGTATCTAAAGAAAGTAAACTCACTGGTATCAAACTAAAACTGGCCTTAATAACCGCATCACCAACAACGACGATGCGTGGACACACCGTTCCCATCGTCGGACTTTAAAAGTACGTCGTGGTAGTAGGTTAACCAAATATTCCAAAAATCAGCTAGCGGTGCGCGGGTAAATTTCGCCGGTGGCCGCCCGCAGGGTATTGAGCAGGAGCATGGCGATGGTCATGGGGCCCACCCCGCCCGGTACCGGCGTGATAGCCGAGGCCAACGGGGCTACTTCGGCAAAGTTCACATCGCCCTTCAGGGTATAGCCGCTCTTCTTGCTGGGGTCCGGCACGCGGGTGGTACCCACGTCAATCACGACCGCACCGGGCCGCACCATGTCGGCGGTCACGAACTCGGGCCGGCCAATGGCGGCCACCACAATATCAGCCGTGCGGCAGATTTCGGCCAGGTTTTCAGTTCGCGAATGACATAAAGTAACGGTGCAATTCGCATTATCCAAGTTCTTGGCTAGCAGTATACTAACGGGTGTACCAACAATATTGGAGCGGCCAATCACGACGGCATGCTTGCCACTGGTTTTGATGCCCTGCCGGCTCAACAGCTCCACAATGCCGGAGGGCGTGGCGGGCAGCAAGGCGGGCAAGCCGGCTACCATCCGGCCAATATTCATGGGGTGAAATCCGTCGACATCCTTCTCCGGCCGGATGGCTTCGATGACCTTTTCGGGGTTGATGTGAGCCGGCAGCGGAAGCTGCACGATGAAGCCGTCAATCTCCGGGTCGCGGTTCAGCTCGTCCACTTTGGCCAGCAAGGCAGCTTCGGTAATGTCGTCTTCGTAGCGCAGCAGCGTGGACCGGAACCCGACCCGCTCGCAGGCCAGCACCTTATTGCGCACGTAGGTTTCGGAGCCGCCGTCGTGGCCAACCAGAATGGCGGCCAGGTGCGGAATTTTCTCGCCCCGGGCTAGTATGCCAGCAACGGCCGCCGCAATTTCACGTTTTATGTCTTCAGCGGTCTGCTTACCGTCGATGAGATTGATGGTGGTGGTTTGATTCATAGGTGGGTTGTTATCTTGAGCACGGCGAAGGGCCTGGGCACGCCTTGCGCCGCGTGGGTTAATAAATCTAACGAAGGCAGCCCTAGTAAGGTGCTTCCCCCGCTGATGCCGCCTTTTGGTCAGTCAGCGTAACAGAAACTGTTAATAAAAAAAAGCGGCCCGAAAGCCGCTCTTTTCAAATCAATCAATTTTCAAAACTGCCAGGAAGGCTTCTTGCGGAATTTCGACGGAGCCCACGGAGCGCATCCGCTTCTTGCCTTCTTTCTGCTTTTCGAGCAGCTTGCGTTTCCGGCTGATATCGCCGCCGTAGCACTTCGCGATTACGTTTTTGCGCAGGGCTTTCACGGTTTCGCGGGCGATAATTTTCTGCCCGATAGACGCCTGAATGGCAATATCGAACATCTGGCGGGGCAACAGCTCGCGGAGCTTTTCGCAGAGGCGCTTGCCCCACTCGTAGCTCTTGGAGCGGTGCACGATGGCGGACAGGGCGTCGACCTTTTCGCCGTTCAGCATCACATCGAGCTTCACCATGTCGGCTTCGCGGAAGCCAATCAGCTCGTAGTCGAGCGAGGCGTAGCCGCGGCTGATGGTTTTGAGCTTGTCGAAGAAGTCGAACACGATTTCGGACAGCGGCAGCTCAAACGTCATTTCCACCCGCTCGGAAGTGAGGTAGGACTGGCCCTTGATGATGCCCCGCTTGTCCATGCACAGCGTGATGATGGGCCCCACGTACTCCGAGGCCGTGATAATCTGCGCTTTGATGAAGGGCTCTTCGATGAGCTTAATCAGGTTCGGCTCCGGCATTTCGGAGGGCGCGTTGATGGTCAGCAGCTGGTCTTTGGTGCCGATGGCGTGAAACTGCACGCTGGGCACGGTAGTGATAACCGTCATGTTGAACTCGCGCTCGAGGCGCTCCTGCACGATTTCCATGTGCAGCATGCCCAGGAAGCCGCAGCGGAAGCCGAAGCCCAGCGCCACCGACGTTTCGGGCTCCCACACCAGCGAGGCATCGTTGAGCTGCAGCTTCTCCATGCTGGAGCGCAGCTCTTCGTACTCGGTGGTTTCGACGGGATAAATACCGGCGAAAACCATGGGCTTCACATCGGCAAAACCCTGGATGGCCTCGGCCGTGGGCCGGTTTACGTGGGTGATGGTGTCGCCCACTTTCACCTCGCGGGCTTCTTTGATGCCCGAGATGAGGTAGCCCACGTTGCCGGCGCCCATTTCCTGGCGGGGCTCCTGGTTCAGGCCCAGGATGCCGATTTCATCGGCTCCGTACTCTTTGCCCGTGGCCATGAATTTCACCTTGTCGCCCTTGCGCATGGTGCCGTTCTTGATGCGAAACAGGACTTCGATGCCCCGGTAGGAGTTGAAGACCGAGTCGAAAATCAGGGCCTGCAACGGCGCTTCCGGGTCGCCTTTCGGGGCCGGAATACGGTCGCAGATGGCGTTGAGAATGGCTTCGATGCCGATGCCGGTTTTGCCCGAGGCATGAAGAATATCGCCGGGCTCGCAGCCGATGAGGTCCACGATTTCGTCGGTCACTTCCTCCGGCATGGCGTGCGGGAGGTCGATTTTGTTGAGGACCGGAATAATTTCCAAATCGGCCCCGATGGCGAGGTAGAGGTTGGAAATCGTCTGGGCTTCGATACCCTGCGAGGCATCCACAATCAGCAGGGCGCCTTCGCAGGCGGCAATACTGCGGCTTACTTCGTAGCTAAAATCGACGTGGCCGGGCGTGTCAATCAGGTTCAGCGTGTAGATTTCCCCTTTGTAGGGATACTGCATCTGAATGGCGTGGCTCTTGATGGTGATGCCGCGCTCGCGCTCCAGGTCCATATTGTCGAGCAGCTGGGCCTGCATGTCGCGCTTGGCCACGGTGCTGGTAAATTCCAGCAGGCGGTCGGCCAGGGTGCTTTTCCCGTGGTCGATGTGGGCAATGATGCAAAAGTTGCGGATATTCTTCACAGAGGGCGGTTTTTCAGTCCGCGAAGGTACGAACTATCGGTTGCAAAAGCCAGAAAGGCCTGGTTGGGTTTCGCCAAATGCCGCGCCCGGCAATTCGCCGTAGCTGCTTAGTTTTGTTGGTTCCTGATTAACCAAATACGCCTATGCAACCGGAAACAACTACGCTGCCCCAAAACACCTTCGAAAACGACCGCGGCAAGTTCCTGATTTCGGCCCTGAATGGCACCGCGCTCTACGTGCTGGCCTACTACCTGGTGTGGGGCGTGCATCAGCTGGCCAAGCTGCAGGTTTCGCGCTTCTACCACTTGCGCGGCAGCTGGGACCCGAGCCGGATTGTGTATACGCTGAGCGACGGCGAATGGTGGCGCACGGCCGTGGTGGCCGCGCATGGCATTGGCCCGGTGGTATGCCTGGTGCTGGGTGCGGTCGCTTTCCGCTGGTACTGGCGGGGCGAGCGGGCCAGGCGGGGCAATTTTAAGCTGCTGCTGCTGTGGGTGGCTTTTCAGGCCTGCAACGCGGTGTTTGGGGCGCTGCTAGCCGACACCTTCATTCAGGCAGGCTCCTGGTACGTGCCCGAGTGGCTCTTCCAGCTCGGCAACGTGATGAACGTGACCCTGGCCCTGCTGGCGGGGATGGCGCAGCTCGCGCTGGGCTATTTTGGGGCCATTGCCTTTTTGCAGGCCCACGACTCTAAAACCGTGATGCGCTACGCCAACCGGCAGCTGATGGTGGTAAGTACCCTGATTGTGCCGTGGCTGGTAGGCGGCGCATTCATCGCCCTGACCAAAATTCACTACATCACCATGCAGGAATTCCTGCACCTGGCGATGATGGGCTTGCTGGTAACCCCGCTGGCCCTGGGCTGCCTCAACGAAGTATTTTCGACCACGGTGCGCAAGCCCCAGCCCACGCAAATAGCCTGGGGCCTGGTGGCGCTGGCGGTACTGGTGGCCATTGCCTGGCGAGTGGTCCTGAGTCCACCGGTGAGTTTCGGGTAAAGCCAGCGGCAATCTGCCGCGCTTCCCATGCTCAGCGCCAACAGGGAAAATCGTTTCATCAATATTCCCGATGCGCACTGGTAACAGTTGGCATAAAAATACCCTGGCTGACCCGTCAGGGTATTTTTATGCCCGGTGGGGCCGAGCATACTATCATCGCAATGTTGGTCCGGTATTATCGCAAACTGCTACTCAGGCCCAACAAACCCCTTGGGAAAGGAGTATTTCGGGAACAACAAATCTCACTCATTTTCCAGATTCATATGGGAATTACCCTCGAACATGCCCAGGCCGCTATCCAGGCCGCACACCAGAAAGCGCTTGAAATGGGCGTAAAAATGAATATTGCCGTGGTAGATGCCGGTGCCAACCTGGTGGCGTTTGCCCGTATGGACGGTGCCTGGCTCGGCTCGCTCGATATCTCCATCAAAAAGGCCAAAACGGCGCGCTTCTTCGACATGCCCACGGGTGCCATCGGCGGCCTTTCGCAGCCCGGCGGTTCGCTCTTCGGCATTGAGCATTCGAACGGCGGCCTTATTTCCTTCCCGGGCGGCATCCCCATTAAGGACGGCCACGGCCAGGTTGTCGGGGCCATTGGCGTGTCGGGCAGCAGCGTGGAAAACGACCACGCCGTGGCCGAAGCCGGCCAGCAGGCCATCGAAGGCAAGTAAGCGGCCCCGACCTGTACGTGACGGCCGACCCCGGTGCCGAGGACAAAGCAGCGAAAACCGGCAACCTGTCCATCAGCTTCGGCCTCGGCTGGGCCAAGAGCCACTCCTTCCACACCGGCCAGACGCCCGTGATGAGCTACAACCGCCAGCTCATGCAGGCTATTCTGTACGACAAGGTGCAAATTGCCAAAGCCGTGAACGTGGAGGTAATCAGCCTCGACGATGCTCTTAAAGGCTATGCGGAGTTTGATAAAGGCGTGGCGAAGAAATTCGTGATTAACCCGCACAACCTGATTCCGGACGTGAAGAAGGCCAAATCCGGGAAAGAAACGACGGCCGCTTAGGCATCTGCCGAACCTTGAGCAACAGCCGGGCTGCCAGGGAGGCGGTCCGGCTGTGTAGCGTCAGGACCTATTTTACCCTAGTTACTGTCACTAAGCTTTAGCTGTAACTTGCTGCCGTAAGTAGGCCGAAGGAATTAGTTTGACTTATCAGCACGTCATGCTGAGCGAAGTCGAAGCATCTCTACCGCTTCGCTGAACGGACCTGATGAAGCGGTAGAGATGCTTCGACTACGCGGACGCCAGATAGGCATGACGTTCTTTTTTATTGCAAAGTAGTTTTCACGACCTACTTATACATTCCCGATTTGCCATGGACCCGCTCTTTGCCGACGAACCCCTGGTGTTGGACGACCCTTACATGAGCCGCATGAGCGAGGAGGAGTTTTTCGACTTCTGCCAGCAGCACCGCAAATGGCGCATTGAGCGCAACGCGCAGCACGAAATTCGGATTGTGACTAATGGTGCAGGGGTTTGAGCGGGAGCTTTCGGGGGAGGAAGTGCTGGTGGGGTTTGTACTGGATTTGCGAAAGCTGCGGTGATTGTTTCTTACTTCTTATGATTCCACAGTATCAACAGGACTTTTTAGACACGCTTGATTTTGCGCTTCCACAGGAATACCTGGCCTATTTATTTACTGCTGAAAGCACTTATGAATTCGGTGGTGCTTATTTGATTGAAGCGGATGAATTGCTGCAATTTAACGTCACTCGTGAAGCAGATGAGTTTTATCCCGGCTATTTGCTAATCGGCTCAGACGGTGGCGGTGAGGCTTTTGCCATTAATAAAGCTGCTGGTAAATTTGTCTTGACACCATTTATTGGGCATGATGAAGAGACGACGATTGTAGTGGGCCGAACGTGGCAGGAGTTTCTGGACTACCTGCAATCGGAATACTACTAGCCAATTCCCAGACCCGCCCCGGCCACACCGCCGGGGCGTTTTTCGTACCTTCGCGCACATTTTCACCCTTATGGTCGCGGACTACAAAGTCCGCGCTACTTCTTAATATGCACCCCGCTCCCACCGCGCCTTACAAACCGAAGAACCACGTTCGCATCGTCACCGCCGCCGCTTTGTTCGACGGGCACGACGCGGCTATTAATATCATGCGCCGCATCATTCAGAGTAGCGGCGCGGAGGTGATTCACCTCGGGCACAACCGCTCGGCGCAGGAAATCGTGGATTGCGCCATTCAGGAAGATGCCCAGGCCATTGCCATTACCAGCTACCAGGGCGGGCACAACGAGTACTTCAAGTACATCTTCGACCTGCTGAAGGAGCGCGGCGCGGGCCACATCAAAATCTTCGGCGGCGGCGGCGGCGTGATTCTGCCCACGGAGATTGCCGACTTACAAGCGTATGGAATTACCCGCATCTACTCGCCCGATGATGGACGGGCGATGGGCTTGCAGGGCATGATTAATAACCTACTGGAGCAGGCGGACTTCCCAACGGGCCAGAACCTGAACGGTGAGGCTGGCCACGTCAAGGAGAAAGACGCGCGCAGCATTGGCCGCTTGATTTCGGCGGCGGAGAACTTCCCAGAGGAATTTGAGCGGGTTAAAGGCCAGCTGGTTTCCGATTTTCAGTTGGAGGAGAAAAGCCAGAACCAGGCACTAAGCACCAGGCACCAGGCACCAATTCTGGGCATCACGGGCACGGGCGGCGCGGGCAAATCCAGCCTCGTGGATGAGCTGGTGCGGCGCTTTTTGATGGACTTCCCGGAAAAGACCATCGCCATTATCTCCGTGGACCCCAGTAAGCGCAAGACCGGCGGGGCGCTGCTCGGCGACCGGATTCGGATGAATGCCATCAATTCGCCCCGCGTGTACATGCGCAGCCTGGCCACCCGCCAGAGCAACCTCGCGCTGAGCCGCTACGTGCAGGATGCCGTGGACGTGGTGAAGGCCGCCAACTATGACTTGATTATTCTCGAAACCTCCGGCATCGGCCAGTCCGATACCGAAATCATCGAGCACTCCGACGCCAGCCTCTACGTGATGACGCCCGAGTACGGCGCGGCCACGCAGCTGGAGAAAATCGACATGCTCGATTTCGCGGATGTGATTGCGCTGAACAAGTTCGACAAGCGCGGGGCGCTGGATGCGCTGCGCGACGTGCGCAAGCAGTACCAGCGCAACCACGGCCTCTGGGACACGCCCACGGACCAGATGCCAGTGTTCGGCACGATAGCATCCCAGTTCAACGACCCCGGCATGAACCGGCTGTACCGGGCGGTGCTCAAGATGCTGGAAACCAAGACCGGCGCCATTTTCGCCTCGCACCTGGAAACCAGCACGTCGGATTCGGAGAAGATTTACATCATCCCGCCGCACCGCACGCGCTACCTCTCGGAGATTGCCGAAAGCAACCGCGCCTACGACCAGCGCGTGCGCGAGCAGGCCAACATTGCCGAGGTGGCCGGGGCGTTTGCGAAGCTGGAGGAGCACTACCGCGCCGATAAAAAGAGTCCGGAAGGCACGGTGGAGGAGTTCGAGAAGAACAAGCAAACCCAGCTGCGCCGGCTCGACGCCGACAGCCAGGCCATTCTGGAAAACTGGGAAAGCACCCTGCAAAACTACCGCGACCCGGAGTACGTGTACTCGGTGCGGGGCAAGGAAATCCGGGTGCAGACGCATACCAAGTCGCTGTCGGGCAATATGATACCGAAAGTGTCGGTGCCGCGCTACACGGGTTGGGGCGACCGGCTGCGCTGGGCCATGCAGGAGAACTTCCCCGGCGAATTTCCCTACACGGCGGGCGTATTCCCTTTCAAGCGCGAGGGCGAAGACCCTACCCGCATGTTTGCCGGCGAAGGCGGGCCGGAACGGACCAACCGCCGCTTCCACTACGTGAGCATGGGCCTGCCGGCCAAGCGCCTGAGCACGGCCTTCGACTCTGTGACGCTGTACGGCGAGGACCCCGACCACCGGCCCGACATCTATGGTAAAATCGGCAACGCGGGCGTGAGCATCGCCTGCCTCGACGATGCCAAGAAGCTGTACTCGGGCTTCAATCTGGCCAACCCCAGCACGTCGGTTTCGATGACCATTAACGGTCCGGCGGCTACGCTGGCGGCGTTTTTCATGAATGCGGCCATCGACCAGCAGTGCGAGTTTTACATTCAGGAAAACGGCCTGGAGGCGGAAACGGATGCCAAAATCGATGCCATTTACGCGGCATTGGGCCAGCCCCGCCCCCGCTACCAGGGCGAATTGCCGGCCGGCAACGACGGCCTGGGCCTGCGCCTGCTGGGCGTGACCGGCGACCAGGTGCTACCCGCCGAGGTGTACGCCACCATCAAAGCCCGCACGCTGACGCAGGTGCGCGGCACCGTGCAGGCCGATATTCTCAAGGAAGACCAGGCCCAGAACACCTGCATTTTCAGCACCGAATTTGCGCTGCGCCTGATGGGCGACGTGCAGCAGTACTTCATCACGGAGAAGGTGCGGAATTTCTACTCCGTCTCGATTTCGGGCTACCACATCGCCGAGGCCGGGGCCAACCCCATCACCCAGCTGGCCCTGACGCTGAGCAACGGCTTCACGTTCGTAGAATACTACGTGAGCCGGGGCATGAGCGTGAACGACTTCGCGCCGAACCTGAGCTTCTTCTTCTCCAACGGCATCGACCCCGAGTATGCCGTGATTGGGCGGGTGGCGCGCCGCATCTGGGCCAAGGCCATGAAGCTGAAGTACGGCGCCGATGCCCGCAGCCAGATGCTGAAATACCACATTCAGACTTCGGGCCGCAGCCTGCACGCCCAGGAAATCGACTTCAATGACATCCGCACCACGCTGCAGGCGCTGTACGCCATCTACGACAACTGCAACAGCCTGCATACCAACGCCTACGACGAGGCCATCACCACACCCACCGAGGAGTCGGTGCGCCGGGCCATGGCCATTCAGCTCATCATCAACCGCGAGCTGGGGCTGGCCAAGAACGAAAACCCGCTGCAAGGCTCCTTCATCATCGAGGAGCTGACCGAGCTGGTGGAAGAGGCGGTGTTGCTCGAATTCGACCGCATCACGGAGCGCGGCGGCGTGCTCGGGGCCATGGAAACCATGTACCAGCGCGGCAAAATTCAGGAGGAAAGCATGCACTACGAGATGCTGAAGCACACCGGCGAGTACCCCATTATCGGCGTGAATACTTTCCTCTCGTCCAAAGGCTCGCCCACGGTGGTGCCGGCCGAAGTCATCCGCGCCACGGAGGAGGAAAAGCAGTACCAAATCGACATGCTCACCCTGCTGCACCAGCGCAACGCCGCCCAAGTTCCGGCGCGGCTCAAGCAGCTCCAGCAAATCGCCGTGGCCAACGGGAACCTGTTTGACGAGCTGATGGAAACGGTGAAATTCTGCTCACTGGGGCAGATTACGAACGCGCTGTTTGAGGTCGGCGGGCAGTACCGGCGGAATATGTAATAAATATCATTTCATTACTTAATGACTCTTTAGAAACTGTGTCCTATGCTTTTCATCTTTCTGTTATTCTACATAATACAGTTAGTTTACGTTTCTAATTTAGCTAAATCGAAAGGGCACTCCTACTGGGATGGATTGTTTGTAGGCGCAATATTCCCTTTCCTATCGATAATTATCGTAGCACTATTTGAGAAGAAAGAAGTTTATGGCAAAAAATTTGTCGTAAACAACAAAGTAAAGATGGTGCCCATCAACTTTACTTATATGGAGACAAACTCCGGTTTGTCGTATGTAATTGAAGAACTGAAGCTGCGTAAAGACAAATGTTTTACCGTCACATTTACGAAGCCACAAAACCTTGTTGATTGGGAATGGACAATTCGACGGTGCGCTTTAATGACAAAGCTTTTGTTGATTCTTCATAAGCAAATGCCAAAGAGCATAAGCGAGTTTAGCATAGTTTATAACAGCCGGATTTGGGGCTCTATGAACGAAGTAAGTATTCGTCATGACCATCTTAATTACAGATTTGTAATTGATACAACAATCGCGTTTTATTCGCCAGGAGGTATTAACCCATCAACCAATTTGTACACTGAAGCTCAAAATTTGATGAGTAAATTGCTGCAACAAATGACCGATGAGTTTCCTAAAAACCATCAAAGCAATATTTTGGATATTTACTACTCAATTCAAAAGGACAATTCTTAGCAGTATTATTATCGTGAATTAAAACCACTCTACAGTCCCAACCTCTTGGGGTAGAATGATAGATGCAATTGAAAACTGACAACGAAGGTCAGTCGTGCGTTTCCCCGCGTAAGTGGGAGCTTTTACAGCAGCTTCCCCGTCTCCCCAGCCACTTCAAGAGGCGGCGGGGGCACTTGGGGCGGGCAGGTGCTTGGGCTCGCTTGAAGTGGCAGCTTGCAATCGTATCAGCATTGGATATAATCGTATCAAATCGTATCACGGGTTGATGGCGCCTGTTATCTTTGGGGATGGCTGAGCAAGTGCACACCGTTGAAATAACTCTGGATTGGGCCTTGTTGGGCACGCTGAGCAAGCTTGACCGGTTCGATGCCCGCTGGGCGGCCATTGAGCGGCGCGAAGGGCAGACGCTGAAGCAGCTGAAAGCTATTGCCACGGTGCGGAGCGTAGGGGCCTCTACCCGCATCGAAGGCTCGCGGATGAGCGACGAGGAGGTTGAAGTGCTGCTGCGCAACACAGACATCACCAAGCTCGAAGACCGGGATTCGCAGGAAGTAGTGGGCTATTTCCAGGTGCTGGATTTAATTTCGGAATCCTACGCCGACATCGACATCTCGGAAAACAGCATCAAAGGGCTGCATAACCAATTACTCCGTTTCAGCCGCAAGGACGACTGGCACCGGGGCAACTACAAGCAGCACAGCAACGCCGTGGAAGCCACCCTGCCCAATGGCACGAAGCAGCTGATTTTTCAAACCACGCCCCCCGGCATTGCCACCGAAGACGCCATGCGCGGGCTGCTGGCCTGGTACCACACCGACGAGGCGACGCACCCGCTGGTGCAGTGCGCGCTGTTTTGCTACGACTTTGTGAGCATCCACCCGTTTCAGGACGGCAACGGGCGGCTGAGCCGGCTGCTGGCTACGCTGCTGCTCCTGCGCCACGGCTACGTCTGGATTCAGTACGTGAGCCTGGAGCACGAAATCGAGAGCCGGAAAACGAACTACTACCGCGAATTGCAAAAATGCCAGGCGCAACGGCCGGGCGAGAACATCTCGTCGTGGCTGGCTTTCTTTTTTGATGCGTTGCTGAAGGTGCAGCAGCAATTATTACAGAAACTGACCGCGCACGAAACCGATACGCAGACCTCACCCCGCGAAAAAGCCGTCTTGGCATTTGTCGGCAACTATCCGGGCTGCAAATCGGGCCAAATAGCCGAGAAACTCGCTATCCCCTCTCCAACGGTGAAGCGTATCCTAGCTGGGTTGCTGACGCAACAGCGCATCAGGAAGGAAGGTAAAGGTCCGGCAACGATTTACTACTTGGGCTAACTTCAAGCAGCTTCTCCCGCCTCTTATGCCACTCCAAGAGGCGGCGGGGGCGCTCGGGGCGGGCGCGCTTAGGCAGCCGCCTTTGTTCCGCCTTGGTGCACCAGCCGCGCGTTGCGTGGCAGCGTTGCGGCGGGGGCGGCCAATTCGTAAGGCCGGTTAAACGCTTCATGTGAAACCTGGAAGTAGCTGGCGAGGCGGCGGATTACTTCTTTCGACAAGCCCCGGCGGCGGTTGAGGATGTCGGATACCGCGCCTTTGCTCAGGCCCAGGGCGGCTACCAAGTCCTTGGCCAGCAATTGGCGGGCGGCCATCAGGGAGCACAGCAACTCGATGGGGTCGGCATCGGGCAGGGTGGCGTGGGCGTGGTCCCAGGTTTCGATGAGCAGCGTGAGCAGGTCAATTTCCTCCTGAATGGCAACTAAGGGAGCTGGAAGGGTCACGAGTTTCTCAAGTTGCGAGCAGTAAGCTTGGTACTGCTGGGCATCTTTGATGACGGTATATTTTAGGGTTTCCATAATCCGTATTAGTAAAGGGTAACGGTGTACTGCCGGTTCTTAGCGCAAAGTTTATCGTATTCGGCGTGGGTGCCGAGCCAGCAGATGAACAGGTGAACCTGGTGCTGGCCGAATGAATAACTGGCAATGAGCCGGTAATTATTCCCACCAATGTCAAACACCACGCGGTTGCTGCCATTGCCCAGCAAATCGGCCGCGCCGAAGGTTTGCTGAATGTCGGCGGGTGTGTTCCAGTCGGCGTATTTCACGGCGGTTAGCCACAGCGCGAATGAGCTGCGGCTGCGGGCATGTTGGGCCGTGTAGTCTTCAACTGTCTGCCGTTTGATGAGGTGGACTTTCATAATTGTTACGCCAAAAATAGTATAAAAGTTCGCATAATGCGAACTTTTAGATTCTACCGGCTCCCCCGCCACTCCAAGAGGCGGTGGGGGCGCTTGGGGGCGCGGGGGAACAACCCCGGATGGTGGGCACGAATTACGGCTTCGCCTAAACCCGCGCCAGTTCGGCTACCCGCTCCTACCCACAGCACTTCTTGTACTTCTGGCCGCTGCCGCAGGGGCAAGGGTCGTTGCGGCCGATTTTGGCGAGCACCGGGCGGGGCGGGGCGGCGATGGCGCGCCAGTACGCGGCGTTTTTCACTTCCTGCTGGGCCCGGCGCAGGGCAATGGCGGCCGCGTCGGGCTGAGAGGACGAATAATTATCGGGATTGTCGCGCTGCTGCTGGTAACGGATGAAGATGTCGGCGGGGTTGGGCCACAACGGACGCGCCCGGTCAAAGTTGATTTTACCCGCCCCGCCGGCCATTCTTTCATCGACCAGGCCCAGGTGGTGCAGTTCCCGCACCTCGGGTTCCAGTTCGCGCAGGCCGGGCTCCTGCACATCGTACAGCATGCTCCCCAGAAAATTTTCCAGCGCGTAGCCGTGGCTCCCCGTATCGGTCGGAAAAAGCTGCGCCGCCTGGTCGGCGTGCGTGATGATATGGCGCAGGAAGCGCTGCAAAAACGCACTGATGGCGGGCCGTAGTTCGGGCTGCTGCCTGGCTAGCCGGGCGATGGCTTCGGAAGCCACCAGCCGGTACTGGAGCAGCATTTCCTCATCTTCGAGCATGGCCAGCAGCTCGGGCAGGCGCGTTTGGCCGGCGCGGGCCAGCAGGTTCGGCACGTCCTCAAACAAATCATCCCCAAACCAGAACTCGATGGTTGGCGAGTCGAGGCGTAATATACTGAGATACACGTCGAAGGCTTCGGGGGCTTGCAGGTCGTGCAACAGGTAGAGGGCGTGGAAGAAATGGTAATTATCCAGCCAGTCGTCGCTCTTAAAGTCTTCGTAGAGAAAACTATCCATCGTATCGCTGATTATTTTCAGCAGCTCGGGCACGGCCGTTTCCGGTCCCAGCGCCAGTATCTCGCGCAGTACCGCATCATCAATAAAATAATCATGCTCAAAAAGCTGCTCGAATACCGGGTGCGTAAACGTGGGCCGAATCATCAGTGAAATTGGTTTGGGTGAATGGTGGCCGCTATGATGCGGCAGCAAATATCCGTTCGGCCGGGCAAACGAAAAAAAGCGGCCGGCAACGGGCAGGGTAGCAGCCGGTTGCTGCGGGGGCTGCTGCCGGCTCCTCAGCCACGGCAAGCGGCGGCGGGGGCACCTGGGGACGGGCGAGGGAATAACCCTCCGAATAGAGAGCACACGTTACGACTTCGCCTAAACTTGCACCAGCTCGGCTACCCGCTCCTACCCGTGGCACTTCTTGTACTTCTGGCCGCTGCCGCAGGGGCAAGGGTCGTTGCGGCCGATTTTGGTTTGCACCGGCCGGAGCGGCTGGGTAGCAATGGCGCGCCGGCGCCGGGCGTATTCCGCCTTCTGCTCGGCCCGGCGCCGGGCAAGGCCCGCCGCGTCGGGGTGAAACGGGGAGTAGTTGTCGGGGCGCGCGCGCAGCTCCTGGTAGCGGGTAAAGATGTCGGGGGAAGACCGCAGCGGACGATTCCGGTCGAAGGTAATTTTGTCGGCCCCGCCGGCGATGCGCTCATCCACCAGGTCCAGGCGGTGCAGCTCCCGCATCTCCGGCTCCAGCTCGCGCAGGCCCGCTTCCTGCAAATCGGCCAGCAGGAAGCCCAGATAATCTCCTACGTCGTAGTGATACACGCCACTATCCGACGGGAAAAGCTGCGCCGCCTGGTCGGCGTGCGCGATGATGTAGCGCAGGTGCTGCTGCAAAAAGGCGCTGGTGGCCGGCCGCCATTCGGGCTGTTCCCTGACCAGCCGCGAAAGGGCCTCGCCGGCTACCAGCCGGTGCTGGAGCAGCATTTCCTGGTCTTCCAGCATGGCCAGCAGCTCGGGCAGGCGCGTTTGGCCGGCGCGGGCCAGCAGGCTCGGCACGTCCTCCATCAAGTCATCCCCAAACCAAAATTCGGTGCTTTCCGAATCGAGGCGCAGCAGGCGGCGGTACACGTCGAAGGCTTCGGGGGCTTGCAGGTCGTGCAGCAGGTAGAGGGCGTGGAAGAAATAGTAGGTGTCCCACCAATCCTGGGCGGGCTGGTCGTCGGCCTGGAAATTATCGAGCGTGCTATCGGTTATCTTCAGCAGCTCGGGCACGGCCGTTTCCGGCCCCAGCGCCAGGATTTCGCGCAGCACCGCATCATCGATAAAATAGTCCCGAGTATAGAGCTGCTCGAATACCGGGTGGGCAAAAGTGGGGCGGGTCATCAGAAAAATTGATTCGGAGAAAAGGGCGCGATACGGCAACCCAGGCAACTGATAATTGTGGCGGCTAATTTTAGGGACGCTTCCCTAAACGGATGCCAATACGCGTCAGTTTGGTTCCTTGCTGGCTGCACTTGCCTCTTCTGCCACTGCGGATGGCGGTAGGAGGTGCCTGGGACGAGCGGGATACGCTACAGCGGTTTCCAACTTGGTGTACAGTTTTCAAAGGAATTAAAAATGAAGAATTAAAAGTTAAAAAGCTGTCAGTCAATTTTTTAATTTTTAATTCTTCATTTTTAATTGTGTTCCGCAAAGCGGAAACTGCACTAGCCCGAACCGACCGACCCGGCGCGGGTTTAAGCGAAGACGTAGCTCGTGACTATTGTTGACGTGGAGGCTGCGCCTAAACCCGCCAGGTCAGTTCCGAAACGCTCCGGCCCGCCGCCCGCGCCCATTACGGCATGTGGCACTTCTTATATTTCTGGCCACTGCCGCAGGGGCACGGGTCGTTGCGGCCGATTTTGGACTGCACCGGCCGGGGCTGCTCGCGGGCCATGTCGCGCCGGATTTGGGCGTATTGCACCTCCTGCCGGGCCCGGCGCAGGACCATGCCGGCCGCGTCGGGATGAAAGGGCGAGTAGTTGTCGGGAAGGTTGCGCAGCTGCTGGTAGCGGGTGAAGATGTCGGGCGCAGGCAGCAGCGGATACTCCTCGTCGAAGTCGATATCGTCGGCCCCGCCGGATATGCTCTCATCGACCAGGCCCAGGCGGTGCAGCTCCCGCAGCTCGGGTTCCAGCTCGCGCAGGCCCGCCTGCTGCACATCGGCCAGCATCAGCCCCAGGTAATCCTCCAGCGCGTAGCCGTATACATCGGTATCGGCCGGGAAAAGCTGCGCCGCCTGGTCGGCGTGCGCGATGATATGGCGCAGGTAGCCCTGCAAAAACGCGCTGATGGCGGGCCGTAGCTCGGGCTGCAGTCTGGCCAGCCGCGCAAGGGCCTCGGAAACCACCAACCGGTGCTGAAACAGCATCTCCTGGTCTTCCAGCATCGCCAGTAGCTCGGGCAGGCGCGTCTGGCCGGCGCGGGCCAGCATATCCGGCACCTCCTCAAACAGCTCATCGCCGAACCAGAACTCGGTGCTTTCTGAGTCGAGGCGCAGCAGGCGGTGGCACACGTCCAGGGCTTCGGGGGCGTGCAGGTCGTGCAGCAGGTAGAGCGCGTGGAGGAAGTAGAAAGTCCCGAGCCAATCGGCCCCGTCGGGGTCGTCGTAACGGAAGGTATCCAGCGTGTCGTCGGTTATCTTCAGCAGCTCGGGCACGGCCGTTTCCGGCCCCAGGGCCAGTATCTCACGCAGCACCGCATCATCAATGAAGTAGTCACGGGTATAAAGCTGCTCGAATATGGGGTGGGCAAACGTGGGTCTGGTCATCAGAAAAGTCGGTTTGGGGAAAGAAGGGCAATGCCTTGGCGCGGCAGCCCCGGCAAATATCCGTTGCGGGAGCAAATATCGAAAAAGCTCCTCAAAATGTGGAGAAGAAGGCACCGTATGGCAGGCGCGGTGTGCGTTTAAGTAGTCGTTCAAAAGTAACCGTATTCGAGTCGGGCCTGCCGGTCTGACCGCCCTAGGCGGTCTGACCGGTTGAAGCACCAACGATTTCGGCCCAACGGCAACCGGTCAGACCGCCTAGGGCGGTCGGACCGGGGCATACGATTACTTATGCATGGGTGCTCTAGGCGAAGCCGCAACCTGGGACCAGTCCCGCGGGGAGGTAATAGCTCCACTGCCGCACAACGGCAATCTGGCGTAAGTCTTGGCCGATAAGCTGCGAGTAATTCTATTTCAGGGCAATGCCTCGCCCGGATGATTAGCGCAAGTCCCGGCTTTGCCCAAACTGGCTCTACTCATGTCAGTCGTACTGTATAACACTCCCCAACCCGGCAAGAATCTCCGACCTTTGCCGGTCTATGAAGCACCTTATTGACCTGGCCAGCTGGAACCGGCGCGAGCATTTTGCCTTCTTCTCCGCGTTTGAGGAGCCTTTTTTCGGTCTGGTGGCCACCGTTGACTGCACCCGCGCCCTGGCCGAGGCCAAGCGGCTCGGGGTTCCATTTTTTCTGTATTACCTGCACGCGGCCTTGCGGGCGGTGAACCAGGTGGAGGCCCTGCGCTACCGCATCGAGAACGGGCAGGTGTACTGCTACGACCGCATCCACGCCTCGGCCACCATTGGTCGGCCCGACCACACCTTCGGGTTTTCCTTTATCGAGCACCACGATGAGCTGGCGGCCTTCCTACCCACGGCCAACGCCGAAATCGCGGCCGTGCAGGCCAGCCCAGGCCTGCGCCTGAACGAGACCACCGGCCGGCCCGACGTTATCCACTTCTCAGCCCTGCCGTGGGTGCGTTTCACGGGCCTCACCCACGCCCGCAGCTTCGGGCACCCCGATAGCTGCCCCAAGATTTCGGTGGGCCAAACCTATCTGGAAGGCGCGGCTACCCTCATGCCGGTGTCCATCAATGCACACCACGGCTTGGCCGATGGCTACCATGTAGGACAGTTTCTAACGGCGTTTCAAGGGTTTTTGGGGTAGGCAGGAGGCGACTGCCTGGCCTTGGCTGCCCTTCCAGTAAAGGAGCAGGACGCCCCGGAAAGAACGTCATGCTGCATCACAGACAGAGCGAACGAGATGCATCGGCGGCGCGCAACATGAGCGCACAGCTATTTATGCTCGTGGTTTAAACTGCTGTTACGCAGTCTACTTGTTAAAGCGCCTCGGGGGATTTAGCGCGGACTTTGTAGTCCGCGAGTCTGCGCCACTACAACCACTAAACGGCGCAGACTCGCGGACTACAAAGTCCGCGCTACATGCTGCTGCGTAACAGCAGATTTAAAGTAGATGCGCTTTGCAAGCGACTACAGCTGCATGACCATCACCATCGCCCAACACGCCGCCCAGCCGCTCACCGTTTCGCGCCTCGGCTACGGCACCATGCGCCTCACCGGCCCCGAAATCTGGGGCGAGCCCGCCGACCGGCCCCAGGCCCTGGAAATCCTGAAAACCGCCGTGGCCAGCGGCGTGAATTTCATCGACACCGCCGACTACTACGGCGAAGACGTGACCAACCGGCTCATCGCCGAGGCCCTGTACCCCTACCCGACCGACCTGATAATCTGCACCAAAGTGGGTGCCACCCGCCGACCCGATAAAAGCTGGGTGCCCTTCAACACCCCCGAAAACCTGCGCGCCAGCATCGATAACAACCTGCGCACCCTGCGGCAGGGACAGGTGCAGCTGGTGCACCTGAGGCTGATGGGGCACGGCCCGGTGCCGCTCGATGAGCAGCTGGGAGCCATGTTCGAGATGCAGCGGGAAGGCAAAATCCAGCACGTGGGCCTGAGCAACGTGACCCGCGCCGAGTTGGAAGAAGGGCTGCAACTGGGCCCCATTGCCACCGTGGAAAACATGTACAGCTACGCCCAACGCACCACGATGGAGCTACCGCACGGCGCCAACCCCGGCGGCGAGGAAGTGCTGGACCTGTGCGAGCAGCATGGCATCCCGCTCATCCCCTTTTTCTCGCTGGTGCACGGCCTGCCCAACGCGGGCGATAAGCTGGCCGAAATCGCCCGGAAGCACAACGCCACCGAGGCGCAGCTCAACATTGCCTGGCTGCTGCACAAGTCCCCCTGGATACTGCCGATTCCGGGCACTTCATCGCTGGCGCATTTGCGCGAAAACCTGAAGGCCGCCGATATTAAGCTGAGCGCGGCGGATATGGCGTATCTGGGGTAGTGTGGGGCCTAATCAGTTGGAAATGAGCTCTAATTGAGCCAATAGACCGGTATGCGGCGCGTGGAATGACATGCCCAGCGTGGCGTTCCACGCGCCGCATACCGGTGTACTTCTGGAACGGTCGTTAATTTTGCCCGAATGAAACGCCGCTTTTGGTTTGGCATCGGCTTGCTGCTGCTCGCGGCCCCGGTGCGCGCCCAATCCCTGACGGGCCTATGGCAGGGAGTAGAAGCCGAAACCAGCGAGCCAGACTCCTATTGGCCGGCCGTGCTTCGGCTGCAACAGCGCAAGGGCACCAGCCTCTTTGGCGTGCTCTACCAGGAAGTAGGCGGGCAGCCGGGCATTTCGGTTACGTTCCAGATGCAGGGTACCCGCACGGCCAATGGCCTGCGCCTCGAACACCTGCAAAAGCTGAACGAAACCGGCCGCACGCCCTTCACCTTCTGGTGCGCCGGCTCCATCACCTTCACCTACGACGCGGCGCTGGAAAAGCTGAGCGGTCGCGCCACCTACCGCCCGGTGGGCGACTGCGACGTGGGCACGCTCACCTTCTACCGCATCAAGCTGAAATCGGCCGCTACGGTGCCGGCCGGCACCGCGAGCACGCTGCGCGTTTCGGGCCGCAACGTGCTCTGGTACGCCGATGCCGACCTGAAGAAGCGCGTAGCAACCGGCAATTCCTTCCGCACCACGCTCGGCAAAACCACCACCTTCTACCTCACGCAGGGCTACTACCCCACCAGCCAGAGCGCGGCGGTGCCCATCACCATCCGGGTGGCGGGCACCACCGCGGCCAGGCCGGCCGCTCCGGTTCCGGCCCGGGCACCTGCCCGGCCAGATACGCTGCGGCCGGTGCCGGGCCCCATCGTCATCGCGGCCACACCCGTGGGGCTGCCCACGGTGTTGTTTCGCCTGGGCACGCCCGAGCTGCTGCCGGAGGCCATTCCGGCCCTCGATGAGCTGGCCGCGGCCCTCAAAGCCCGACCCGCACTCAAGCTGCGCGTGGCCGGCCACACCGACGGCATCGGCGAACCCGAGAAAAACCAGGCCCTGTCCGAGCAGCGGGCCGAAGCGGTGAAGAACTATTTAGTCAGGGCCGGCATTGCCGCCGGGCGCATCAGCCCCAGCGGCTACGGCGATTCTCAGCCCCTTTATCCCTCGCCCGATGCCCGCAACCGGCGGGTCGAGGTTTCCGAAGCCCCGTAATGCCGCCAGCCTGCACCAGGCCGCTCGGGCCTGGCGCTCATCTCAACGCTATTCTTCCTTAATGTCCCATCGCCACTTCCTCATTCACAAGCCCTACGGCTGCCTCAGTCAGTTCACCAGCCAGTTTTCGGGCGAAGCGAAGAAGACCATGCTGGGCAAATTTCACGATTTCCCGGCCGGCACCATGTCCATTGGCCGGCTCGATGAGGACAGCGAAGGCCTGCTCCTGCTCACCACCGATGGCAAGGTGAGCGAGGCCATCCGGAGCAAGCACGTGGAAAAGGAATACTACGCCCAGGTAGATGGGCTGATGGACGAGGCGGCCCTGGCCCGGATGCGGGCGGGCGTCGAAATCGGGGTGCACAACGAGAAGTACCTCACCAGTCCCTGCCAGGCCTTTCGGCTCGACCCCGCCCCCGGCTTTGCCCCCCGCACCCGCAAAATTCGCGACGACCGGCACGGCCCCACCTCTTGGGTGTCCATCACGGTCACGGAGGGCAAGTTCCGGCAGGTGCGCAAGATGACGGCCGCCGTGGGCTTTCCTACGCTGCGGCTGGTGCGCGTGCGCGTGGGCAGCCACCTGCTGGGCGATTTGGCCCCCGGCGCGGTGGTGGAAGTGGCGAGTCTGGAAAGTTAAGTCTGGGTTAAATTATGCTGCATGCATAACACTTTCGACAAACTTTCGTATATTTGCATCAGAATTAACCACCAGGCTATTTCAAGTACCCATATGAAAAAGACCACTGCTTTCTCGCTTTCCTCGCTGCTGCTCCTGGGCGGTGTGAGCTACCTGGCTGCCAAACTGGCCGACCTGGACCTGACCTTCTTCTTCCACGGCGACGACGACCATCATCAGTACTGCTAACCGCTATATTATCGTTATCCAGCATCCTACCGCTATTTATTATTGAAAAAGCCTGGCCTTTAGCCGGGCTTTTTTGTTATTGATTCGGCCATTGCGGCCGGATGCGGCGGTTCGGCGCGGCTTTTGGAACTTTGCCCCGCCAACAGCGTAACCCGTTGCAACCTTTTTTTACCGGCTGCCGGTGGCAGGGCTTCGCTTCTGCCACCGCAGCTTCACCCATTCCCCTCCTGGTTTTATGAACCTCGATTCCCATCAAGCTCAGGTGAGCTACATCATTGGCCGCGACCTGGCCCGCAACTTTGCCCAGCAGGGCCTCGAACTGGACGTGGATACCCTGGCCGGCGCCCTGAAAGAAGGCCTCCAGGGCCTCCCCAGCCGCCTCACCCAGGAAGAAATGCAGGCCGCCATGCAGCAATTGCAAGAGCAAATGGGCGGTACCGAAAACGACCAACAAGAACCAGATTCTGACTCCATGAACAACAACAAAGCCGAAGGCGAAGCCTTCCTCGCCGAAAACGCCAAGAAGTCCGGCGTTACCACCCTGCCCAGCGGCCTGCAGTACGAAGTGCTGACCGAAGGCGCGGGCAAGAAGCCCGGCCTGGGCTCGTCGGTGACCACCCACTACCACGGCACCCTGATTAACGGTACCGTGTTCGACAGCAGCTACCAGCGCGGCCAGCCCGCCACCTTCCCCGTGAATGGCGTGATTGCCGGCTGGACAGAAGCGTTGCAGCTCATGGGCGAAGGCGCGAAATACCGCCTTTACATTCCGTCGGACCTGGCTTACGGCAAGCGCGGTGCCGGCCGCGACATTCCCGGCGATACGGCGCTCATCTTCGACGTGGAGCTGATTAAAGTGAATAACTGAGGGAATAGCGTGGCGGGAGCTCCCCGGGCTTCCGCCACCACCCGCACTGCCGCGCCCACCTGGGCCCGCGCGTCAACCACCAAACCGGCCGCCGCTGCTCTCATGCCCGACCCTATTGACCAGCCGCCTGCCGAACAACCCAACGTGGCCCCGGAACAATTTTCCGGGGCCGCTTTGCTGACTACGCCCGCCGGATTCCCGCCAACCCCTGCGCCGGTAGTCGGCTTTCAGGACATCTCCCAGCCAGAGCCGGTGCCGGAGCTGACCCCGCTTGCGGTAATCCGGTCCGACGATGGCCGCGTGGTACTGACCGATACCACGGTCATCGTGCGGGGGCAGGAACACCCGCTCCGCGAGCTGGAGCGCGCCGAGCTCACGCACGTGCAATGGATACTCTGGTACCTGCTGGGCGGTATGGGCCTGGCCGCCGTGATGATTGCCTTCCTGCAAAACTGGCTGCGCACCGGCCCGGCCATGACCGGCATGGCCCTCACGGCGCTGCTGCTGGCCTACGGCCGGCGCGGTAGCAACCGCCTGCGGCTGCTCCGGCTGGGCCGCGAGATGGTCAACTTTGCCCTGCCCGGCGAAACCCCGCCCTGGCAGCGCCTCACGGCCGAGCTTAACCGCCGCATCTACCGCGTGCACGACCACGCCGCCCGGCTGGATGCCTGGCACCTGGCCGCCGCCGATGCCGCCATGCGCCAGGCTTCGGCCGTAGCCCGGGCCGCGGCCGAAGGCCAGCCAGGGAATGAGAATTTGGGCCATAATGAGCTGTAAGTCAAACGCCGCTACTTTCGCGGGCCATTCCTGTATGCCCTTTCCCGTGGCCTGGCTACTACCTTCGCGCCCCATAATCCCGTTACAGCACTTTTTCACCGAGCCGATTCTCGTTTTTACCCCACCGTATGGATTCTAAACATTCGCACACCGCCATATCCGGGGCGGGGCTGCTCATTGCCCTTGGCATCATCTACGGCGACATCGGCACCTCGCCGCTCTACGTGATGTCATCGATTCTCAAAGGAGGCGCGGTGCCCGGCCTGATTGACGCGCACCTGGTACTGGGCGGCATTTCCTGCGTTATCTGGACGCTCACCCTCCAAACCACGGTGAAGTACGTGCTGCTCACCCTCAATGCCGACAACAACGGCGAGGGCGGTATTTTCTCGCTCTACGCCCTGGTGCGGCGGCGCGGAACCTGGCTTTCGGCCGTGGCCATCATCGGCGGGGCGGCCCTGCTGGCCGATGGCGTCATTACCCCGCCCATTTCGGTATCGTCGGCCATTGAAGGCTTGAGAACGGTGTACCCCAGCCTCACGCAGGACACCATCGTGTACATCGTTATTGGCATCATTGCGGGCTTATTTTTATTGCAAAGCTTTGGTACCCAGATTGTCGGCAAAGCATTTGGCCCCATCATGCTGCTGTGGTTCAGCATGCTGGCGGTGCTGGGCATCAGCTGGGTAGTTCAGAACCCGGTTATTCTGAAAGCCTTCAACCCCTACTACGCCTACGATTTGCTGGTGAAGTACCCGGGCGGCTTCTGGCTGCTGGGCTCCGTTTTCCTGTGCACCACCGGAGCTGAGGCCCTGTATTCGGACCTGGGCCACTGCGGCAAGGGCAACATCCGCATCAGCTGGACATTCGTGAAAAGCGCGCTATTGCTCAACTACCTGGGCCAGGGCGCGTGGCTGCTGGCCCACCAGGGGCAAATGCTGAACGGCAAGAACCCCTTCTTTGCCCTGATGCCGCAATGGTTTCTGCTCATCGGTATCGGCATTGCCACCATCGCGGCCATCATTGCTTCGCAGGCGCTTATTACGGGCTCGTTCACACTGGTGGCCGAGGCCATTCGCCTCAATATGTGGCCCAAGGTGAAGCTCAACTACCCCACCGACGTGAAAGGCCAACTCTTCGTGCCCAGCATGAACCGGCTGCTGCTGCTCGGCTGCATCGGGGTAGTGCTCTACTTCCGCGAGTCGACCAACATGGAAGCGGCCTACGGCCTGGCCATCACGCTCACCATGCTGATGACGACCATTCTGCTCACCGTGTGGCTGCGGGCCAAAAAGGTAGCCCTGCCATTGGTTATCGGCTTCGCGACGCTCTACGGCATCATCGAAGGCTCGTTTCTGATTGCCAACATGGCGAAGTTTCCGCACGGCGGCTGGGTGTCGCTGGCCATTGGCGGGGCGCTGATGGCCGTGATGTACGTGTGGCTGAAGGCGTTTTACATCAAGCGCCGCCTCACCGAATTTGTGCGCCTGGAGCCTTACGTGGACGCCCTCAAGCAGCTCAGCGACGATGATACCATCCCGAAGTATTCTACCCATCTGGTGTTTCTGACCTCGGCCGAGCGCAGCTCCGAAATCGAGCAAAAAATCATCTATTCCATCTTCCAGAAGCGGCCCAAGCGGGCGGATATCTACTGGTTCATCCACGTCGATACCACCGATGAGCCCTACACAATGGAGTACAAAGTGACCGAAGTGGCCAAGGACGACGTGTTTCGTATCAATTTCCGCCTCGGCTTCCGGGTGCAGCAGCGCATCAACCTGTACTTCCGCAAGGTGATTGAGGACCTGGTGCGCAACAAAGAAGTGGACATCACCTCGCGCTACGAGTCGCTGAGCAAGCAGCACGTTACGGGTGATTTCCGCTTCGTGGTGCTGGAAAAATTCCTCAGCGTCGAGAACGACTTCCCCACGATGGAGAAGCTCGTGATGCAGGCCTACTTCTACATCCGCCAGTTCATCGCCTCCGAAGACCAGTATTTCGGTCTAGATACTTCCTCGGTGAAGGTGGAAAAAGTGCCCCTGGTAATTGCTCCGGTTGCGGAAGTGGCCCTCAAGCGCATCAAGTAAGACCACGGATTCGCGCGGATTTTTGCGGATTACACGGATTTTGTAGTCGGTTTCGTTGATAACAAAAGGCCCCGTGCTAGCTGCACGGGGCCTTTTGTTATCAACGAAACCATTAACCGCTAACCGTTAATCATTAACCACTACTTGCCCAACCACTTGGCTAGCACCTTCTGTTGGGCCGGCGTTGGGCTGGCCATGGGCTGAATGGTGAACTTGCGATTGGGGTTGGCGCGCATGGTCAGTTTCAGGTCGCGGGGCAAGCCATCGCGGCGCACCTGCACACTCACCGCCGTGCCCACGGGCGCGCTCAGCAGGGCGTTCACGGTTTCGGTACCCGGGGCCACGCCATTCACCAGGAGGATTTCATCGTTCACGTTGAGGCCGTCGGTCCAGGCCGCGCCATCGCGCACCACGCCCGTAACCAGCAGCTTGCCGGTCCGGTTCGAGAAGTTGGCACCCAGGGTGCCGTCGTTCGCCACCGGGTTATTGCTGAGCGTGAGGCCGGCGTAGGCCAGCACCGGGGCGAAATCAATCGGCTTGGTGCCGTACACGCTGTTTTGGAAGAAGGCGTCGTAGCGCCGGCCGGCCACGGTAGCCACGGCATTCTGGAATTCCTGGTCGGTGAAGCCCCGGCCGGCTTTCTTGTAATACGTGTCGTAGAGCAGGCGGAATACGTCGTCGAGGTGCTTTTCACCCTTGGTCGCTTCGGCGATGTTCAGGTCGAGCCAGGTACCAATCAGGTCGCCCTTCGAGTAGTAGCTGATTTGGGTATTGGCGGCATTTTCGTTGGGCCGGTAATACTTAATCCAGGCATCGAAGCTGGACTCGGCGGCCGACTGAATGCGGTTGCCAGGCGTATTTTCCACCTCCGAAAGGGCGTTACCCAGCTTGCCCAGGTACTCTTCGCGCGAAATGATGCCAGCCCGCTCGTTGATTATCTTCGAGTAATACTCGGTCATGCCCTCGCTCACCCACAGCATGTGCGTGTAGTTTTCCTGGTCGTAGTTGAACGGCCCCAGCGCCACCGGACGGATACGCTTCACGTTCCAGAGGTGGAAGTATTCGTGCGCCACCAGGCCCATAAACGACTTGTAGCCGGCTTCGGTGGCGTAGGCGGTGCGGCCCACCTCCAGCGTGGTCGAGTAGAGGTGCTCCAGGCCCCCGCCGCCGCGCTCCAGGTGATGCACGATAAACAGGTAGTGGTCGAGCGGATTCCGGCCTACCACGCGGTGCGATTCCTCGCATACTTTCTTCAGGTCGGCCAGCAGCTTGGGCTCGTCCACGGTGTAGGTGCCGAACATGGCCACCTGGTGCGGCGTGCCGTTGGCCGTGAACTCCAGCACCTTCTGATTGCCGATTTCCATCGGCGAGTCGGCCAGCTCATCGTAGCTGGTGGCTTTGTAGGTGAACTTACCGGCGGCCGGGCGCAGAGCGGTGCTCACCTGGCTCCAGCCGGCGGCGGGTTGCACGGCGATGGTGCTGCCCAGCATCTTGTTATCAGCCGGGTACATGAATACGCTACTGCCGTTCAGGTAGCCGTGGTCGGCATCGATAAAAGAAGTTCGCACGCTCAGCTCGAAAGCATACACGCGGTAGCTCACCTGAAAACTGGCCTGCTTGGGGTGGCGCACCCGCCAGGTATTCTTGTTGATTTTCTCCACCGCCAATGCCTGGCCGCCCGCGGTGCGGGCCTGAAGCCCCTCCACATTCTTGGCAAACTCCCGCACCAGGTACGAGCCAGGAGCCCATACCGGCATTTTCACATCGGTGTACTCGGCCGGAAAACCGCCCAGGTCCATCTTCACCTCGAAGTAATGCGACTGCGGCGCGGGCATGGCCAGGGTGTAGCGCAGCGTGGGCACGGCAGCGGCCGGGCGGGCGCTGGCGGGCGCGGCCCCGGCTAAAAAGGCCACCACCGTGGCCTGGCAAAATAGTAAACCTGAATTTTTAAACATCGAAAATGAGTTGGGATGGAGCAAGGGCACAAAGAAAGCGTGCGAGGTTGCCTCCAACCTAGCGAGCCGGCGGCCCGTTAGGGCCTAGGGCAGCGCTTATTTGTTGAAGCCGTACCGTAAAATTTTCCCTATTATGCGCTTTGTGTGGTTGATTTTTATTGGATTAGTGGCCGCGATGGTGGTAGTGGTGCCGCGCCTGGGGCGGAACGCAGCCACGCCGGTGGCACCGCGGGCGGCAGTACCGGCCACCCTTACGGGGCTGCACACGGGCGCGGCCGTAGCCTACGCTGGCCGCGCCGACAGTGTTGTAGCCTTCGGGCTGGCCCAGCGCGGCACGCCTTACTTCTACGCCGGGGTTTCGCCCATCACAGGGTTCGACTGTTCGGGGTTTATCCTATACACCTTTGCCCGTTTCCGCGTCCCGGTGCCGCATTCCACGGCGCTACTCATTAGTGTAGGCCAGCCCGTGGCACGCGCCGAAGCCCAGCCCGGCGACATTGTGGTATTTACCGGTACGGCCACCACCAGCACCACGCCGGGCCACGCCGGCATTGTGGTTTCGGCGCGGGGCGAGGTGCCGCTGCGGTTCGTGCATGCTTCCTCCTCGCGCCGCGAGCCTTTCGTGAAAGTAAACCAAGTGGAAGGCTCTGACTACGAGCGTCGCTTTATGCAAGTGCGGCGCGTGTTGGTGCCGGGCACGGCTAGCCAAGCAGTGGCACGGCCCAGGCCGGTGGCCACGTTGCACTCAGCAACGGCAGTAGCCGCGCTGCCAGTGCGCAATGTGCCCGTCACTACGGCTAAGCCGGCTATTGCGCCGCCGGCGGTACTGGCCATTCGCAAAACACCGGCTGTCGCCGTAGCAAAAAGAAAAACAGCCGCACCAGTGACTAAAAAGAAGTCCGGAGCAGTGCATTCTTCCATTCCCAAGAAAAAAACGACAGTGGCCGCCCGGGCCAGGCCAGCCCGTAAGCCAAGCCCGAAAGCTGCCCCAACCAAGAGGCATTAGCGCTGCGGGCGGATATTCTCACCTGCTTAAACGCAGCGATGCCCGGCCTGCCTCTGCCGTCCCACTGAAGGGCGACTGGGCAAACCGGGCATCTAATCCTTCAAATCTTACCAAGCGGCGAAACTGGGGTACAGTTCCGGCGTCCTACGTGTAAGACCTGGCCGAATGTGGGTAGCCTTAGGAGCTACCCCACGAAGCTGTTGTTAGGCGCGTACTGCGGTGAGGCGTACGACATTCGACAGGCTTGGCAGGATTTGTTTGGGACTACTAGACATTATGTACCTCCTTTCTTTACGTTCGACATAGCCCCATTTGCGCGGCCCAGCACCTTAGGGCTGCTTAAATGGGGTCGTAGCACTCACTACTGAGCGGTAAAGTTAATAGAGGCCGCGAAGGTTCAATACGCGGTGGCATAACTTATGGCAAAAGCGGCTTTTTCGCGGTTTAACGACTGATTTTCAGCTGTAATAATTTTGTATTACCAAGCAGCCGGTGCCTTACTTCGCAGGAGTGAGAAACTTGGCCGTAAACTTGTTTTAGAGCCAGCAACCGAGCCAGGTAGCTGCTCTAAAAAAAATCCCTTACCTTTTCCCATCTAACCCACTCTTTATTAATCGTTGAAATGAAAAAAACTTTCTTTTTGCTCGTTGCCATCGTGCTGAGCGTTGCCCGGATGGCTTCCGCCCAAACCATGTCCCCGCTCGGGACCTGGACGAACTCGGAGAAAAAAGCGACATTTGAAATTTACAAGTGCGGCGACAAGCTGTGCGGAAAAATCGTGAGCCTGACCGTGCCCAACGACCCCGCTACCGGCAAGCCCAAAACCGACTCGAAGAACCCGGAGGCCAAGCTGCGCAGCCGTCCGCGCCTGGGTATGGTATTCATGCAGGGCTTCAAGTACGATGACGACAACAAGTGGGACGACGGCAAAATCTACGACCCCGAAAGCGGCAAAACCTACTCCTGCTACATGCAGATGGAAAACCCTAACAACATGGAAGTGAAAGGCTACATCGGCTTCTCTCTCATTGGTAAGTCACAGAGCTGGACCCGGATTAAGTAGGCCAATCGCCTTCCTCTGGCCGTAAGTACCAAGGCCGGTTTCCCCACGGAAGCCGGCCTTTATTTATAAGCTCAGACGTGGGCCAAAAGCTCTAAAATCGGAATTCTGGCGGCTTTTGGCAGGCTACGCTCAGAAACTATTTGGCTAATCCCATGTTTGGATTTCATTAGCACCCTGCGCCTTGTTGAACTTCATTCAAAATCTGTTTCGCCCTACAGCTACTGCCCCAACCCATTGGCGTGCCGTTCAGCTGACGCTCCCACAGGTCCAGCGACATGCCCGCTGGGTAGAGGAGCGTGTGTTTCTGAACTGGGCTGGTCCTTATTTCAAGGCTTACCACCTGCTCAAGGGTGGAGCGGGCGGGGCCCGGGGCTTCCAGGTGCAGCTGCTGAACGAAAGCGGCCGGCAGGGCGTGCTGCTCATCTTCGACCCGACCATTGGGCCGGGTAATTTTCGGCATTTCTACGAGTATCTGGGCGAAGAGCTGTTGGCCCTCGGCTACCACCGTGCCTGCGCCGACCAAAGCACCGCCCACCACGCGCACCACACCGAACATACCATCAAGCAGCTGTTCAAGCCCAACCCCACCGACTGCCCCCAAACCGGCGACTGCAACCAACGCTACGGCCTGGTCACGCTGGACCTGGTGGCGATGAACGGCCAGCCCATATTCATCCACCTGAGCCGTAATGCCGTGCTTCAGCCCGGGTTCACCCCGGCCAACTCGTTTGATGAGCTACTGAAAAACCTGCTCGATGCTCCCCCCGCCGATGCCGCCACTGAGGCATTAATAGGCGAATACCACGACCGGTTTTAACATTTAAGCACGCTCAACTACTCACATAGTAGGTAGTCATGCATGTTGTAGAGATGCATCGATTGCGCGGACGCCAGATGAGCATGACGTGCTATTTCATTTGTTTCCCATAATAAAAATGGCCGCTCCTACTCAGGAACGGCCATTTTTACGACTCTTAATATCGTGGCAGCCAAGCTGCCCTCTACTTACTCGCGCACAAACTGCCCACGGCCCAGCGGCTCGCCCGCGGTGCCCAGCAGGCGCAGGTAGTAGAGGCCAGGGGCCAGCGTGTGGGTATCGAGCTGGGGCTGTGCGGCCACCACAGACTGGCGCAGTACTACGCGGCCGGTAGCATCCAGCACCTGAGCCGAAACGCGCCCGAGGGCCGGCAGTGCCGACAGCTGCAGCTGGTCGCGGCAGGGATTGGGGAACAGCTGAAGCGGCGCATTGCCGGCGATGGCGCGGGTGGCCAGCAGGGTGTTGTCGCGGGTGGGCGCGGCCGTGGGCAGGTCCATCACCCACTGGTTGGGGTCGACGGCCACGCTGGTCACCGTGCCGTTCACCGTGAGGGAAAAGGTTTCGGTGGGCTGGCTCTGGCGCAGGCGCACGGTTTGGGTGGTGCCGTCCGAGAACGTGAGGCGGTAGTCCACATCAGTATCAAAAAACGGCGTGCTGGCCGGAACCGAGGCCGTTTCGGTCACGCGTAGCACGAAGTTGCTGCCGCCCTGGTTCCACCGCCCCGTGAACGTGGGGTAGCCGCGGCCCATGAACCACTGCTGGAAGAAATAGCCCAGGGACCGGCCCGCTTCGGCCTCAAATACGCGCTGCAAATCGGCCGTGCGCGCAGTGGAACCGCCAAACTGGGTTTGATAGGTGCGCAGGGCCCGGAAAAATTTGGTGTCGTCATTCAGCAAATAGCGCAGCATGTGTACCACCCCGGCCCCCTTCTTGTAGCTCAGGTAATAGTCGAAAATCCGGCCCACGTTGGTCGTATCGGCTACGTACACGCTGCCGCTGCTGCGTTGGGCGTAGGTGAGGGAGTTGTCCAGCCAGTTGCGGGCGTTGGCCGGGGTGCTGAAGGCCTGCAAGGATAAATATTCGCTGTAGGAAGCAAAACCCTCGTTGAGCCAGATATCGGACCAGGAGGCGCAGGTCACGTTATCGCCCCACCACTGGTGGCCCAGCTCGTGCGCGGTCAGCGTGAAATCGAAGCCGTCCTGCGTAGTCATGGTCTGGTGCTCCATGCCGCCACCCAGCGGGGCCATGCTGTGCCCGTACTTCTCATTGGCGAAGGGATAGAGGCCAAAGAGGGCCGAAAAATTCTCGATAAAGCCTGGCGTACGGTCAATTTCGGCTTGGTAATAGTTCAGCGTTGCCTGGTTGTACACGTAGTTGACGATGGGCACCCGCGGGCCGCCCACCGGATTGGCGTAGTTCACGTACTCCAGGTATGGCGCTACGGCTACCGAAATCAGGTAATAATCAATGGGATTACGTGATTTCCACTCGTAGCGCACTTTATTGTTGGGCAGCGCCACGGTGCGCACCAGCACGCCGTTCGAACCAACTTTATTGGACAAGGCAGTTGTCACCCACACGTCGCTGGAGTCGGCTTTGTCGGTGAGTATCTGCTTGCACGGAAACCACTCGTGGGCCGAAAATGGCTCCGATAAGCTCCAGGTCACGTTGAACGGAAAGGTTTGGCCCGAGCCCAGGCGAACCTGGCTCCTGTTGCTGAGGCCGTTGCCAATGGCGGCCGAGTTGCCGCTGGGTGCCGTGCCGTGGTAGTAAATGCGGGCATCGACCAGCGAATTGGCGGGAGCCGCCACGGCCAGCGCGGCCGTGGCATCGGGCCCGGCCCGGCGGATACCCGGCGAGCGGCGGCCGTTCACCACCACCGAGTCGATGAGCAGCGAGGGGACGCTGGCGGCCGAGCCATTGGGCGATTTATAAAGCTCAAACGCCAGCGAGTCGAGCGGCTGGTTGCCCACGCGCACGCGCATCCACACCGAGCCAGCCACGTTCAGCGAGGTGTTTTCCATCGCCAGGTCCAGCTTGTAGTACTTCACATCATAGCGATTCATCTTGGCGCGGTGGCTCACCGAGGACAAGGCGGAGCGCTGGGCCGTTTGCACCCGCGCCGCGGCGCAGCGGTCGCCCGCATCGAGCCGCAGTTGGGTGAGGGCCGGGGGATTCACCTGCTGGGCATTGGCCTGACCGAACAGGCCCGTCAGGCATCCGAATAAGCTCGCGTAACGAAGTACTTGCATAGAAAATCTGGGGTGGGAAAAAGAATTAAACAATGCTGCGGGCACCGTCCGGTTTAGGTGCCGAAGGTACGCCGGACCTACCCAAAACTACACGACCAGCAGCACGGTTCCAGCTTAGGCACCAGTTGCTGAAAGCGGCGGAAACTTGGTTTTTGCTGGCGTATATTTCGGCATAATCAGGATTTAATACGCTTATTCCTCTACCCATGTCTTTTTCTACGCGGCCAGTCAGGGCACCCGGGTCAGCCTTTCTGCTGTTTTTGAGCTGCTGGCTGCTGCTGGCGGGCCCGGCGCGGGCCACGCACATCGTGGGTGGCGAGCTGGAGCTGGTGCACAATACCGGCGACTCTTATACGCTGCTGGTCAACCTGTATTTTGATGCGGCCAATGGCAATGCCAGCGCCCTCGATGCGGACCTGACCGCGAGCATATTCGATAAAAGCACCAACAACCGCATGGCCAACGTGCTGCTGCCGCTGTCCAGCAACACGTTCGTCAACTACACCAACCCGGCCTGCGCCAGGCCCACCCTAATCACCCGCCGGCTGGTGTATAGCAAGCTGATTAACCTGCCAGCCGGCACCTACAACAGCCCCCAGGGCTACTACGTGGCGGTAGAGCGCTGCTGTCGCAACAACAGCATCAGCAATATTCTGGACCCCGCCAACGCCGCGCAGGCCTTTTACCTGGAGTTTCCGGCCGTGGTGCGCAACGGGCAGCCTTTCTACGATTCCACGCCCCGTATTTTCCCGCCGCTGGCCGATTATGCCTGCCGCGGCGAGCTGTTTTATTACGATTTTGGCGGCCAGGACGCCGACGGGGATTCACTGGTGTACGACCTGGTGACGCCCCTGAACGGCCATTCTGACGCAGCCGTGCCCAAGCCGGCCGCGGCCGCGCCGGCCCCGTATGCGCCCATCACCTGGCGGCCCCAGCCAGCGCCCCTGCCGGGCCAGCCGGCGCTGCCGCCGCTGAGCACCCTCAATCAGATTCCCGGCACGCCCACCCTGAGCATCAACCGAACCACGGGCCGCCTCACGGTGCGGCCCAGCAACCTGGGGCTGTTCGTGTTTGGCGTGCGCTGCGCGGAATACCGGAAGGGCGAAAAAATTGGCGAAGCCCGCCGCGACTTTCAGTTGATGGTGTTGAATTGCCCCATCAACGTACGGCCCAGTGTAGTGATGCTGCCCACCCCGAGCAGTCCCATACCCTACCGCCCGGGCCGCGATACCCTGCGCTTTTTTCCGGGCAGCAACCGCTGCGTGCGCCTGCGCTTCACCGACCCCGACCCCAACTCGCGGCTCACGCTGACCATCAGACCGGTCAATTTTTCGGGGCTCCTGCCCAGCTTCACCACGGCTACGAGCGGGGCCGTGCGCACGCCCGGCGCGCCGGATACGCTCACGGCTACCCTCTGCTTCCCGGAGTGCCTCAACAGCCAGGGACGCGTTTTTTTGCTGGATGTGGTGGTGGGTGACGACGGCTGTAGCCTGCCCAAGCGCGACACGGTGCGGGTAGCTTTCATAGCCGTGCCCCCGCCCAACTCACCCCCGCTCCTCACGACTACGGCGGGGCCTACTTTGCCGCTGCGCGTGCGGGTGGGCGACTTGCTGAGCTTTGACCTGACCGGCACCGACCCCGATGACGACCCCGTGCGGCTGGAAATGAGCGGCCAGGGGTTCAATCCCGTCGACCTGGGAGCCACGCTCTCGCAGGGCACCAACGGCCGCCAGCAGCGCGGCCGCTTCACCTGGCGCGTCGATTGCCGGGCCGTGGGGCCCGATTCGGTGCTCAACTTTCGATTTACGGCGGCGGCCACGCCCTGCAATACCCGCCAGGCAACGACCCTCACGGTGCCCGTCATCGTTTCTTATCGGAACCGCCCGCCCGTGCTGACTTCTACCCTGCCCGTGCCCACCGGCCCCAACCCGCCGCTGATAAAGCTGCCGCTGGGCCAGGTGTACACGGCCACCTTCACCGGAGCGGATGCTGACCGGGACGGCCTGACGCTCACGGCCACGGGCAGCTCCGCCAATAGCTCCGAGGGCTTCGACCTGACCAGTGCGGGCATGCGCTTCGAGGCCCAAAACGGGACGGGCGTGGCCACCGGCCGATTTACCTGGGATGTAAGCTGCGCCGCCGCCAACCTGCGCCGCGACCTGGTGGTAACCTTCCAGCTGATTGACGCGACCTGCAAGCCCCTACCCCAAAAGCAGAGTATTCGCCTCCAGGTGCAAAGCCCCGATACGCTGGCCGTGAAGCTCTACAACGTGATTACGCCCAACAATGACCGGGTGAACGACGAGTTTCGCCTGCCCGACCTGCCCCCAAATTTCTGCGATGCCTACTTCACCAACCTCAAGATTTTCTCGCGCTGGGGCCAGCAGGTTTATGAAACCAGCGACCGTGCCTTTCGCTGGCCCGGCCAGGGCAGCGGCGGGGTCTACTACTATTACGTAACCTACTCCGACGGCCGCAAATACCGGGGCTGGCTGGAAGTCATTCCGTAGCCCAGGCAATTATTATTGAACCCAACACCCAAAAATAGCCGCTATCACCAGCGGCTATTTTTATGGATATCAGGCAGCCAAACGCTTCTACATTACTCGTGCAGAAATAACCGTATGCTCCGGTCTGACCGCCTAGGGCGGTCAGACCGGTTGCCGTTGGGCCGAAATAGTTGGTGCTTCAACCGGTCAGACCGCCTAGGGCGGTCAGACCGGCAGGCCCGACCCGAATATGGTTATTTCTGCACAAGTGCTTAATACAAGAACAGAAACACGGCGAAGAGTGCCACCCACAGCACATCGACAAAATGCCAATACGTGCCCAGCAGCCGGAGCTGCCGCCGGTGGTAGGGGTTGCGGATGAAAACCAGCCCGCGCACGGCGTCGCGGTCGGCCTGGAGCACCCGCAACAGCAGCACCAGCAGAAACAGCATACCCGCCAGCAGGTGGGCGACGTGCAAGGCCGAAATCAGGTAGATAAACTGGCCGCTGCTCGTGCTTGCGTTACCCTGAAAGGGCACGCCGTACAGCACAAGCTCGCGCCAGCCCAGCACCTGCAAGCCCGCGAAGGCGCATCCCAGCAATAATGTGGCACCGAGACAACGCCCGAGGCTGGCCAGGTCGTCCTGCGCGTACAGGCGCGGGGCCTGCCCGATGGTGTAGCTGCTGACAACCAGCACGATGGTGCTGAGCGAAAAATACCGGGGCAGCGCGTGCAGGCCCGTGGGCACCCCGCTGCGCAAGCGGGCATTGATGTAGGCCGCCACCAGTATCACGAACATTACCGTGATGGCCAGCATCACCAGGTACAACACCATCAGCAACGGTGGGAGCCGTTCTATCCGCGCAAAAGCCGAAGCGCCCTGCGGAGTTCCTACCTGTTTCTGACGGTCATTTTCGGGGTTCATCGGGCGGGGCCTTAAGCTGTAGGTACCCTAACTAACCACATCGGAATTAGTTGCAGAGGCCCGAATTTGATACCTCCGGCTATCAGCGAAAGAACGAGCCAATTTTGCCCAGCACGGCATTGAGCGTGATTTTGGGGGTACGCTGCGCCCCAAAGGTCACGTAGGTTTTGCCGCCCACGCGCAAATCGAGCACCCAGCCCAGCTGCCGGGCCAGGTCGTTGATTTGCTGGAGCGGGTCGGGGCCTTTCGCCTTCGTTTGTTTGGGCGCACCGGGGGCCTTGGGCGGCCCGGCCGTGAGCTGGTCGAGCACCTGCTGGCTGGGAACGTTCAGGATGAGGTAGGTGCCGGCCGCCGCCAGCTGCAATGCATGCCCGTTCCAGGTGATGACCAGCTGGGCCTCAATTTCGAGGCCGCTAGCCAAGGGACGACGGAGCGCTGGGCTGTGAGGAGGTTGGCTGAGGCTGGCCGCTGGGCGCGGGCGGGTCGATACGCACGGGCGGAGCCGGGCTGGCGGCGGGATTATCGCCGCGGGTGCGAATGCGCAGCGAGCCGTTCAGTTTCCAGGTAGCGGCGGGGGCGCCGGGGTTTTGCGGGTTGGGCACCTGCAGCTCAATCTGGTCGAAGGCACAGCTGAGCTCGACACCGCCCGAGAGCTTGCCGAGCAGCGAAGCGGCCATATCGGCCCAGTTGGAAGACGAAGAATCAGGCATGGTTGTTAGTAGGTAAAGGCGAAACAGAAAATCGGGACCGGCGCACAACGCCCGCCAGGTGGCCGCAAAGTACGACCTTGTGTCCGCTAACGCAATGCAGGATGCCGAGTTGTCCGGTGCATCCTTTAGGGCGGGCTGCCGCGTAGAACAGCGGTAGTCGCCTTCACTATTTCATCCTCCATGCGCTTATTCGTTTTCAATACGGCTGCGGCCACCGCAATTTTCCTGCTGGGTGCCGGCCCGGCCCAGGCCCAGGTTTCGGCCAGAACCGCAGGGCTGCCCCGCCCCGATGGCGTTTCGGAATTAACATTCCGACAAGCCGAAGCGGCTTGCAAACAGCCATTTGGCCTGCAACGGGGGCAAAATCTGGAATATCAGCTGCTCGATGCAAAAGGCAAGCTCACGGGCCTTTTGCGCTATCGGGTACTGGCCATCAGAACCGATTCAAGCGCCGAGAAAAAGAAGAAACCGGTGGTCACCACGAAGGTCAGCCTGAAAAGTGGCCTCTACGGCCCCAAAGGTCAGCTATTGCAGCAGCAGGACTTGGCCTTTCTCTGCCGGAACGACACCACCTTCACCGATGGATTGGGCGAGATTAACTACGACGGGCTCAAGTCGTTCCGCGACCGGCTGCTGGCCTATGCAGGCACGCCCCTGGCCTGGCCCAATCAGCCCACCACCGGCAGCAGCTTGCCCAATGGCGGCGTGGTGGTGCAGGTGAGCAGCCCGTCGGTGGCCATCGCCAAAATAAAAACCACGGTGCGCCAACGCAAGGTACTGGCCGGCCCCGCTCCCATCACCGTGCCCGCCGGCACCTTCACCTGCTACAGCGTGGAGAGCCAGCGCGAGCTGGCCACCGCCGCCCGCGCCGACCTCGTGCTCAAAAACACCGGCCGTGAAGTGGACTACTACGCCCCCAGCGTCGGAATTATCAAGACTGAATACTACGACAAAAACGGCAAGCTGCTGCAAACCCGCGTGCTAACCAAGCGCTAGAGCAGTTTCCGAGTTAGTGTACGTTTTTGAAAACAGTTAAAAGTTGAGAGTTAAGAGTTAAAAGGTAAGACCCAATCCGTCTGATTTTTACCTTTTAACTCTTAACTTTTAACTCGGTACACGGCAGCTTATAGAAGCGCCCAGCCGGTTTCGCCCTGCGTCCCGCGTACCAGGCTGTATCCATTTGCCTGCCCCAGAACAACCGCGGCCGTTTGGGCGGCCAACGCTCCGAAGGCCGGAGCCGTGGTGCCGGGCCAGCCGCGCAGCTCGGTGGCACTGGGCAGCACTACCCGTCGCAATGGCTTGGCCTGGGCTCCTACCACGGCCTGCGCCGCTACGTAACCAACCTCACCGGCAGGAGTTTGCACGCGCAAGGTGCTGCCTTGCTGGCCCACTACCAGCAGCGGCACGTCTGTGGGCAGCAGGGACTCATTGGCCAGCCGGGCCACTATGTCGGTGGTCACGACCGTGGTGCGAAGGCGGCTGGCGGCCCGCAGCCGCACAAACTCGCCCCGGCGGTCGCTGCCGCCGGGTAGCGGAGCCACGGCACTGGCCCGCCGCACGAAGGGCAGCGGGTCGACGGCCCCCTGGCCGCTGCGGTACACCCCGAAATGCAGGTGCGGGGCCGTGGTGCGGGCATTACCCGTATTGCCCACCAGGCCCAGCGTATCGCCGGCCCGGACGCGCTGGCCAGCCTGCACCAGCTGCTTGTCGAGGTGGGCGTAGTAGAGGTGTCCGGCGTTATCGGCGGCCGAGAGCCAGACCACGCGCCCACCCAGGGGCGTTTCGCCGGTGCGGGTGACGATGCCGGCCGTGGCCGCGATGGCCGGGGTACCGCGCGGGGCGAAAATATCAATTCCCTCGTGGCGGCGGGCCCCGCCGTCGCGGTCGGCACCCCAGAAGCTGGCGGCCGCGGCATCATTCCGGCCCTGCACCGGAAACACGCTCAGGCCGGGCTCCCGCACTACCCGCAGCGTGTAGCGCCCGGCGGCCAGTAGCTCCGGCTGCACGCGCAGCAGGTGCTGGCCGTTGTCTTCCACCCGATAGCGAAAGTCGAGCATCAGCGTATCGGCGCTGGCCAGCGGCGTGGGCAGCTGCCCCGGCACTGCCGCAAAGGCATCGAGGAAAACGCGGGCGTTGGCCCCCGGCGCGAGGGTCAGGATGATATGCACCTGCTCACCGGCGCGCACGCCGAAGCGGTAGCTGGCCGCACCGGGCCGCTCGGACCGGAAGTAGCCGGTTTCGGTGAAGGGCAGCGTCACCACCAGCGAATCGCGCAGGGCCTGGGTCGCCGCCGCGAGCCAGGCGCGGCCGGCCGGCCGGCGGTCAAGGCCCGCCTGTTGCAGCTGGCGTGCGTACGCCTGATGAGGTGTGGCGGTCTGAAAAATTGCCCGTAGCGTCTGCTGCTTGCCGCAACCAACGAGTAGCAGCAGCATTACCCCAATGAATACTGACCATAAAATCCCTGAGAGCGGCCGGGTCAGCGGCCGTCGGGCAGTAAAATCCGCAGTTGAAACCATGCCTTTCAACAGTCCTGCCAGCGGGGTAGTTCGCCCACGGCGGGGCAAGGCTGCTACCTTTACGCTCATCTCCCCCGCTCCTCACCTCCCACGTATGAAGCTGATTGAATGCCCGCGCGACGCCATGCAGGGCCTGCCCGACTTTATCCCTACTGCCACTAAAACCGCGTACCTGAACGAGTTGCTCCAGGTTGGGTTTGACACTTTGGATTTTGGCTCCTTCGTTTCGCCCAAGGCCATTCCGCAGCTGCGCGATACCGCCGAAGTGCTGGCCGGCCTGGACCTGAGCCGTACAAGCACCAAGCTGCTGGCCATCGTGGCCAACCTGCGCGGCGCCGAAACGGCCGCCCAGCACCCCGAAATCAGCTACCTGGGCTTCCCACTCTCAGTATCCGAAACCTTCCAGCGGCGCAACACCAACCAAACCACCGCCGAGGCGCTGGCCGACGTCGCGGCCATGCACGAGCTGTGCGAGCGCAGCGGCAAAACGCTGGTTGCCTACCTGTCGATGGGCTTCGGCAACCCCTACGGCGATGCCTGGAGCCCGGAAATCGTCACTGAATTCACGCGGCAATTGTCGGGCCTGGGCGTGCGCATCGTGGCGCTCTCCGATACCATTGGGGCATCCACGGCGGCCACCATCGCGCCGCTGTTTTCGGCCCTGATTCCGGCATTTCCCGGCATCAAGTTCGGGGCGCACTTGCACACCACGCCCACCACCTGGCGCGAAAAAGTGAGCGCCGCCTATGAGGCGGGCTGCCGCCGCTTCGACGGGGCCATCGGCGGTATCGGCGGCTGCCCCATGGCGGCCGATGAGTTGACCGGCAACATGGCCACGGAAAACCTGTTATATTTTCTGAAAGAAAAAGGAGTCGAATCGGGGCTCGACCTGGCCGCTTTTGGCCGGGCGCGGGCGCTGGCCGCCAGCGTGTTTCCAACTCATTAATTTCGACCTCGCCATGCCCACCACTGCCGACATTTTCATTCCCTGCTTCGTCGACCAACTTTACCCCGCTACCGCCATGAACATGGTGAAGGTGCTGGAGCGCGTGGGCGTGCGCGTCAACTACAATCCGGCCCAAACCTGCTGCGGCCAGCCCGCCTACAACGCCGGCTACGTGGACCAGAGCCGCGAGGTAGCCGCGAAGTTCCTCCAGGATTTTGCCGCTCCGCCCACCGATGCGGCCCGCTACGTGGTCAGTCCTTCGGCCTCGTGCGTGGGCATGGTGCGCAACAGCTTCCACTCGCTTTTTGACGGCACGGCGCAGCAGTCAGCGTGCCGGGGCGTGCAGGGCCGCACCTACGAGCTAACCGAGTTTCTGGTCGACGTGCTGGGCATCACGGCCATTGCAGGGGCGCGGCTGGCCGGTAAATACACCTACCACGATTCCTGCGCGGCCCTGCGCGAGTGCGGCATCCAGGCCGCGCCGCGCCAGCTCCTGGATGGGGTGGCCGGCCTGGAGCGTATCGAAATGACCGATAATACCACCTGCTGCGGTTTCGGGGGCACCTTTGCCGTCAAGTTCGAGGCCATTTCGGTCGCCATGGCCCAGCAGAAAGTCGAGCATGCCCTCGACACCGGCGCGGACTTTATCGTGAGCACCGATGTGAGCTGCCTGATGCATCTGGAATCATACATCAAGAAAGAAAAACTGCCGCTGAAGTGCCTGCATGTGGCCGATGTGCTGGCCAGCGGCTGGTAGCAGTGAGCAGTGAGCAGTGAGCAGTGAGCAGAAGAACGTCATGCTCATCTGACGTCCGCGCAGTCGAAGCATCTCTACCGCAATAGTAAATAATTACGTGATGTTACGCAGAACGTCATGCCGAGCGCAGCCGAGGCATCTCGCTCGCTTCGTTAACGGCGCTCCCGACTCACGCGAGATGCCTCGGCTGCGCTCGGCATGACGTTGATTCTTATTCGACCAAAACCCTGCGTAACATCAGTAATTACTTGTGTGGTAGAGATGCTTCGACTGCGCGGACGTCAGATGAGCATGACGTTCTTGTGCAACCGGACTTCTTGTGCTCAGCATGACACATGGCGCAACCTGACGTTCTTGCGGAGCAGACCGCCAAAACCATCCCTTCCTTCGTGCAGCTTTATTTATCCGGCCGACTTTCGCAGTACCTCCTCTTATTGGCCTGTGTGGCAGGCATCGCCGGCCTGCTGGCTTCGCGGGCACTGATTGCCATTGCCCCCATCGTAGGCGTAGCAGCTGCGCTCGCCAACCCTGATTTACGGCGTGCCTGGCCCCATTATTGCCGCAACGGCGCGGCAATGCGGGCGGCCGCCGTGCCCGCCTTCCTGCTGCTTACTGGCCTGTACACCACCAACCTGACCGTGTGGCGGCACGAGCTGTTTCGGGACCTCACCTGGCTGGCAGTGCCGCTGGCCTTCACCCTGGCGGTGCCGCTTGCGGGGTGGCAGCGGCTGGCAGTGGGCAGCACGTTTGTGCTGGGCAGCGCCGCCGTGGGCCTGGCTACGCTGGGCCAATACCTGCTGAACCCGGCCGCCGCCAACGAAGCCATTCGCATCGGGCAAAATATGCCCGCCATCACGCATGTGTTCCATATTTCCTTCGGGATGATGCTGGCCCTGGCCTTTTTCTGGGGCCTGCTGCTGCGGCGCGACCACCGGGCCGGGCCCCTGCTGCGGACGCTGCTACTGGCGGCGGCCGTGGCGGCGGCCCTCACGCTGCATATTCTGGCTTATCGAACCGGGCTGCTGTTGCTCTATACCGGCCTGCTGGCCACGGGCCTGCGGCTGCTGGCCCGCCGAAACCTGGCGGTGGGCGCTGCGCTGCTCCTGGCCCTGGGCGTGGGGCCGTGGCTGGCCTACCAGTCGCTGGAATCGGTGCGGCAGCGGGTTTCTTCCAGTATCTGGGACGTGCAGCAGTTCCGGCTGGGGCACGATATCAACGACTATTCGCTGGCCCGCCGGCTGGCCGCCATCGAAAACGCCAGGGCCATCGCGGGGGAGCACTGGCTGCTGGGCGTGGGCCCGGCCGATATCCGCGCCGCCATGAAAGCGCAATACGAATGGAAGGATTTCGGCCTGCGCCCCGGCAACCGCGTCGAAGTGCACAACCAGTTTCTGCAAGCCCTGCTGGGCGGCGGGCTGGTTGGGCTGCTGCTGCTGCTGACGATACTGTTCTGGCCACTGCGGCACGGCTGGGCGCGGCATAGCCCCGGCGTCTGCTTTTTCATCCTGATTCAGGCAACCGTGATGCTGGTTGACGCGCCGCTGGACCTGCAGCTTGGGCTGAATCTGTTTGTTTTCGGCTACGGCTTTCTGGTGGTCGCTACTGAGCGACGGGCACAAGCAGAACGAGTACCCCGAATTTCCAATTCGGCCGCCTGAACAACCGCCATACGGGTCGTTCCAGCGGCCGAATTGGAAATTCGGGGTACTCGTCCGGTGTCGTTCCGGCGGCCGAATTGGAAATTCGGGGTACTCGTTCGGTGTCGTTCCGGCGGCCGAATTGGAAATTCGGGGTACTCGTCCGGTGTCGTTCCGGCGACCGAATTGGAAATTCGGGGTACTCGTTCTGTGTCGTTCCGGCGGCCGAATTGGAAATTCGGGGTACTCGTTCTTTCATGCCAAACAGCCCCTAGAGCGCCCGGCGTATCCGGTCCTTTAGCCCTTCGGTGGCTTCGAGCAGCGGCAGGCGCACGGCGGCTCCGCACACGCCCAGGGCTTCGAGGGCCGCTTTCACGCCCACGGGGTTGCTCTCCTCATACATGAGCGGATTGATGGCCAGCAGGCGAAACAGGTCCGCGCGGGAGGCTTCGAAATTGCCGGCCAGCGCCGCCCGGGTCAGGTCGGCAAAGCGCTTGGGGAAAGCATTAGCCAGCACGGAGATGGTGCCCGCGGCCCCGCAGGCAATCAGGGCAGTGGTGAGCATATCATCGCCGGACAGCAGCAGAAAACCGGCCGGCTTGCGGGCCGCGATGGCCAGGCACTGCTCCATATTGCCGCTGGCCTCTTTGATGCCGATGATGTTGGGGTGGTGGGCCAGACGCAGCGTGGTTTCGGCTGTGAGGTTGGAAGCCGTGCGGCCGGGCACGTTGTAGAGCAGCAGCGGCACGGGGCTGGCATCGGCCAGGCGGTGGTAGTGGGCCACCAGGCCGGCCTGGCTGGGCTTGTTATAAGCCGGGCTGGCCGAGAGCACGGCGGCAATGCCGCGCAGGTCGGTGGTCCGGAACAGCTCCTCGGCCGCGGCCGTGTCGTTGCCGCCGATGCCATACACCAGCGGCACGCGGCCGGCCACATGCTCTTTGGCAATGCCGAGCAGCTCGGCTTTTTCGGCGGTCGTGGTCGTCGGCGATTCGCCGGTGGTGCCATTCACCACGAGGTATTCCACGCCGCCCTCGATGCAGAAATCCAGCAGCCGCCGCCACCCGGCGTAGTCCACCGCGAAATCGGGGGTGAACGGGGTGACCAGGGCCACGCCCGTGCCATGAAATGCCGGAAGGCGGGTGCCAGAATTGTTCATACCGAAGGTTTGGGGGTTAGTTTTGTAGCATGCAAAAGTAGCGCGGCGCGGCGCTTGGCACTTCCTTTTTTCGATTTGCGAGCGTCGGCGGCTCATTTCACGGTCACTATTTTCTTTTTTATTTTTTGGTTGCGAAACTCGGTTTCGCGCGCACATTCATGAAATTTCCATTTGCTTCTCTCCTGCTGGGGGCCCTTGCCGTGGCCGCCTGCGATTCTAAAACTGCTACCACCGGCGAGGCCGCAACCAGCAAAGCCACGGTGGAAGCCATAGCTACCGACCCCGCCGCCGCCGAAACCTCGGGTACCCAAGCCACTTCCGACGACGAGGCCAACGCCACGCCGGCCCCGGCTCCCGGCTCCATTCCGGCCGCCAAGGTTGGGGATGCCGCCGGCATTCTGGCCCGCCCGCAGGTGCCCATCCTCTGCTACCACCAGATTCGGGACTGGACGGGCCGCGACTCCAAAAACGCCAAGGATTACATCACGCCCATCGCCACGTTCAAGGCCCACATCAAGATGCTGGCCGACTCGGGCTACCATACCATCTCGCCCGACCAGCTCTACGCCTACATGACCACCGGGGCCAAGCTGCCGAGCAAGCCCGTCATGCTCACGTTCGACGACACCGACCTCGACCAGTTCACCGTCGCCCGCCCCACGCTGGACCAGTACGGCTACAAGGCCATGTACTTCGTGATGACCGTGAGCCTGGGCCGCCCCCGCTACATGACCAAGGCCATGGTGAAGCAGCTCTCCGACGAAGGCAACATCATCGGCTCGCACACCTGGGACCACCACAACGTGAAAAAATACCAGGGCAAAGACTGGGAAACCCAAATCGACAAGCCCACTAAAACGCTGGAGGAAATCACGGGCAAGAAAATCACCTACTTCGCCTACCCCTTCGGCCTCTGGAACCCCCAGGCCTTCCCCGAGCTGAAAAAGCGCGGCTTTGTGGCCGCCTTCTCGCTGGCCGAGAAGCGCGACCAGAACGACCCGCTGTTCACCATCCGCCGCATCATCGCCAGCGGCTACTGGACGCCCCGGACCCTGCACAACAACATGGTGCAGTCGTTCTAGAATATACGCACCTGTAAGATAGCATGCCCTGCCCCACAGCAATAGCCAGTGTGGGGCAGGGCATGCTATCTTAATTCAAATATTAATTTTATAATACGTTTTTTTATAAAATTAATTATTTTTTTGATTCTTCATTTATTATTCATGCCCTCTACCTTTGGGAGGTTTAGTTTTCACATTTTTAACATCTTCCTTTACTGCTTATGAAAAAGTTGTTCTCTACTGGCTTAGCAGCTTCTGCACTGCTGCTTGCCACATCTGCCCAGGCGCAGATTTCCTTCGGCCCGCGCGTGGGCCTGAACGTTACCAATCTCAGCTATGATTTGGACGGCGAGGACGAGCCTAGCTCCAAATATCAGTATGGAGCCCAGGTTGGAGCGACCCTGAACGCGCAGTTTGGCAACCTGTCGGTGCAGCCATCCCTGCTCTTCACCATGAAAGGTGACCAAGCCAAAAGCTCCGGGTCGGAAAGCAACACCTTCGGCGGCCAGACCTTCAGCTATACCTACGAGACAAAACAAAGTCTACGCCTCAACTACCTGGAGCTGCCCGTGAATCTGGTGTACAGCACGAACGGGGCCGAAGGCGGCTTTCAGGTTTTCGCTGGTCCTTACGTGGCCCTGGGGCTAAGCGGCAAGGTAAAGTCTGACTCTAAAACGACCATCACCGCGGGCGGCGCCACCCAAACTAATTCTAGTTCCGACGAAAGCGACGTAGAGTTTGTCAGCAAGGAAGGTAAAGACGACAAAGCCTACCTGCGCAATCTGGACGCAGGGTTTAATATGGGCGTGGGCTACAAAGTAGGCGGTATACAGGCCCAGCTGGGCTACGGCCTGGGCCTTAGCAACCTGGTTCCCAACGACACGAACGACAAAGACCCCGATATTACTGTGCGCAACCGCGGTTTTCAGCTTTCCCTCTCCTATTTCTTTCAATAAGAGAGGCTGGAAATAAGCCAGAATCCCAGAAACGAGAAAGCGCCGACCAGATGGTCGGCGCTTTCTCGTTTCTGGGATTCTGGCAGCTATTCAGTATTCGGCCGAGGCTCTGTCTGAGCTTGCAGAAGATGAGTCGATTAGCTTATGAACGACTTACTGCCGACAGCTAGTGGTGGGGGCTTACTTGACGCCGGCCGCTTTCAGGTCCGGATAGCTACCCGCATTCACGACGTTGGTAATGCCTAGCTTCTGCATCAGAACCGCGGCCCGGCCACTGCGGTTGCCGCTGGCGCAGTAGAGTACGTAGCGGACTTTGGGGTCCAGCTTGCTGAGCTGCTGGCTGAAATCGAGAGCCCGGAAGTTGATATTCCGGGCACGCAGCAAGTGGCCGGCGGCATATTCTTCGGGGGTGCGCACATCGAGCACGGTGGCTTGCGGGTCGGCCAGGAGCCTGGTGGCCGTGGCAATATCAACCGCCAGCAGGGATGCGCCGGTTTCGGCCGTAGCCGGGCTGCTGGCCGGCACCTGATGCACCACCACTACAAACGGGTAGTCGCCCTTCATCTGGCTGTAAATCGTGGCGTCGAAGTCGGGGCCCTGGTAGCGCACGGCCTCGCAGCCGGGGCAGGTAACGGGCTGCGCGGTGAGTTTGCGGCTTTTGAGTTCGCTGCGCAGGTCGCGCACGCAAGCCGCCACGGTGGTTTTGAGCACCACGTCCTGGCCCGGCCGCTGCGGGCGCAACGACAGGCGGGCGGCGGGAATAGAGCTGCCATCCGGCCCGGGCAGCGTCCAGCTTACTTCCCGCGAAGTGGCCGTTGGGCCCACGAAGGTCCAGTCGGCCGAAAGACGGGCCGTCACCACTTGTGGCACCGTCAGAGCGGTCGGCTCGGCCCCGATGGCCAACAGCTCCGACAGCTCCGGACACTGCGCCTGGGCCGACAACGGCAACGAAGCCACTCCTCCGCAGAGGACTAGCATTAACAATAAATTACAACGCATGGGTGGGATAATATAGGACAAAGGTCGGTATTTCAGTCAATAGACAAAAACTCTACCACCTTTAATGCATCCTTACCAGACAAATATTCCACCCATCCTTCCCAACAGGCCCGAACGGCAGTTTTGTACGGGCCTTTAAAACAGCAAACCCTGCTGGCCCGGCCCGGCAGCGGGCGGGGCAGGCGGCCGCAGCGCCTCCTCCTCCGGGGCCATTTCAGGGCTCCGCACTTCGTCGGGCGCTGGCAGCAGGGCCATCAGGTCGGTTTCGGAGATGATGGGCACCTTGAAGCCGAGGGCCTTTTCGCGCTTGGCCGGGCCCATGTTCTCGCCGGCCACCAGGTAGCTCAGCTTTTTGCTGATGGAGCCCGTGATTTTGCCGCCGTTTGAAATAATGAGCTGTTGCAGCTCGTCGCGGCTGTGCTGCTCAAACACGCCCGAAAGAACAAACGTGAGACCGGCGAGCCGGTCGGAGGCCGGCACGGGGGCTTCGCCCGTCACTTCGAGCTGCACGCCCGCCTGGCGCAGCCGCTCAATCAGCTGCCGGTTTTCGGGCTGCTGAAACCAGTGCGCGGCGGCCACGGCAATCACGCCGCCCACCTCGGGCACGGCGGCCATTTCCTCAGCCGAAGCCACCATTAGGGCATCAATGCCGCGGTAGTGAGCGGCCAGTTTCTGGGCCACAGTTTCGCCCACGTACCGGATGCCCATCCCAAACAGCACCCGCGGAAACGGTACCTGCCTACTGGCCTCAATGCCGGTAATCAGGTTATCAATACTCTTCTCCCCGAGGCGCTCCAGCGTCACCAGCTCGGGCCGGCGGGCGGGCAGGTCGTAGATATCGGCCGGGGTTTTCACCATTCCCAGCTCAAAAAAACGCCCCACGGTTTCGGCCCCCAATCCGTCGATGTTCAGCGCCTTGCGCGAAACGTAATGCTCCAGCCGGGCCCTGAGCTGCGGCGGGCAGCCCCGCTCGTTGGGGCAGCGGAAATGGGCCTCGCCCTCGGGCCGCACCAGCGGCGTGCCACAGGCCGGGCAGGCCGTCGGGTACTGAATGGGAGTGGCCCCGGCCGGCCGGGCATCCAGGTCCACGCCGGTTATTTTGGGAATGATTTCGCCGCCTTTCTCCACGAATACCAGGTCGCCCAGGCGCAGGTCGAGGGCTTCTATCTGATTGGCGTTGTGCAGGGTGGCACGCTTTACCACGGTGCCGGCCAGGGGCACGGGCGTGAGCACGGCCACCGGCGTCACCGCTCCGGTGCGGCCCACGTTGTAGAGCACTTCGTTGAGACGGGTGCGCGCGGCCTCGGCGGGGTACTTGTAGGCAATTGCCCAGCGCGGGCTTTTGGCGGTGTAGCCCAGCTGGTCCTGCTGGCGCAGGTTGTCGACTTTGATGACGATGCCATCGGTAGCCACGGGCAGGTCGAAGCGCTTTTTGGCCCAGTAATGTACGAAATCGAGCACTTCGCTGATAGTGGCAGCCCGCCGCCAGGTGTCCGACACCGGCAAGCCATAGCGGGTCAGGGCCTCCAGGGCGGCGCTGTGGCTGGCGAAGTGGCGGCCCGGCGTGAGCAGCGAGTAGGCATAGAAACGCAGCTTACGGGCCGCCACCTGGGCCGAATTCTGCAGCTTGAGGGTGCCGCTGGCCGCGTTGCGGGGGTTGGCCAGCAGGGCCTCGCCGTTCTGCTCGCGCTCGGCATTCAGCTCCTCAAACACGGGCAGCGGCAGGAATACCTCGCCGCGCACCTCGAAATCTTCGGGCCGGTTGTCGCCGGGGCGCAGGGCCAGCGGCAGGGTCTTGATGGTGCGCACGTTGGCCGTCACCACGTCGCCACGGGTGCCATCGCCGCGCGTCACGCCCTGGGTGAGCTGGCCGTGCTCGTAGCGCAGGCTCATGGCCACGCCGTCGATTTTCAGCTCGCACACATACGAATACGGCGCGCCTTCCAGACCTTTTTGCACCCGCTCATCGAACTCGCGCAGGTCGTCTTCCGAGTACGTATTGCCCAGGCTGAGCATGGGGTAGCGGTGGTCGGCCGTCGGAAACTGCTTGGTGATGGTGCCGCCCACGCGCCGGGTAGGCGAGTTGGGCAGGGCCAGGTCGGGATGCTCAGCTTCGAGCTGCTGCAATTCGGCCAGCAGCTGGTCGAACTCCTGGTCCGATATCTCCGAGATATCGCGCTGGTAGTATTGGTAGTTGAGGTGGTGGAGCTGCTCGGTGAGGGCCTGAATGCGTTGCAGCGTGGCGGAAGTATCGGACATCGGGAAGTGGTCAATAATCGGTAGTCAATACCAAAAGAACGTCATGCTGAGCTTGTCGAAGCATCTCTACCGCAATACTACATCTGATTAGTAGCGCGGCAGAGATGCTTCGACAAGCTCAGCATGACGTTCTGTTTTTTCAGGCGGCCTTACTTCTGCACCAGCACGCCGTCGGCCAGGAAGTTCAGCTCCTGCTTGGGCTGGGTGATGGCGGCGATTTCGTTTTCGGGCTTGCCGGCATCGCGCAGGTAGTGCTGCTGGTCGGCCACGCTCACCGTTTCGCGGTAGGCCCAGCCACTCACCACCACGTCGTGGCCGCTGAGGTCTTTGGGCACGAAAAAGGCGTAATCCCGGAAGCGGACGCGCATCTGCTGGCCATCGGCGGTGGGCAGGGTCATCCAGCAGCCTTTGGCCTGGCACACGGCCGAGGCTTTGGCCACCAGCTTCACCTGGGCCGAATCGCGGGTGCCGAGGGCGGCGTTGAGGGCACTCATGGGCACGGCACCGGCGGGCGTTACGGCGGTGCCGTAGGTTTGGCCGGGGGTGGCGGGCGCGATACTCGAGCTGGATTTTACGTTGGCCTCCCCGGCTTCTTCCTCCTCCTTCATTTCGGTGTCCGCGGCCGTGGGTATTTCAGAATTATGGCCATTCACCTCTTTCTGCGGGCCAATGGGCAGCACCGGGTTAATGGGAGCCGTGGGCATGAAGCGAATCAGCAACAAAATGGCGACCAGTACGCCGGCAAAAGAGAGTAAATATTTCATGACTTGGGAGTTGATATAAAGCGTGAGCACTGGCTCGGACCGGTGAGTAGTTCACCTCACCGGCTCAATCGACCAATGAGCTGGTGTCGGTTTATTGCGTGATAACCACAGTTTTGCGCTGCTTGCGGTCGTAGGCCATCCGGCGCTCCGAGCCACCGGCACCGGTGTAGTCGAACCCCACGGTGCTGGGGTCGGCACGCAGCGTCGACCAGCTTTTAGCATCGACTTCGGCGGGCTGCTCGGCCCCGGCCGGAATGGCCGGCTGCGTAAAGTGAGCCGGCGCGAAAAAGGTATTCATACCCTGAAGAATGGCAATTTCCTGTTCGCGCACGCTCGATGCCTGGGTGGCGTCGCTGAGCAAGGCGCGGGCGGGCATCACCTCGTGGCGCAGGGTATCGCCGGTGCTGCTGGTCACGATGAGGTGGGCCTGAGCGGTGAGCACGCGCGGGCCACGCAGCTGCAGCACGAAGTTGTCCTGGGTGTCCGGATTAGAAAAAGCGTGCGTGGCGCTCACGGTATTGAGCACGGTTTTGCTGTTTACGCGGGTGCGGTCGCCGGCCACGGGCGGCGTGTAAGTAGCGCGCGGGTCGACGGTTGAGGTACTCACTTCGCGCTCCGTGCTCACGCAGGAAGCCAGATTGAGGGAAAGCGCGGCGGCCAGCACTACCGAACGGGAAATTTGAAGAGACGCTATTTTCATGTAATCAGACCCGATATTAATGGAGTTTGGACAAACAAAGGTAAGAAGAGAACATACGGCCGTACCTAACCGGCCTTTATTTCCGACGCAAGGAGGCCTGAGCCGCGCCGCGCAATTTCTACGGCAAAGGCGAGGCCGGGGGTTTACTCAGCCTGGATTTTTAGCCAACTGCCTAAAACAACCCGATTTCCAGGCCCACCACCCAGCGCGGCAGCTCGGGCCAGGCCACATAGGCCGGTCCGAACGCCGGCGACAAGCGGTAGCGGGCGGCCAGCGCATAGCGGTCGATGCCGAGGCGAGTGCCTACGTTACCGGTCCAGCGGCGCAGGTAGGGCAGGCCATATTCGGTGGTCTCGACGCGGCTGATGCCGGGGGCGGGCGCATCCTCGGTGACGTGCCGGGTGGCGGCCACCCAGCTGCCACCGGCCAGCAAATCAACGTAGCGGCCCACCGAATTGCCCCGGCGGCCGGCATTCAGGCGCAGGCTGATTTCGGAATAGATTTGGTGCAGCCCCAGCCCTTCGCGGCGGTGCAGCGCGGGGGTAGGAATGCGTTTTTGGCCGTTTTGCTCCAGCTCGTAGCGTAGGTAGCTATACCCCAAATCGAGGTTGACGGCCACCGTCTGGCTGAAACGCATTTTGAAACGGCCGCCGCCGCGCACCTCCGCCGAGGCTCCGCCGTAGTGAACTGCGGCCCCCGTGCCGGCCGGGCCGGCCACCAGCCCATAGCCCAGGTAGACGTGCCCAAAGTAGCGCCGGTTCGGGCCGAAGGTCGTCTTCACGGTGTCGTCGGCCACGTTGGCCTGCACCAGCACTTGCTGGCCCCGAGCGGTGGAAATACTACCCAGCAGCAGCCCACACCACAAGCCGGCCAACTTGTTGCAGTTCAATAAACAGCTCATTCTGAATAAGTACCAGTATACCCCTTAAAGTAAACCCGCAATACTTCCCCCTGCCGCACCAGGCGGCGCGGCACCTGCAATACCAGGCGTTGCGACACGGCCCGGGTCTCGTAGCGGTGCAGCACGCCACGGCGGTCGGTCAGGTTCCAGTAGAGGTAGGCGGGGTAATTGGGTTCGGGCAACGACGCCAGCGGCGCGGGGCGCGGGGCGCCGTGCTGCTCGTGGCCCACGTCTGGCACTGGCCCATTCCCCACGGCTTTGACATCGGCCGGAGTGGCGACGGCCGTGGCGGCAATGGTGAAAGTGGCTTCGCCCTGCTCAACCACCAGGGGCAGCTGCTCGGCGGGCCGCAGGGCGGCTTCGGTCCGAATGACGACGGCCACGAGGCTGTCGTGCGGCACGAAGTCGAATGTTGGCGCGAGGGCGGCCGGGGCGGTTGGGCTGGTAGTGAACTGGGCGAAACGCGGCCGGCCATAGCCGTGGGCATAATCAAAATACGGGTACAGCTCCGCCGATTTTTCCAGCGCCCGGAAAAGCTGCATGGCCGTGAGCTCGCGGTGCTGCTGCCACAGACAGGCCGCGAAGCCCGCCACCAGCGGCGCAGAAAACGAGGTACCCTCCAGCCGCTCGTAGCCCGAGGGCGTGGTGGTGAGCACGATGCCGAAAGCGGCCAGGTTGGGCTTGGGCCGCCGGTCGGCCGTGGGGCCAAAGGAGCTGAAATCAACATGCAAACCGGTTTCAGGGTCGAGGCCGCCAATGGCGAGCACGGAATCGGCATCGGCGGGCGTCCCGATGCGCACCCAGTCGTTGTCGCCATCGTTGCCGGCGGCGCTTACTACCAGTATGCCCTTGCGCACGGCCAGGTTGGCGGCCCGGGCAATGAGGCTGCGGTGGCCATCCATCTGCTCGGGAAAGTAGCGCTGCTCGGTGTAGGCCAGCGAGGAGTTGATGATGTCGGCCCCGAGGCGGTCGGCCCATTCCGCGGCGGCCAGCCAGGCTTCTTCCTCGGCGTAGCGCTCGCGGTGCAGCTGCTCGGTACGGGCCAGCAGGTACTCGGCCGCCGGGGCCAGGCCCAGCGCGGGGCCGGGGCCGCCGCCCAGCGTGGTGGGCAGGCGGCCAGCCAGGCAACCCATGACCTCGGTGCCGTGGCTGCCGCCGTGAAATACGTCATCGCGGTTGCGCAGAAAATCATGGGTAGCCACGATGCGCTTACCGACCATCAGCTCCTGAAACGCCGGATGCCCGGGCAGGCCTTTGAAGCCCACATCGAACACGGCAATGCGCAGGCCGCGCCCCTCCAGGCCCGCCGCCCGCAGGGCCGGACCGTCGAGGTGGGCGGTCTGGCGGCGGGCCAGCAGGTAGTCGTTGGCCGAAATGGGCTTGGGGGCGGCGGTGAGGGGATGAGGTGGTGAGGGGATGAGCTGATGCCTGGCCACCCCGCCGCCGGCCAGCGGCCACACGGCAACCGCTGCCACGCCGGGCAGGCCTCGCAGCGCGGCGGCTTGCGCGGGCGTGGCCCGGCAGGCCACGGCATTGAACCAGCGGCTGACCAGCGTAACGGTATCGACCCGCGCCGCGATGGCGGCCACGTAATCCGAACGCACGGGCAGGTCGGTGGCCTCAAACGCCGGCAGGTGCTGGCGGACCCGACGCGTCCGCGCCGCCGCCGAAAAATAGCGGGCCGCGTCGAAGCCGACGCCGCGCTTGTCGCGCAGCGTCACCCAGTAGCGGGTCGCCGGCGGCTCGGCCTGAACCTGAGCCTGAGCCTGGCAGAAATCAGGCGCAGCCCAGCATAAGATTCCCGCAAAGAAGCTGAGCCAGATTTTTTGCAAACTGCTTATTGGGAATGGATGAAAAATACCTTTCAAACCAAATGGCTGAGCCCTACTACAGGCCGTATTTGCTGAGCAGGTAAATCAGCGCGGCCATGCTGGCCCCGCCCAGCTCCAGCTCGCGGCGGTTTACCTTATCGAACGTATCGGCGGCGGTGTGGTGGATGTCGAAGTAGCGTTGCGAGTCGCAATCGTAGCCGATGAGGGCCTTGGGATGCACGGCGGCCTGCAGGGGCTCGATGTCGGTACCGCCGTGGCCGACGGAGATATCGGCGGCGTGGTAGGGCTTTAGTAGCGGAGCCCAGCGGGCGAGTTTGCTCACGGTGGCAGGGTCAGCCTCCACGCTGAAGCCCCGGGGCGTAAAGCCCCCGCCGTCCGACTCGATGGCGGCGAGGTGGGTTTCCTTGTTCTGGGCGGCCAGGCGGGCGTATTCGTTACCGCCGCGGGTGCCGTTTTCCTCATTCATGAAGAGCACGGCCCGCACCGTACGCTCGGGCCGGAAGCCGGCGACACGCAGCAGGCGCAGGGCCTCGATGCTTTGCACGCAGCCGGTGCCGTCGTCGTGGGCACCCTGGCCGAGGTCCCAGGAATCGAGGTGGCCGCCCACGGTGATGATTTCCTGCGGGAATTTGCTGCCTTTGATTTCGCCCACCACGTTGTAGCTTTTCTCCTCGGGCAGGGTGATGCACTCCATTTCGAGCTCAAACTGCAGGTCGGGGTTAGCTTTTAGCAGCTGGCTGAGCTGGTCGGCGGCATTGGTGCTGAGGGCCGCACCGGGCACTTTGGCCACACCCTCGGCGTAGGCCATGGCCCCGGTGTGGGGGTTGTCGTCGCGGGCGCTGGTGAGCGAGCGCACCAACGCGCCCACGGCCCCGCGCCGGGCGGCCTCAATGGCCCCGCTGCGGCGCTGGTCGCCGGCCCGGCCGTAGGCCTGGCCGGGTTCGATGAGCGCATCGTCGAAAGGCCGGTTGTAAAACACGAACTTACCTTTCACGGCCGCGTCGGGCAGGGCTTTCAGCTCCTCAAAGCTGTGTACTTCCACCACGCCGGCCTTCAGCTTGCCGCCGGTGCCGATGGAACCACCCAGAGCGCACACCGGCACCCGGATGCCTTTGTCCTTATTGCCAATGATTTCGCCGCGCTCCCTGCTGCCGCGCACCCAGTGCGGCACCATCACCTCCTGAAGATACACGCGGTCGAAACCGGCTTTTTCCATGGTGGCTTTGCCCCACTCCACGGCCATTTGAGCCTGGGGCGAGCCCGACAGGCGCGGCCCGATGGTGCCGGTGAGGTAGCGGAGGTTGTCGTAGCTCTCGCCGCGCAGCAGGGCTTCGTCGAAGATTTTGCGCAGGGCCAGCGAATCCGTCCGGTCGGCTTTGGTCGCGGCGGCCGGCGTGGCGGCTTTGCTCTTCTTGCGGGTTTGGGCCTGCGCGGCGGGCGCGCTCAGCACCAGCGCGGCACCGGCGCAAATCAGTAATTTCTTAACGTGAAATGGCATAGGGCAATAAGCAGAATAACCCGGCGAAAGGTGCCAGACCGAGCGAAAGTACGGCTACGCGACCGGACCGGGCACCCGAGCCCGCACTTTAGCGGCTATTCGTGGCAGCCGTTGGCCGAGTACCCCGAATTTTCAATTCGGCCCGGGCGCGCATCCCGAAACACCCGTTCTGACAAACCCCACGGGCCGAATTGAAAATTCGGGGTACTTGGCCAACGGCTTCCCCCTGTTTGCTCGTCCGCAGCCGGCGGTGCTAGCGGGGCATGGCCACGTTTGCCGGAGCTTTGGCCACGACTGGCTTCCGACGCTCGGCGCCGTAGCCGCGCATGTCTACCGTGGGCAGGGCCCCCTCAACCAAGCGCACCGTGAAGAGGTAATCATACTCATTATCACCAATTTCCTCAATGGGCGGGGTAGCACCAAAATCATCGATGAGCGAGAGCACCGTATTGGAATGGCCCACGATGACCACCGTTTTGCCGGCGTATTCTTTGTTGATGCGGTCGGCCAGGTCGCGGCCCCGGCCCGGGTCGTATACCTGCGACTCCATTTTCAGGGCTTCGGCCAGGGGGGCGAGCGTGGCGCGGGTGCGCGTGGTGTTGGTGGTGAACAAAGCGGCCGGCTGGCGGCGCAGCAGCAGCTGGCGCAGGGCCTGGGCCCGCACCTGCCCCACCGCCGAAAGGGTGGGGTCAGCGGGGTTGGCGGTGGTATCCTTTTCGGCATGGCGCACGATGTACACGGTGGTCACGACGGGCTTGGTCTTGATTTTCGTCTTGACTTTGGTGGGTTCCTGAGCGGCGGCGCTGCCGATGGTGGCGACCAGAACAACCAGCCAAATCAAGTGTAGGAGAATGCGTGTTTTCATAACAATTAGAAAGTGGAGAGCGGAAAAATCCGAACTGAAAAGTACGAAACAAACCAGAGAGGGCGCGGGCAGGCGGAGCATCTTCATGTGTTGTTCAGGCAATGGTGCCGTATGTTGTAGCTAAGTTGCCGGCTCCAGACTTCACTTTGAAGCCTCTTTTTCAGCCCTCAAATCGATTTCACCGTTCAGCCTCCCCTACTCATGCACGTTCTGCTCATCGAAGACGAAAAAAGTCTGCACCAGGAAATGCGCCAGTTTCTGGTGCAGGCCCAGTACCTGGTCGATTCGGCCTTTACCTATGCCGAAGCCTCCGAAAAGCTGTATGTGAGCAGCTACGACTTCGTGCTGCTCGACCTGGGCCTGCCCGGCGGCGATGGCCTCGACCTGCTCCGCGAAGCCCGGCTGAATGAGAGCCAGGAGGCTTCGTTCATCATCCTCACGGCCCGTGGTGCCCTCGACGACCGCATTCGCGGCCTCGACCTGGGGGCCGACGACTACCTGCCCAAGCCGTTTTCGCTGCTCGAGCTCACCAGCCGGATGCAGGCCATCACGCGCCGCAAGTTCAACCTGAAGCGGCCCGAAATCAGCTTCGGCCAGGGCTTTAGCATGGACCCCAACGCCCGCATCGTGCGCTATGAGGGCCAGGAAGTGCCCCTTACCAAAAAGGAATTCGACCTGCTGCACTACCTGCTGCTGCATCGGGGCCGGGTGCTCACGCGCCTGCAGCTCGGCGAGCATCTGTGGGGTAATGTGCTGGAAGATGACTCCGACTCGAACTACATTGACGTCCACATCAAGAACGTGCGCAAGAAGCTGGCCCAGTTTGCCCCGGCCGATTTTCTGGAAACCGTGCGCGGCATCGGGTACCGGGCGGCGGAGTAGTCTCAATGAGTGAATGAGCGAATGAGCGAATGGGTGAATGATTCAAAATGAGTCAGTCAGACACCCCCATTCGCTCATTCACCCATTCACTCATTCACTCACTATCAAGATGCGTCTCGAAGCCAAGCTGGCCCTGTTCAATGCCCTGTCCAAGCTGCTGCTGGTGCTGCTGGGGGCGCTGGTGATTCCGCCCATCGTGCAGCGCGTGGCCGTGGCGCACACCGACCAGCGCCTGCGCGACAAACAGCGGCGGGCGCTGGCCCTCATTGCCCGCGACGGTCTGGAGGCGTTCGAGCGCGACGAGCGGGCCGAAACTTACGCCGACTACAACATCTTCAAACAGGAATACATCACCCTGACTCAGCTGCCGGCCGGTACGCCCCTGCCCCCCGAGCGCATTTTTGAGGAGCCCCGGCAGGTGGATGAGCAGGTAGAGGACTTCCGTATTCTGAGCTTCGCGCGGCCGCCCAGCGCCGTGGGGCAGCCGGCCTACCGGCTCGAAATCGGGTCGTCGCTCGATACCGTGGAGCTGCTCACGGCCACTCTCCGCCGGCTGGCGCTGTGGGTGCTGGTGGCCGCCTCGCTGCTCACCGTGGTTACTGATGGGGCCTTTGCCCACTACCTGCTCCGGCCCTTGCGCGAGCTTGTTGCCCGCAAGCTGCGGGGCATTCGGCAGCCTTCCGATTTTCAGTTTGAGCTCATTGATACTGACACCACTGACTTCCGACGCCTCGACGAACGGTTGAACGCCCTGATGCGGCAGGTGCAGTCGGCTTTTGCCAAGGAGCGGGAGTTTATGAGCAACGTCAGCCACGAGCTGCTCACGCCGGTCAGCATCCTGCAATCGCGCTTCGAGAACATGCTGCAGGACCCAACTTTGCCCGAGGCGCACGCCCGGCAGCTGGTCGAATCGCAGCGTACGCTCTACCGCCTGCGCAACACCGTGCGCACCCTGCTGCTCATCGCCAACATCGAGAATGAGCAGTACCTGCGCGATGAGCCCGTGCGCCTCTCCGACGTGGCGGCCGACGTGGCCGAGGAGCTCGACGACCGCCGCCAGCAGCGCGGCATCACCCTGGAAACCACCCTGACCGGCGACGATACCCGGCCCCGCGCCAATGCCAGCCTGCTGCACACGCTGTTGCGCAACCTGCTTTCCAATGCCATCAAATACAATCACGAGGGCGGCCACATTCGGGTAAGTGGCCAGGAGCTGCCCAACGGTGGCTACGTGCTGCGCGTGGCCGATACCGGCCCGGGCATCTCCGCCGACCACCTGCCCTACCTCTTCGACCGGTTTCGGCGCTTTCAAGGCAACGCGCCCGGCTCGCCCGAGGGCTACGGCCTGGGCCTGCCCATCGCCCAAACCATTGCCAGTTTCCACGGGGCCACGCTGCGGGCTGAGTCGGAGCTGGGCCAGGGGACCGTTTTCATCCTTGAATTCGGCCCCACGGCCGGAACTGTGCCGGGGTTCATGCCGCCTTCACAGGGGCTGTTCTAGCTTCGAATAATAAGTGAAGCTCCCGTGCATATTCTGCTGAAAATCCTGATTACCGGCCTGCTGGTTATGCTGGTGCTGGCCCTGGGCACCGAAGTAGTGGCCCTGCGCCGCGGGGCAATGGCTAGCGGGAAGCATCCCGCGCATCCGGTGGTGGTGCGAAAAGTGCTGAACCCGGCCGAGCGCCTCAAAACCGTGCGGCCGGTGAAGTGACTACGCTTTAATGGATGGTCATGCAGAGCGCAAAACGGTCGTACAAAGCATTCCGCCTAATAAGGCAAAATGCTTTGTACGACCGTTTTAAGTCAATGGCAGCGCGCCTGCCTAGCTTTGGGTGGCCGGGCCGTAATCGCCCGATGGCACGGGCTGGGGCGGAACGGCGGCAATGTTGGCTTCGGGCAGCGGCAGCTGCCAGTTGGCGCTGAGCTGGGCCAGGCCGTGAACGGCGGTGAGGTCGAACTGGCAGGGCACTACCGACACGTAGTTGTTGGCCAGGGCCCATTCATCGGTGTCGGTGCCGGCATCGAGGTTCACGAACGAGCCGATGAGCCAGTAGTACGGACGCTGATAGGGGTCGAAGCGGCGGTCGAACTCCTCCTGCCACTTGGCGCGGGCCTGGCGGCCCAGGCGCAGGCCGGCAATGGGCGTGGCCGAGTTCTTGGGAATATTCACGTTGAGAGCGGTGCCAGCGGGTATGCCGTGGTCGAGGGCGTGGCGGCACACCTGGGTCACCCATTCGGCTACGTGCGAGAAGTCGGCATTGGGGCCATATTCGCAGAGCGAGAAGCCCACGGCGGGCAGGCCCTCAATGGCGGCCTCGATGGCGGCCGACATGGTGCCCGAGTACAGCACGTTTACCGAGGCGTTGGAGCCGTGGTTGATGCCGGATACGACGAGGTCGGGCGTACGGTCTTTGAGCACGTAGTGCTTGGCGATTTTCACGCAGTCGGCCGGGGTGCCGGAGCACTCGTAGGCTTCGATATCAGGGCCGAAAACCAGGTTTTTGGTGAGGCGCAGGGCATTGCCGATGGTGATGGCGTGGCCCATGCCCGACTGCGGGGCATCGGGGGCTACCACCACTACTTCGGCTCCGAGCGCATGTACGATTTCGACCAGACGACGAATACCGGGGGCGGTGATGCCGTCGTCGTTGGAAACAAGAATGAGGGGGCGCGGGAGGGCAGCTTGCATAGAATGAGGGTTTGTCGGAGAAGAGGGCAAAGGTAAGCTGGCGGGCAACTCCCCTCCTTGTTTAAGGAGGGGAGTTTTTGCGCAGCAAAAACGGGGGTGGTGCAGTCGTTGAACGACACCCACAGGATTGATGCAAGCACGGCGCGGGTTTCGTACGGCCATCGTTCAACGAGGGCCACCACCCCCGTCCGCGCTTCGCGCGAACAACCCCTCCTTAAACAAGGAGGGGAGTTGGTCGTTCAACTGCCGCTCCCGCCGTTCTTTTGCATTCATGTTCTTCGTCCTACTCGCCTCACTCATGACCCTCGCTCCTACTCCACTGCCGGCTCCACCCCCCGCATGGCGCACACCTTTTGAAAACGACCCGGCCGGCAACACCACGGCCACCTATTCCGAGTGCATCGCCTACTACCAGAAGCTGGCCGCCGCCTACCCGCAGCACCTGCATCTGGCCGAGGCTGGCCCCACCGACGTGGGCCCGCCCCTGCACGAAGTAGTGCTGAGTACCGACGGCGACGCCGACCCGACCAGCACCCGTCAGAAAAACCGCCGCATCCTGTTCATCCAAAACGGCATTCACCCCGGCGAGCCGGAGGGCATCGACGCGAGCATGATGCTGGCCCGCGACCTGCTGCAACAGAAGTCGCTGGGGAAGCTGCTGGCGGGCGTCACGGTGGTCATCGTGCCGGTGTATAACATCGATGGGATGCTGAACCGCAACGCCACGACCCGCGTGAACCAGAACGGGCCGGACGCCTACGGCTTCCGGGGCAATGCGCGGCACCTCGATTTGAACCGCGACTACATCAAGCAGGAATCGCGCAATGCCCGCTCATTTGCGCAGCTTTTTCAGAAGTGGCAGCCGGATATTTTTGTCGAAACCCACACTTCCAACGGGGCCGACTACCAGTATACCATGACGCTCATTGCCACGCAGCACAGCAAGCTGGCCCCGGCGCTGGGCACGTATCTGCAAGGCCAGCTGCTGCCCGCGCTCTACAAGAGCATGGAGCAGAAGAAATGGCCCATGACGCCCTATGTGGACTTTGAAGGCCAAACACCCGAGAGTGGCCTGCGGGCGTTTCTCGAATCGCCGCGCTATTCCACCGGCTACGCGGCGCTGTTCAACACCATCGGCTTCATGCCCGAAACGCACATGCTGAAGGCCTTCGCGCCCCGCGTGCATTCGACCTATGACTTCCTGAAAACCATGCTCGAAACCGTAGGCCAGCAGTCGGCGGCGCTCGCCGCGGCCCGTGCCAAAGCCACCACCGACATGGCCGCCCAAACCACTTTCCCCCTGACCTGGGCGCTCGATGACAGCCAGCACGAAACCCTCCAGTTCCGGGGCTACGAAGGCCGCACCAAGCCCAGCGAGGTGAGCGGCCAGCCCCGCCTCTACTACGACCGCGCCGCGCCCTTTACCCGGCCCGTGAAATACTTCAACACCTTCAAAGCAACCACCACGGCCGCCCGGCCCACGGCCTACCTAATCCCCAAAGCCTGGGGCGAAGTAGTGGAAATCCTGCGCCGCAACGGGGCCACGCTGGAGCCGCTGGCCCACGACATAACCGTGCCGATTGAAGTGTATTACTTCGAGGAATTCAAGACCACTCCCAAGCCCTTTGAAGGCCACTACGTGCACAGCCAGGTGCGCCTGCAGACCCGCACCGAAACCACTACCTTCCACCAGGGCGACTTTGTGGTGTACCTCGATGCCGCCGCGCCCGCCCGCTATCTTATGGAAACGCTAGAGCCCCAGGCTACCGACTCCTTCTTCGCCTGGGGCTTCTTCGACAGCGTATTGCAGCAGAAAGAACATTTCTCCGATTACGTGTTCGAGGACTTGGCCGCCGACCTGCTGCGCCGCGACCCCAAGCTGCGGGAGCGCCTGGAGAAGCTGAAAGCCGCCAACGCCGCCTTCGCCACCAACGGCCCCGCGCAGCTGGAGTGGGTATACCTGAACTCGGCCTACCACGAGCCCGACCACAACCGCTACCCGGTGGCGCGCTGGCTGGGCACGGGTAATATCAAGTAGAAACGCATCCTTGCGTCTCGGCTTTGAGTAAGGACCGCACGTTCGATTAAGCCCCATAAAGGCCCCGCGCACCAGAGTGGTACGCGGGGCCTTTATGCAAAGACCGGTTTGCCCGAGGCCAGTGTCTGCCCCGCGGCACCGCAGCCGACCTGCGCCGCGTGAAAGAGGCCCTGACGGAGGCGCAGGGGTAGCATCTCTACATCGTTCAGCCTAGCCCCACTGGCGCGTGCCAGCAACGGCGTTCACGAAACTCATCCCGACGGGCCATTTCGTAAACGGGAAATCGTAGACGAGTTTCTTAAACTCCTCCGACTCTGTAGCGGCTCACTGAAACTTGGTGCCGGGTAACTGCTAGGAATTCATGGAAAGCAGAGTTTAGTAACGAGGAAGCGGACGCTTTTTTAGGAGTTTAGTCCTGCCGTTCCTGCTTGGTCAATCGTTGCAGCTGGTAGGCAGCGGCCTCCCGCAAAGGCAGGTTTCTGGAGCGGGCCAGCAGGACTAGTTTTGCCTTTGCGCTTTCGGTGCCAATGTCCCCGAGCGCCCAGGTGCACTGCACCGGCAGCCCGTCCGTCTCCTGGCCGCCCACCTCCGCAAACCGCAGGGCGGCGTGGTACAACGGCTCGACACTGGCCGGGTCGCGCAAGGCTTGCAGCCAGTGCACCAGGTTTTCGTGCATGTAATGCCAGTCTGCCAGGAGGAGCTCGACCAGAATGGCCGTCAGGCCCGCGGGTGCACCCGGCGCGAGGTGGCTAATCATCAGGGTGTAATCCACGTCGTCCGCGCTTTGCTGCTGATACGCCATGGTCAGCAGCTGCACCACATAGGCCGGCTGTTGCGCCAGGTTCACCGGGAATCGCCGCAGCAACTCGTCGGCGCTTATTTCCTGCCCCAGAAAAGCGTCAATCAGTAATCGTTCGGGTGGCGTCATAGGCGGCGCGGCGGTTGAAAATGACCTCGTCAGGGCAGCACCTCCTGCACCTGTCAACGAGAAAGACGGGTAGAAAGGGCCGATGCCTAGCGGCGCAAACCGTCCGCCGCCCAAGGTAACGTCTTTAAAAGGGTGCTAAACTAAACTGTAAAAATGTGTTCAGCCAAAAGGTGGGTTTTATTTACATCACCAAAACCTGCCGCCAACAAGTCGGGAACGAGTTTTGGTGATGCAAAAGCCCATTCCGACAAGTCGGGGACGGGTTCTAGTAGTTCAAAACCTGTTCCCGATAAGTCGGGAATGGCTTTCGGGTATTCAAAACCTGGCCCCGACTTGTTGGGGGCGGGTTCCGGTAGTTCAGCAAGCCAGGCCCGACGAAACGGGAGCAACCGCAGAATCGGCTTTTTTGGCAGCCTTCTTCTGGGTTTTGCGCGAATATTCGGCCGCCGCGAAATCAAAGAAGCGGTACACCTTCTCGGGCTGCTCAAACGTGAGTTCGAACTTGGCTTTGAGGCGGCAACACGCAAAAGCCCCGTCTACCGGCTTTCGGTAGACGGGGCTTTTGCGTGTTGTCGACACTTTTGATTACCGGCGGCGGCGGGGCTTCTCCTCCTCGTCCTCCTCGTCGTCATCCTCCCCAAAGGTGGGCATGGTGAACATCGACGAGAGCAAGTCCTTGAACTGCGCGCCCGAGGTGAGGCGGTTGCGCGAAATCAGGCTGTGCTCGGCCAAGCCGTGGAGCAGGAATTCCATCAGGAAATAGGTGTGCTCGGGCGTTTCGTTGGGGTGCAGCTCGGTTACGATGTCGCGCAGGCCAGGCACCAGGTCAAGCGCCTTTTTGTAGTCCTCCGTAGACGCATCGTGCAGCAAGTCCAGCGTGTGGCCGTTGCCGAACCACTCCTGAATGGCCTTGTAGGGAGAGGGGCGGTTCTTGAGCTTCTTGCTCTTGTCGGGGTCGGGGAAGTAGTTCAGGAACAGCGTGCGGATGGCCTTGCCCATGAGCTTCTCGGCCACGATGCCGGCTCCCTCCTGCTCGCCCTCGTACACCAGCTCCACTTTGCCCGTCACGGCAGGCACGGCCGAGATGAAGTCGCCCAGACGCACATAGGTATTGGCTTCGTCATTCACCAGCGCCCGGCGCTCGGCTCCGGCAATCACCTGCTCGTAGGCCGAGATGGTGAGGCGGGCCGACACGCCCGATTTGGCGTCCACGAACTCGGAGCCGCGGGCTTCCACGGCCACCTGCTCCACCAGGTCGTGGATAATTTCGTTGCTCGTCACCATGCCCTTCTGCTCGTCTTTGATGCGGGCTTCCTGCTTGGTGATGCGCTTGCCGATTTCAATGGATTTCGGGTAGTGCGTGATAATCTGCGCATCAATCCGGTCCTTGAGCGGCGTCACGATGCTGCCGCGGTTGGTGTAGTCCTCGGGGTTGGCCGTGAACACGAACTGAATATCCAGCGGCAGCCGCACCTTGAAACCGCGAATCTGAATGTCGCCTTCCTGCAGAATATTGAACAGCGACACCTGAATGCGGGCCTGCAAGTCGGGCAATTCGTTAATGACGAAAATACCCCGGTGCGCCCGCGGAATCAGCCCGAAGTGAATCACCCGCTCATCAGAATACGGCAGCTTCAGTGTGGCGGCTTTGATGGGGTCGGCGTCGCCGATGAGGTCGGCCACCGATACGTCGGGCGTGGCCAGCTTCTCGGTGTAGCGCTCGTCGCGGTGCATCCAGGCCACGGGCGTTTCGTCGCCGTGCTCGGCAATTAGGTTTTTGGCAAACACAGACAGCGGCTGCAGCGGGTCGTCGTTCAGCTCGGCCCCAGCCACCACGGGCATGTACTCATCGAGCAGGTTGATGAGCAGGCGCGCAATGCGGGTTTTAGCCTGGCCGCGCAGGCCCAGCAGGTTGATGTGGTGCCCGGCCAGAATGGCGCGCTGCAACTCGGGAATTACGGTTTCGTCGTAGCCGAAGATGCCGGGAAAAACGTCCTCTTTCAAGCGGAGCTTACGAATCAGGTTTTCCCGCAGCTCGGCTTTCACCGTGCGGGATTTGTAGCCAGATTTTTTCAGCTGGCCGAGGGTGGTGATGTGTTGCAAATGATTGGTTGGAAGCTGGTCGTGGGCCATGAATGGAGTTAATTGTCATCCTGAGCAGCGCGAAGGACCTTATCACGTCCGCGTTGTTCGCTATATGAGAGCCGACAAAAGCAACCGTGATAAGATGCTTCCTTCGCCAGCAGGGTATTAAGACAAAGATTTACAGCGTCTTGCGCCGATTTTTCTTATAATCCTCGAACACCAAGTGGCCCAGGCCCTGCAGGCCGCTGTAGTAGGCCTTGCCTTGGTTCACCTCGGTGAATTCCTCCACGAATTTCTGCAGATACGGGTCGGAGGTAATCATGAACGTGGTGATGGGGATTTTGACGCGGCGGGCGGCGGCGGCCAGGTTTAGGGTCTTGTTCACCACTTTGCGGTCTAGTCCGAAAGAGTTTTTGTAGTAGCCGCCGGGCTCTTTCAGGCAAGTGGGTTTGCCGTCGGTAATCATAAAAATCTGCTTGTTGGGCGTTTTGCGCTTGCGAAGCAGGTCCATGGCCAGCTCCAGGCCGGCCACGGTGTTGGTGTGGTAGGGCCCCACCTGCAGGTAGGGCAAGTCCTTGATTTCAATCTGCCAGGCATCGTTGCCAAACACGATGACGTCGAGGAAATCCTTGGGGTATTTCTGCTTCACGAGCTCGGCCAGGGCCATGGCTACTTTTTTGGCCGGCGTGATGCGGTCCTCGCCATAGAGAATCATGGAGTGCGAGATGTCAATCATCAGCACGGTACTGGTCTGGGACTTGTGCTCGTTTTCGCGCACTTCTAGGTCGCCTTCGGTCAGCATGAACTCATCGCCGTCCATGCCGTGGTTGAGTTGGGCATTGCGGATGGATTCGGTCATTTGAATCGACTCCAGCGAGTCGCCGAAGCGGAACTCGCGCAGGTCGGTGCTCTGCTCGTCGCCCTGGCCGGTGTGGGGCGTGCGGTGGTTGCCGGTGCTGCTCTTCTTGAGCTTGCCGAAAATCTCCTCCAACGCCGACTTACGGATGCCCTGCTCGGTTTTGGGGGTAATCTTGAATTCGCCCTTAGCTTGCTCATTCTCATCGATGTACCCCTTTTTCTTCAGGTCATCGATGAAATTGCCCATGCCGTAGTTGTCGTCGGTGAGGCCGTACTGCTTGTCTAGCTCATTGAGCCATTGCAGGGCCTCGCCCACGTCGCCGGAAGTGATGGTAACCAGCTGCATGAACAGCTTAAATAAGGATTCAAAGCCCTTTTCGGGCTGGTCTTCGGGTACAAAATCGCGGAATCGGAAGCCAACGGCCATAATATTCTTCTTTCAGGATAGGCTCGGAAAACAACAGCGGCGCGGGCAATGTTCATTTCGGAGTAGCGCGAAGCTCCAGCTTCGCGTCTAGGCCGGGCCAGCCGCCGGGCCCGGCTCATGTGCAACGAAACGCGAAGCTGGAGGTTCGCGCCACGCCCCACCATGAAAGCTATTTGGAATAACACCGTCGTTGCCGAGAGCAATGATACCGTAGTGGTCGAGAACAACCACTATTTCCCCGCCGACTCCATCAAAAAGGAGTTTTTTGAGGACAGCATCGCGCAGACTTCCTGCCCCTGGAAAGGCCGCGCCAGCTACTATTCGCTGAGCGTGAACGGCCAGCAAAACAAAGATGCCGCCTGGTACTACCCCGAGCCCAAAGACGCCGCCAACAACATCAAAGGCTACGTAGCCTTTTGGAAGGGCGTGAAAGTGGAGAACTAAACGCTGCCTAACTGGTAACTGGCAAGCGAAGCACCCGTTATTTCCTGGCATTGCCCACAAGCAAAAACGCCTGTTTTCCAATTGGAAAACAGGCGTTTTTTCGTTTCAACACTCCTCATGAAATCCACTTGAACTTGTATTCCAGCTTGGGCACAGGCATGCGGTCGGCCACGCGGCGGAGGCGGTTGGGCAGGGCCATGATGTAGTCGCGGGCCTTTTCAGCCTGGCCGGTGAGGCCACCAATCTTCTCAATTTTCCAGTCGTGGATGAGCGAATCGAGAATGTCGGTATAGTCGGAGCTGGTGTACACGCCCAGGCGCTGGGCGGCATCGGTGAAGTGGCCGAAAGTCTTGCCCATCTCGATGCCCATTTCGCGCATGTAGTGGGCCGGCATCACGATTTTCTTGCGCATCATGTCCTCGAAGGCCAGCATCATTTCGCTGGGGTCGACCTCAAAAATCTTCTCCACAAACGTCTTGTAAACGCGGGCGTGGCGGTTTTCATCACCGGCAATCATGCCGCAGATTTTCGAGAGCAGGTCGTCGCCGGCGGTGCGGGCCAGCTGGCCCACGCGGCGGTGCGAAATGTTGGTGGCCTGCTCCTGGTAGCTCGTATAGACGAAGGCGCGGTACGGGTCGTGGGCCGTGCCGAGGTCAAAACCGTCGTTGATAAGGTACTGGGTGCTCACTTCAAACTCGCGCATGTTTACGCGGCCTGACAGGTAGAGGTAGCGATTGAGCAGGTCGCCGTGGCGGTTTTCCTCGGCCGTCCAGCCCCGAATCCACTCGGCCCAGCCGTTGTCGCGGTCCCGGTTCAGGTTGTCGAGCTCGTGGAACCAGGCTTCGTAGTTGGGCAGGGCTTCCTCGGTGATGGTGTCGCCGATGAGCACGGCCAGCAGGTCGTAGCTAAGGTTGCCGGCGCGTTCGCGCAGTAATTTCACTTCATCAAAAAACGTTTCCTGGCGGGAGTCCGGCAGGTAGTCGGCGGGCTGCCAGCTGTCTTCCACGCTTTTAAGGAAGGTGCCCATATTCGATTTCAGGAAGCCTTCCATGTGCTGGAGGACTTCGCCGCGGGAGGTCATAGTGGAGGACGGGAGCATAGAGCGGGGTATAAAAGCGTGAGTAAGTAATGAAGAAACGCTTTTGTAGGGACAAAGGTCTGCGGTAGCGGTACGGAGCGGGGTATAAGATTATGGCATTATATGGCCAAACAGGTCGATTAGACCGCTACTACCGGGTTGGCACGGCCTGCACTCGGTACACGCGCACCGTAGAATCAGGGCCTGCCAGCAAGCGCCCGGCGCTGGGGTACAGAAGCAGCCGCGAGCCCTTATTAAAGCTGAACCGGCGGCTGAGCCAGGTGGCCGTTTCCGGGGTGAGCACCCAAAGTAGCTGGGACTGAGGACCGGCCGGCCCATGCCGCGCGAGGCGGCGCAGGCATTCGGTCTGGTCGGCGGTGCCGCTCAGGGCCTGGCGCAGGCGGGCCTGCGAGGCATCGTGCGAGGGCCAACCGGTGAGCTGCAGGACCGCGCCGGGGCCGGGGGCGTAAGTTTTAAAAGGCGAAAGGCTTTTCAGTAAATCATTGGTGCCGGCCATGATGCGGATTCGGCCAGCGCCGAGGCGATTGATGGTTTGCAGGGCTAGCTCGTGGCGGGCCTGCTCCTGCCCAAGCACCTGACGGCGGTGCCGGGTTTTGGCCCCGTAGAGCAGCAGAACCAGCGTGACCCCGGCAACCCAAAGCGGGTTCTGGCGGGCCCCATTGCGCCGGATAAGGCCCGATGGCGTATCAACCAGCACAAATGCCAGATTGGTCAGCAGCCAGAACAGCAGCAGCGGCAGCTCCAGCCGGGGCGGCAGCTTGAGCACTCCCGCAAAGAGTATAAACACACCCGCAAAGCCCAGCTGCACCAGCCAAAACCAAGCGGAGCGGCCACGATGGCGCAGCCACACAATGGCTGTAGCTAACAGGGCCAGCAGCAGCGGAAAGTAGTCGCGCACCAGCAACCCGGCACGCAGCGCCAACTTGGCCGGCACCTCGCGGCCCCAGAAATCGGGCGCATCAAAAACGTAGGCGCGGCGGCACAGGGCTTCATTTACGACGGTGGAGTCGCCCATCATCCAGAGGCCCACGGCGGCAGTGCCCAGGCTGTCGGCCGGGGTGCGGGGCCGCGGGCGCAGCTGGTCGAAATCCAGAATGCGGGCAAAATAGCCGTCGAGTACCTGGGTGTGGGTTTCGGCGGGAGTGCGAAGTAGCGCGGCGGTTCCGGTGGCCGCGGCCACTACCAAAGCCGCGCTCAGCAGCAGGGGCGCGGCGCGGCGCGGGCCACCGGCCAGCAGCAGCGCCGCCGGCAGCGCAGCCCCCAGACCCAATATGGCCAGACTGGGTCGCATCAGCCAGACGGCTCCCAGCCCGGCCAGCCCCAGCAGCAGCGGGGCCAACCGCCCCGGCCGTTGCGCAGCAAATAGTACCGAAGCTCCCGCCAGCAGCAATGCCACCCGCACGTAGCTGAACAGCAGCCAGTTTTCGAGTAGCGCCACCGCAAAAAAGCCTGCCAGAACCAATGCCAGCGGCCAGGGGCGCAGGTACGGCCGCAACAGCCGGTCGAGCACGGCCAGCAGCATTACTGTGGCAGCTGCCAGCAACGTGCTCAGCAGCAGCCCAAACCACGCCACCCCCGGCCAGATGGTATATGCCGCCGCCAGCACCCGCCCGAAGCCCCGGAAATACAGCGGCAGCGAAGTCACCGGTTTCAGGGCCAGCACGCCCGAAAACAGCCAGGCGATGGACGTGTCGTCGCTGGCCTCGTAATAGCTGCCCAGGCCCGCCACGGTAGCCAGCACCAGCCCGATGGGCAGCAGCACCACGCGGGCGAAAATGGCTAAACGGGAATGCTGCGGCACGAATAAGAGAAAGAATGATTGATTGAGCGAGCAGAACGTGTACCCCGAATTTCCAATTCGGCCGCCTAAACGCCTTTCGCATGAATCGTTCGGGCGGCCGAATTGGAAATTCGGGGTACACGTTCTAGCCCTGCTGTGCCCAGAACCGCATTTCCAACGAAACCCGGGTGGCATCGTCGTTCAGGTTGGCGGCGGCTCCGTGCAGCAAATAGGGCGAGAACACCAGCACTTCGTCGGGACCAGGATTGGGCCGAATGATTTGCAGGGGCCGCACCGGGCGCAGCACCCCCGGCACCGTGTAGGGCACGCCGTGATAAATGGCCCCGCCTTCGGTCCGCTCCACCGTGTTTTCGGGCCAGTGGTGGCTGCCGGGCACCAGGGTGAGCGACGAGCGCGCCGTGCTGCCGGCCACGGGCAGGTAAATATTCAGCGCATCGTGGTAGCGGGGCAGCCAGGCGTCGCGGTGCAAGGGGTTCTGGTCGGCCCGGTTGGGCCGCACGATGCGCAGGTGAAACACCGCCTCCCGGGCGTGCGGGTTGTGCGCGCGCACCGGCTGGCCACAGGCCGCGCTCACCAAATCTTCGAGCAGCGCCGGGGCAATGGGCAGGCGGCTGAGGTCGTAGGACTTGGTTTGGGCGATAACGGCCAGGTGGCGGGCCGGGTCGTCGCCAACGATGTGGTGGTACTGGGTTATGTCGAAATCAGCGGCCACGGCGCAGCCCGCGGCGCGTAGGGCGGCGCGCAACAGCTCGGCCAGCCCGGCTTGCAGCACCTGCTGAGCGGGCGCGGGCAGGCCCGGCACCACGGCGTAGCCGGCTTCGGCCCACGCGGCGCGGGCCGTGAGGTCGTGGGCCTGGGCCAGGAGCACCTGCTCATCGGTGGGGGCTTTAGCGGCTCCTTCTACCTGGTAGGCCACGCGCTGCCCGTTGAGGTCGAGCTGGTTGAAGGGTTCGGCAGCGGCCGATGGGTCGGGAGGGGTCATGAGGCAGCGGAGCCAACGGGGCTCCGGGTAGTTTGCTCAAAATTACTTGCTATTCCTGGCAAACAAGCGGCTCCAGGTCGCGAGGGCGTGGTCGGGCAGCGTGGGGCGGGTGGTTTGGCGCAGCAGCCCGAACAACTCCCGGGCTTCGGCGTGTCGATGGCGGCGCACGGCCTGGCGCAGCTCCCAGCGCAGGCGGGTGGCCAGGGCGGCGTGCTCGGCGGGGGTGCGGGCCAGGGCCAGGGCTTTTGCGCAGACCCGGATGGTGGATGCCAGGTAGGGGTCGTGGCGGCGGTAGGCTTTGGAGCTCATGCTGCGCGGGTGCTTGCGCTTGCGGGTCGTCACGGCATCCTGGTACAGAAACTGCCATTCGCGGCTGGCCCGCACCCAGAAATCAAAGTCCTCATAGGCCAGGGTTTCGTCGTAGCCGCCCAATTGTGCCAGACAGGCGCGGCGCATCATCATGGTGGGCGTGCTGATGAAGTAGCGCCGCAGCACCTCGGCAAAAACCCAGCCGCTGGTGGGCGACGGCAGCAGCCCGCCGTGGCCATCGGGCCGGTGGTGCAGGCCCAGCAGCTGGCCGTCCTCGGCTATCAATTCGGCATTGGAATACACCATGCCCACCGTGGAGTCGTTCTGCCGGAAAGCCGCCACCTGCTGCCCTACCCGCTCAGGCAGCAGCACGTCATCGGTGGCAAAATCAATCAGAAACTCGCCCCGGCTCTGACGAAAAGCCAGGTTGAAGGCGCGGCAGTTGCCCACGTTCTCGCTGAGCAGGTGCAGGTGCCAGCTGGGGTGCCGGGCGGCGTATTCGCGCAGGATGGCGGGGCTGTCGTCGGTGCTGGCATCGTCCACGAGCCACACTTCCAGATGCGGGTAGGTCTGGGCCAGGATGGAATCCAGGGCCTCGCGCAGGAAGGGAGCGTGGTTGTGGCACAGCGCCACAATGGTCACCAGTGGCGCTTCGCTCAATGGGGAATCCGGAAGGAGGAATGAAGAATCGGGCATGGGCAATAACGGCAAATGAAAGGTTGAAAATTTTCATCGTTCATTCTTCATTCCAAAATAATACGCTCCGCAGGCCAGCAGCAGCAGGCCGTAGCGCCCGGCGTGGGCCAGCACTGCTCCTTCCAAGCCGAAGCGCGGCAGCAGCACCGCCAGCAGCGCCGCGAACACAGCCGCTGAGGCGGCCTGCACCGCGATGTAGGGCCCCGTGCGCGCCCGGGCCGTGAGCTGAAAAATGAACACCCAGCTGAGCAGCTTGGCCCAGTCGCCGAGCAGCTGCGGGGCCAGAAACTCCCGGGCCCCCAGCAGCTGCGGGGCAAACAGCAGCGGCAGCAGCCAGTTGCGGCAGGCAAAAATCAGCCCCAGGCCCAGGGCCAGCACCGGGGCCAGCAGCCCCAGCACGCCGCGCAGGTAGGCCCGCGCCGCCAGCGGCTGCCCGGCCAGCGCCGCCAGCCGGGGGTAAAACACGCTGCTCATCACCGCCGCGAATACCATGGTGTAGTTGTCGGAGAGCTTGGCCACGGCCTGCCACAAGTCGGTGCGGGCCGGGCCATACGTTTGCAGCAGGTAGCCGCGCAGCACGAAGTCCACGGCTTTGCCAAACAGCAGCGTGCTCACGGCCATGAGCAGGAACTGGCCCAGGCCGCGCAGCGCCGCCCGGCTCACGGGTGCGGCCAGCCGCAGATGCCGCAGCAGGCCCGCCCGCGCCGCCAGCCCCAGCGCCGGCAGCAACGTGAGGCCCTGCGCTAGCAGATAGGCTAGCAGCACGGAATTGAGCGGCCAGCCCTGCCACAGCGCCCCGGCCACGGCCCCCGTGCCCAGCCCGGCCACCAATACCGACAAGCCAATGTAGGCCCGCAAGCGCCCGGCGGCCAGCAGCGCCGCCCCCAGTAGTGCCTGCCCCGTGAGCATGGCAATGCCCACCAGCAACGCCGCGATGCTGAACCCATTCCAACCCGGCAGGCCCCGAACGGCCAGCACCAGCCCCCCGGCCACCAGGGCGGCCGCGTTCAGCACGGCGGCGGCCCCCAGCCACAGGCGGTAGCGCGGGCTGCCGGGTCGCAGCGGCGCGAGGTATTTCACCACGCCCACGTGCACGCCGTCGTTGGGCAGGGCCGTGAGCAGCGCCATCAGGTTCTGGAACTGGGCCAGCAGGGTGAGGCCGCCGGCTGGCGCGTAGGTGGCAAACAGCTTGTTGATGACCAACGCCCCGGCGGCGCGGGCTACCACGGCCACGCCCGTTCCCAACGAGCCGCGCAGGAAGTGCCGCCAGATGGGCGGCGGGGTGGTAGGGTGAAGTACGGGTGGCGTGACAGACATAGAGCGGCTTTCAGGTTGGTGTACAGAGTTAAAAGTTGAGGGTTAAAAGTTAAAACTCAATCCATCTGCTTTTTAACTTTTAACTCTCAACTTTTAACTCCGTCTATGAACTTGGAAACTGCTTTAGGTGGCAAATAATGGCAACTCCTTCCCTACAAGTCCCGCTCCCAGCTCAGCCGCAGGCCGGCCACGCCCCCCAGGTGCCGCTTAAAACGCAGCAGCGAGGCATTGGGGCTGCTATCGAGGGTAGAAGTGCCGAGGTCGAGCACGGCCAGGTCGCTGGCCCGGGCGAAGGCGTGCAGGCCCTCGTTGAGCAGCACCACCGGGCTGAAAGCATTATAGCGTAGCGGACTGGCGGGATAGAAATTATACAGCACCCGCCCGCTCACCCGAATGGCCACCGTGAGGGCCGCCCACGCGCCATCGGGCTGGCGCACCGAAAACAGGAAATGCTCGCGCGGAAACCGCTGGAACAGCTCCTGCACCCGCGCCAATGACAATGACAGCGCCTGCCCCCGCTCCTGCCGGCACGCCTCAATGAAGGCATAGGCGGCGGGCAGCAGAAACGGGGGCTCCTGCTCGAAATGCAGGCCGTGGCGGCGGCACTTGTGCAGCCGCCGCCGCTCGGAGGGGTGCAGGTGGGCTTCGTAGTCGCGGGCGGGGTCGAGGTAGTAGTTCTGCTCGGCCAGGGCCACGCGGTAGCCGCGCTGGCGCAGGGTTTCGGCCAGGGTGGCGGCCCCGGCGGGGTCGTAGGCAAAGGGGTAGCCGCGTAGTGAAAAGCGCTGTAATCCGCGCCCGGCCAGCTCCCTTTCGGCCGCGTTCAGCAGCTGGTGCAGCGCGGCTGGCGATAAGCCCGGGGCCAGCTGCACCGCCCCAAAAGGGGCCTGCGCGGGGCTGTGGGCCACCTGCGCCCGCGCATCGACGGCAACGTGCAGCTGCGCTACGGTACGGCCGCTCACCGCGTCTTCCAGATAAAAGCTTAGTACCAAGCCACTTTGGGGCGCAAGGGCCTGGTGCTCGGGGCGCAGGTATAAAAAAGGCTCAAAGGCCAGCGGCAGCGGCGGCGGCACTGGCCCAGCCGGCCCACTTTCGGCCATGCGCACCGCGTAGGTGCCGGGCACGGGCACTGCCCCAAGAACAACTGAAGAATCCGTACTTTTCAAACCGTAATTTCGTGGCCCTGCCGGCAAAGTACGGCACGGAACGGCCGGCTACCATGCCGCGGCCCCCTGATAACTATTGGCGCGGCATCTCCAGCTTCCCGCCATGCGTAGGGAGCGCAGTTGCGCTTTTGTTCCCGTTTTCTTCTTTTACCCGCATGAATCCGCTCAGCTCCCCACCCTCCGAAGCGCCCAACCGCTCGCCGGCCCTGGCCGACAGTGATAGCCCCGTGGGCTACACCGTCACCGACCGCGAGGCCACCCGGCAGGCGCGGGAGCAGCAGGTGGGCCAGCGCCCCGGCACCCTCAACGTGCGCGAAGGGGCCCTCAAGCCCCGGCTGTTTCTCATGTCGTACACCGAATCATCCTTCGTGGAAGAAGAATATACTGACCGTTACGACGAGCTGATTACGCAGCTGCGCGATAACCCCGACCTCAAGCACTGGATTGACGTGCGCGGCTACGGCAACCTGGCCCTGATGGAGCAGCTGATGCAGGATTTCGGGCTGCACCCGCTCCAAATGGAAGATGTGCTCAACGACTACCAGCGCGCCAAGCTGGAGGTGTTTGACGATAACCGCCTGTTCATGGTGTCACGCATGACCGATTTCACCCGCAACTTCGAAATCGACGACGACCAGCTCTCCCTCTTCACCGGCCCGAACTACGTCCTCTCCTTTCAGGACGATTACGATGACTGCCTCAACTCGCTGCGGGTGCGCATTCGGGCCAATTTCAGCACCCTGCGCCGCCGGCCGGTACTCTACCTGGCCTACGCCCTCACCGATGTGGTGCTCGACCACTACTACCCCACCATGGCCGCCATCGGCGACTACGTTGAGGAGCTGGAAGAAGCCATTTTTGCCGATAAGCGCCCGCGTCGGCTGCTTAATCGCATTCTGCGCATCAAGAAAGACGTGGTGCGCTTCCGCCGGCTGGTGTACCCGGAGCGGGATAAAATCGCGGAAATCCTGCGTCTGCCCGAAGAAATAATGCCCGAGGAGCTCAAAATCTTCTACCGCGACGCCTACGACCACGCCATTCAGGCCCTGGACCTGGCCGAAAGCTACCGCGACAACATTACCTCCCTCACCGACCTCTACATGTCGGACCAGGGCAATCGCATGAACGAAGTGATGAAGGTGCTGACCATGATTAGCACCATTTTTATCCCCCTCAGCTTTCTGGTGGGCCTGTACGGCATGAATTTCCAGCGCGAAAACCCCGACGGCACCATCAACCACCTCAACATGCCCGAGCTGTATCAGCCCTGGGGCTACCCCCTGGTGGTGGGCGTGATGGTGCTGGTCGTAATCAGTCAGTTCGTGTATTTCTACCGCAAAGGCTGGCTCACGAACCGGTAGGGCCGACAGCCCCGGATTTGGGTAAAAAAAAGCCACAACGGCCAGTTAGGGAATCAGCCGCCGCGCACTAACTTGCCGCCCTGCTATTGTGCCAACTCCGCACCGGTAGCCTGTCCGTTTTTTCATTCCGCCTTTTCATCCCACCCATGACCGATGACCAGCTCATTGCCCACCGCATTGCTGAAATCGCGGCTTTTGCCGATGCATACCCCGGCACGGTCATCATCCTCAGCGGTGATGCCCGCCGGGTGCTCCACATGTCGGCCCGGGGCCTGCGCGAGCTGGGCGCTACCCTGCCCGAGCTCACGGCCATGGGCGAAGAATACTACGCCCGCTACTTCAACCCCGACGAGGCGCACGAATACGTGCCCAAAGTGGTAAACCTGCTGGAGCGCAACGACCTGAGCCATACCGTCACGTTCTTTCAGCAGGTGCGTACCGGACCCGCCCGCGAGTTTGTGTGGCACCTGAGCACGGCCCGCCTCCTGGCCAAGAATGCCGCCGGCCAGCCCCTGCTGGTTATCTGCTTTTCCGCGCCCATCGACCCCAAAAGCCACATTACCGCCAAGGTGCAGCGCCTGCTCGACGAAAACACCTTTCTGCGCGAGAACTCGGCCACCTTTGCCAGCCTCACCACCCGCGAGCGCGAGGTGCTGGGCTGCCTGGCCCTGGGCCACAGCTCGCCCGAAATCGCCGTTGCCTTCAGCATCTCGGCCCAGACCGCCGATACCCACCGCCGCAACATCCGCCAGAAGCTGGGAGCCGCCAGCAGCTTCGATTTGGGGCAGTATGCCCGGGCATTCAACCTGATTTGAGGACCGGACCGGTTTGGCAGCCGTAGCGCGCGGGAACCAGGCCGGCCGGCGTGGGCCAGATGGATAATAGAAGATAGACTTGTTCCCGAATAAGTAATAATGAAAAAAGAACGTCATGCTGAGCGCAGCCGAAGCATCTCTACCGCTTTGGTGCAGTAGCATTGATTACTAATGCGGTAGAGATGCTTCGGCTGCGCTCAGCATGACCGCTGAATTTGCCCTTTTCTGTATTTAGGAACAAGTCTGATGTCTACATCGGCGATACCTCCCCACCCCCGCAGCGGCGGCTGATGCGCCCGCTACAGGGCCACTTTCAGCTCGGTGCGGCGCAGCTCGCGGCCCACGATGCGGACCAGCTGATAGGTATCGGTGGTGGCATCGTAGCTCATGCCGACGCCGGTGCCCGTGCTGGGCAACGCCGCGCCGCCCAGTAGCTGGCCTTTGTTTTCATAGAGAAAAACCTGGCCCGGCCCGGGCTCCGTGACGGCGACCATACGCCGGCCGGGGCCGAAATCGAAGAGCTGCACGGGCTTGAGGCCCGACGTGACAAAGCGCTGGGTGAAGAGCGGCGCGGCCTGGCTGGGCAGGTACACATCGAGCTGGTTGCCATCTTCCCGGGTTAGCACGAAGCTGCGGCCGCGGGCGTCGGGCACGAGCAGGAAGCGGGCGGTGCGGCTCCAGGTGGCCACGCGGCGGCGCGTGAGCACGTCGCCGCTCAGCGTGAAGGTCACCAGCTCGCCGTGCTGGTTCACCATGCTAAGCCGGGAGCGGCCGAGCGTGCTGCCCGCCTGCACCAGGATGCCGCCCGCCAGCCGCGCCCCCAGGCTCACGGGAAACCCCGGAAACAGGTTGCCCTGGCCGTCGAAGGCGTACACGTAGCCATTTTGCAGGGGCACCACCACCACGTCGCGGCCACTCACGCGGAGCACGGCGGGCGCGCCCGCCAGCGGGAAGTCGAGCCGCTTGGGCTGCCAGCCCGGAAACAGCCGGCCTTGGGCATCGAGGAGCAGCAGGTCGCCGCCGGCCGTGGCGGCCAGCAGGCGGGCGGGCACATCGGGGCCGGCGTAAGCGGGTATCAGCCTGGCTACGCGCACGGTATCGGGCAGATGCAGCGGAAACGGCAGCACCTCGCGGCCGTCATTACCCAGCAGATGCAGCAGGCTACCCGCGCCCAGCAGCAGTCCGCCGGGCCGGCGGCTGGCGGCCGGCAGCAGGCTCAGGCCCACCGCCGGCCCGGCCAGCGTGTCGGACCACAGCACGGTGTTATCGGCCGTCACGTAATGCAGCGTAGAGGCCGAGTCCTGCACGACCACGGCCGGAATGCGGGTGCCCGCCGCCGCGAGCAGCGTGGGCTGCCCCACCAGCAGCTGCTTGAAGGCCAGTACCCGGCCATTGGCAATTGCGCTGCCGGCCTGGGCCACGGCCGGGCCCAGGTCGGGATGGCGCAACAGCAGCTGCGTAAAATATTGCGCCTCGGGCGCTGCCTCATTGTCGGCGGGCACCAGCTGAAGGGCAATCTGGGGAAAGCGTTTGAACAGCGCCTCGTTGCGCAGCAAACCGGCCCGCCGCTCTTCGGTGAGCACGCCCAGCAGGGCATTCCAGCTGTTGCGGGTATCAATAATCATGCTCAGGCGGGCCCTGGGCAGGGTTTCTTGCAAAAAGGAAACCTGCGCCGGCGTCTGGGCCCAGGTGCGGTCGGCCACTACATCAGCCAGGTAGCCGTTCAGGGTTTGCTCATCGGCCAGCACCAGATAGTTGCCCACCAGCACGCCCGCATTGGCCCGGGCCTCAGCCCCCTGGGGCCCGGCAGTAGCCAGCAGCGGCCCCAGCACGGCGGCCTCCGAAAAGCCCACGGGGTGGATTTCATAGGGCCCGACTTTGGTGAAGGCCGGCGAGTTGCCATCGATTCGGCGCAGGCGGGCCAGCCAGCGGGCGGTGCGGGCGGGGGCCGGGCACTGCACCATAGCCAGGCGGCCCGGCTGGCGGCCCGCCGCCGGAGCGGCCAGGTAGGCCACCGCCATTTCACCGCCGAAAGTGGCCCGCAGGCTATCGAGCGCCGCGTCGCGGCCCAGAGAATCCGCGAGCGGGCGGCCCGGCCGGGGCCAGGTGCGGGCGGGGTCGGCGGCCAGGTGCAGCAGCAGGGCGGTACGGGTGCTGAGCAGACTCATCAGGCCCAGGGGCTGGGCAGGCTGGCCGCGCAGCCGCTGCTGCAAGGTGCCCCTGGCCGTTTCGGGGTTCGAAAAGCCCTGCATTTGCACGCGGCTGCCGGCCAGCTTCACCCCCAGCAGGCCCTGCGACACCAGACCAGTGAGCTGGTCGAACTGCCCGTGCATCTCGGGCCGGAACAGCACGTCGAGAAACTGCGGCAGGCGACGGTAATTAAGCAGCAGCGAAGCATCCACGCCGCGCAGCTTCAGCAAATCGGTGGAGCTGAACGCGGCCAGCACGGTGGGTTGCCCGGGGCGGGCCAGCCGACGTACCACGGCCTCTATCAGCCCCGGTTTAGTGCTGATGAGCAGGTGGTTGCGGTAGTTGAGTACCGTAATGCTTTTTTCGGTGCGCTGCTCGGTGAGCACGCTGAACTCCTGGCCTTCGTAGTCGCGGGTGGTGAGGCGGTAGCGCGGGTCGCGGCCCAGGGTTTCGAGCAGGCCGCGCACCTGCCGGTACTCGCTCACCCGGCGCAGCGGCACCTGGTACAGCACGTCGAACTCACCCGGCCCGGTCACGTGCACCGAGGTGATAATCAGCTTGCGGCCCAGCAGGTTGATGAGCGTGTTGCGGCGGCGGGCGCTGCCCCCGGCGATGCTATCGGCCAGGGCCAGGTGGCCGGCGGCCTGCTGGAAATAGCGCACGGCCGTGAGGTTGTCCCAGAGGTCGGTTTCCTGCAGGTGGCGCACCAGGGCGGGGTGGTCGTGGGTGCTGAGAACCAGCACGGCATCATCGGGCACCAGGACGTAGGGGTCCAGGGGCACGGCCGCCAACGTGCGCCGGTAATAAACAAAAGTGGCCAGCGCGAGCAGCAGCAGCAGCGCCGTGAGTAACGCCAGAAGCTTTCGGGACATTGCGAAGGGAAGCGGATGACGGGCGACGAAAGTACGGCGCGGGGCCCGTTACTCCCCTCCTTACCAAGGAGGGGATGTTCGAGCCGCAGGCTCGGACGGGGGTGGTGCCACCGGAGGGGGGGGGGGTGAACGACACCCGAACAACTCGCTGCCGTATCGTGCAACCAGCGTGCAACGCCCTAACCACCCCCGTTTCAGCTTCGCTGAAACATCCCCTCCTTGGTAAGGAGGGGAGTGTGCTGTTCATTCCTCCCCGATGCACCGTACCTTGCTGCTACACCCCGCTCCTGCCGCCCACCCATGAAGCCCCGGCCTATCCGTTTCCTCCTCAAAGCCGCCTGTGCGGTGGCGCTGCTGGCCCTGCCGGCCTGCTTCCAGCTGCGCGAGCCCGAGCCCTCGGTCACGTCCAGCGAATGGATTCAGCCCACGCAGATTGATATTCTGCTGGCTAACTTCAGCACCGCCGTGCAGCGCGTGAACGTGGCCAACTACGAGCGCAGCTTCAGCGGACCCAACTACCGCTTCGTGCCCGACCCCACCAGCGCCGGCTCCGCGCCCGGCCTCTTCGCCAACTGGAGCGTGGCCGAGGAAACCACCTATTTCAGCAGCCTGCGCCGCCGCTCGGTTCCCACGGTTTCCAATTCGCTGGTCCTCACCAACCGCCGCGACCAGCTCTATACCGCCGACTCGGTGGAGGTTTCGGCCCTGTACCAGCTGCGCATCACCCAGCAGGACACGGCCTTTCGCGCCGGCCTGCTGCAAGGCAACATCCGCCTGATTCTGCGCCGCCGCAACAACGAGTGGCGCATTATTGCCTGGCGCGACCAGCGCACCGGCCCCGGCCTCTGCTGGACGGATTTGAAGAAGTACTTCATCTCGAACTGACGCACCTGTCATCGCGAGGAGGCACGACATTTATTCACCGTTGTTACGCAGTGTCTTCGTTCAAGCGCCGCTTGGGGTGTAGCGCGGACTTTGTAGTCCGCGTCCCCGCGCCATTAAACCCGCTCGAACGGCGCAGACTCGCGGACTACAAAGTCCGCGCTACATTTCGCTGCGTAACAGCAGTTATTCATTAAGCAAAGCGTATATTTCGCCTCATGAAGCTGCCGCCGCGCCCGTCGTTTCCTGTTTTGCTGCTCGGCGGCATCGTGCTGCTGCTCACGGTGCCCGCCTGCAACCCCTTCGCGCCGGCCCTCGATGAGGTGGTCATCGACCAGAACCAGCTGCTGGGTAACCCCGTCACGGTACGCGGTTTTTTCGACCGGTTTCGGGCGTCGTATCAATTGCGCGACTCCACGCTCTACGGACAGCTGCTCTCGCCGAAGTTTCGCTTCACCTACCGCGACTTCGCCGCCAACGTGGACCGCTCCTGGACCCGCGACGTGGATGCCAACACCACCTACCGCCTCTTCCGGGCCGCCCGCTCCACCAATTTGCAGTGGACGCAGTACCTGCCCAGCTCCGACACGATTTCGTCGGACACGCTGGCCAGCGTGGAACGCTCCTTCCTGCTCACCATCGAGCAGCGGGATAATGAGCGGTTCTCGGGCTCGGGCACGGCCCGGCTGGTGCTGGTGCGCAAAAACCGCAACGACCCCTGGCGCATGCGCAGCTGGTACGACCGGAGCGAGTTTTAAGTAGCCGGACATGCGTAGTCAGTAAGCAAACATGACGTCAATTATTTATTGACAGCATTTTGATATTCGACTACTGACTACCAAATACTTGCAGCCTCTACCTGGATTTGGGCGACAACTACACGCAGGCGGGCCAGAACGCCGCCGCCAACCAGCAGTGGGCCACTGCGCAGCGGCTCGGCAATGCCGAAGCCGCCGAGCGGATTGCGGCCAAATTCCGCGCCGCGCTCTAGCCGGGAGTTGGGTTACCGGCGCTTGCGCAGGGCAAGCACTTTGCCCCAGGGTACCGGCCGATAAATGGCACTCAGCGAATCGGTGGGCACATCGGCGCGGAAAGTGCCGGCTGGCCGACCATTATAGGTTATTTCCAGGGCTGCCAGGGCCGGGCCGAAGCCGCAGGGGTCGTCGGCCGGCGCGGGGCCGTAGCGCAGCTGCACCATCACGGTATCGAGGTCGGTGGTACTGATGCGCAGTAGGTGGGTTCTCATCAGCCGGCCGTCCACAACAACCGGCCCCACCCGGAAGCCCGTCCTGAACCGGGTGGCGGGGCGAGCGGGCCCAAACGCAGATGCCAGTAACCGCAAGGAGTCACCCGGCGGGCGGCCCGGGCCGGCAAACCAGTCGCGGCCAGTTGCCGCGTCCACGATTTCATAAGTCACGAACTTACCCAGGGCGGGGTCCCCACACAATGGCTCTTTGTGGCAGCCGGCCAGTGTGCTGACTGAAATAATGAGGGCGAATGGTCGAAGTAAGCGCATCAGTCAAGTGAAAAGGCAGGGTTGAAATTAGGATTTATTACCTGACCTTCGCCGGGGGTGAACGGTTGCTTTACCCGGCCCACGGCAGCCAGTTCTGACGCTCCGCTCTATCTTCCCGGCTCCAAAAGCTGCTTTTTCTTATTCAATGACCGAACCGCAACCCTCTCAGCCCCATTTTAAACGGGCCATCAATCTTTTCGATGCCATTATGCTCGTCACGGGCAGCATGATTGGCTCGGGCATCTTCATCGTCTCGGCCGATATCTCGCGGCAGGTGGGCAGCGCCGGCTGGCTGCTGGTAGTATGGCTGCTCACCGGCTTCATCACCATGGCCGGGGCCATCAGCTACGGCGAGCTGGCCAGCATGTTCCCCAAGGTGGGCGGGCAATATGTGTACCTGCGCGAGGCCTTCGGGCGGCTCACGGCCTTCCTATACGGCTGGACGCTGTTTCTCGTGATTCAGACCGGCGTGATTGCGGCCGTGGCCGTGGCCTTTGCCAAATTTACGGGTGTGCTGGTGCCGTTTTTCAGCGTGAAGAACCTGCTGTTCCAGGCCGGCAGCTTCGAGTTCAGCAGCGTGCAGCTGCTGGCCATTATCCTCATCATCGGCATCACGGCGCTCAATGCGCAGGGTGTGCGTACCGGCAAGCTCATTCAGAACGTGCTGGGCAGCACCAAGCTCATTGCTCTGGCGCTGCTCATCATTTTCGGCGTGGCGCTGGGCATGAACCACGACGCCATTGCCGCCAACTTTGCCGACCTCTGGACGGCCACGCGCTACCCGGCGCCCGGTGTGAGCGCCCTGCCCATTCCCATTAGCGGCAGTGCGCTGGTCATTGCCGTTGGCATGGCCATGACCGGCTCCCTGTTCTCCTCCGATTCGTGGAACAACATCGGCTTCGCGGGCGAGGAAATTCAGGACCCCGAGCGCACGCTCGTGCGCAGCATGGCCATTGGCACGGCCATCGTCACGGCCCTCTACATTCTCATCAACGTGGTGTACCTGCTGGTGCTGCCCCTGCACGGCTCGCCCGAGGCGGCCACCGTGGCCGGCCGCGGCATCCAGTATGCTACCGACGACCGGGTGGCCACGGCCGTGGCCGAATCGGTGCTCGGCGCGCCCGGCGCTTACATCATGGCGGTGCTCATCATGCTCAGCACGTTCGGGGCGAATAACGGCATCATTCTCAGCGGCTCGCGGGCGTATTTCGCCATGGCCAAGGACGGCCTGTTCTTCCCTGGCCTGGCCCGGCTGAACGGGGCCGGCGTACCCGGCCGCGCCCTCTGGGCCCAGTGCCTGTGGGCCTGCCTGCTCTGCCTGAGCGGCTCCTACGGCCAGCTGCTGAACTACGTGATGTTTGCCGTGATTCTGTTCTACGTCGTCACCATCATCGGCATTTTCGTGCTGCGCCGCACCCGGCCCGAGGCCCCGCGCCCCTACCGCGCCTGGGGCTACCCGGTGGTGCCGGGCCTCTACATTTTGCTGGCCTCGGCGTTCTGCATCATCCTGCTCATCGCGCCCGACACGGCCGAATTCTCGCGCCGCGGCCTGGGCCTGGTCGCGCTGGGCCTGCCGGTGTACTTCCTGTTTGGCCGCCGGTTTGGCAGCAAAGCGTAGTTAGCGGTTGATGGCAAATGGTTGCGGACCTGTGCGGAAGTAAGCGTACTCGAGTCGGGCCTGCCGGTCTGACCGCCCTAGGCGGTCCGACCGGTTGAAGCAACAACGATTTCGGCCCAACGACAACCGGTCGGACCGCCTAGAGCGGTCAGACCGGAGCATACGCTTATCTTTTGCACAAGCACTTACTGCCATATTTTCGCATAAAAAAGGGCCTCCCGCATTGGAAGGCCCTTTTTTAATACTGGTAACGGAGGCGTATACCGATTAACCACTAATCATTAACCACTAACCGTTAAGACTAGCGGCGCTTGCGGCCGGCTTTGGCGCGGGGCGTGAGGGTCACATTCACGGGCTGGATGCCACGGGTGCGCACTACTTCGTCGTCGTAGCCGCCGTAGCCATACACGAGGGTATTATCGGTTCCGGCGGGCACTTCCAGGGTATAGTTGCCACTGGCATCGGTGCTGGTGGCTTTGCTGCTGCCTTTGAGCATCACGGTGGCACCCACCATGGGACGGCCGTTCTCGTCCTCAATCTTGCCCGACATCGTTACGTTAGTGGGGGCGGCGGGCTCGGGAGCAGCCACTGGCGCAGCGGCAACGGGCTCGGGGGCCGCCGCTGGCGCAGCAGCCGGAGCGGCCGCCACGGGGGCCGGAGCGGCACTGGCCGCCGCAGTAGCAGCACGGGTAGCCGTTGGCTTGTCGGCTACTTTTTCGGCTTTTTCATCGTCGGCATCGCCAGCGGCGGCGGGAGCGCCTTTGAGGCCAGCGGCAATGCTGTCAGCAGACGTAGGCACGGTGGCAGTCACGGCCGCACCGTCGAGCATGAAGCTGGGCGTAACGGACGACAGACCGCCCGAATTGCCATTTCCCTTGGGCAGCGCCACGTAGCCAATTATCAGCACCAGCAGGCCGGCCACCAGGATGTAGAGCAGCTTGTTGTTACCGCCCGAGGCAACTTCTTCATCCTGAGCATCAAGATTGGGGTCGTACTGCTCGTCGGATGCTTCGGGTAGATTTTCTGATTTCATTCGATTAAAATAAAGGGTGGTACGGGTTAATTGAGCGGCTGCAAAAACGATTTGGACCTAAAAGCCATTTTGGCAAATAGGCTGTGCAAGTTACCCTTTTGTAGCGTTATCCGCATCGTCTTTCCTATTTTTCTGCCTACGCCAATTTTCCCACCCTTTGCGGCAGCAAAAAGCGGGGCCGGGGCCCAAAGCAACTTGCCTTGGGCTCCGGCCCCGCTGCCGGGGTCTGGCTGGGTGAAGCTAGCCGACTATTCCTCGGCAGGCGCTTCGCCGCTGATGGACAGTGGTGGGCCGCTGAGCGTTTTATCACCAAACTTCTGCTCGCGGGTGCGCAGGTTGTGGTCCAGCTCGTAGCTGCCTTCTACCTCGAAACCCGGGCCTTGCGCCTGCTCGCCGGCGTTGACGTGGTCGTTGCCGCCTTGAGGGGTGGTTTCGGACCCGCCAATGTGCAAATTTTCGAGCTGGTCTTTCTGGTTATTGCGCTGGGTATACCCGTTGGCCCCGGTGTTGCGGGCCGCGCTGGGGTCGTTCGAAGACTTGCCGTTGCTCTGGTCCTGCTTGTACTCTTTCTGGCGTTCCAGCTCTTCGTTCTGCGGCAGGTTCTTGTTTTCGGTAATGTCGGCGTGCTCACCTTCGCTGGGCGACGTGCCGTTGCCGGAAAAATCATCAGGTATCATAGTCAGGAGGAAAATGAGTGAGAATACGTAGTTAATTAGCTTACGAATCCCCCCCCTTTCCGTTACGCTGGCCAGGCTGTTGCCATTCTGCGGCCTTATTTGGGCTGTAACTCGGCCACGCTGCTGGGCAAGAGTTTCTGGTCATTCAGGCTCCAGTTGTAGGGGTAGTATTCCACCGTGTACCAGGTTGGGAGGCGGTCTTCTTGGCGGAATTTGTTCACGTACATCACCCCCGAGCTGCCGCTGGCGCTGAAATCGGAATCATACCACTTGAAGATTTCGGGCAGCAATACCTTCTTGGTAGCCGGGTCTACTTTCACGTAGTTGGGGTCGAGCAGGGCAAACCTGGCCTGGTTATTCAGCTGCACAAACAGCTCTTTGCCCACGTAGGCCGCCCGGCTCAGGCGGGGGCAGCTGTTGGTGCCGCACACCAGCGCGAAGTGCAGGCGCGGGTCGTCGTAGATTTTGCGCAGCTTATCGGTTTCAATCTGGTCGAGGGTGAGCTGCTGACCCGCGATAGACAGCTGGGTGCGGTTGAAAAAGCCCGGCATGTCCTGCACCGAAGTAAGCGGGTAGTGGGCCACGATTTCGCCAATCACCAGCACGTTGTAGGCGTTGAGGTAAAAGGCGTACTGGTCGGCCATGTTGGCTTTGGCCACGTCGAAAGCCGCAATTTCTGCCAGCAGATTAGCCAGCTGCCCCGGATTTCGCTGAATGGCCTGGTAGTTTACCTTGCCTTCCTTATCCACGAATTTATGCAGAAATGCCGTGGTATGAGCGGTAATAACTGAGGTGCTGGGCGGCGTGGCCGCCTGGACTTGGGTAGTGCCCGCAAGCAGCCAGCAAATACTCAGTAAACCCATCCAAAACCGAGTTGAAGAGACGAAGTGTTTCATTGACGAGAAGGATAAAATTGGTGAGCAACCTGGAAGTTACTCAGCCACTCAGGCTTTGGATTCAGCCTTTTTTACTTTCCCATTTTGACACTCCGGCCCTCATCCAAAATCAGCAAATCCCAGTCAAAAAGGAATTACCGGTGGATTCCATTCCCAAAAATAGTCTGATTTATTTTGCGTAAGCCCACCGCTGGCGGTGATTATACCCAGCTAAATGCCCCCTTCCCAATACCCCGACGGTGCCCGGCCTGAGCCCGTTATTTCTGGCTGTTCAGCGCCCAGTCGTACACGTAATAATCAACGGCGTAGGTGGCCGGAATGGTTTTGCCCTCCCGGAACTGGTTGACGTAGGCCACCCCGGTTTTGCCACTGGCTTTGAAGTCGGCTTCGTACCACTTAAAAATCTGCGAGAGCTGCACTTTGCGCGCTTTGTTGTCGACGCGGATGAACGTGGGGTCTTGCAGCACTTTGCGGGCCTGGGTGGTCAGCTGAGCGTCGAGCTGGGTGGCGGCGTAGGCCGTACGGCTGAGGCGGGGGCAGCCTTTGGCTCCGCACACCAGGGCAAAATGCACGCGCGGGTCGGCGTAGGGCTGGCGCAGCTTTTTGGCTTCGAGGTCGTTGAGGGTCAGCTTTTCGCCGGCCACGCTCACCAGGTTTTTATCGAAGAAGCCCGGCACTTTTTCCACCGACTCCAGCGGGTAGCGCGCCACTACTTCGCCAATCACCAGCAGGTTGTAGGCATTGAGGTAGAAGGCCTCGCGCTCGGCGGGCTTGGCGGCGGCGGCATTAAAGGTTTCGACGCGGCGCAGCAAGTCCTTCAGCTCGAGCGGGTTGCGCTTGATGGCGGCGTAGTTCACGTTGCCTTCGGCGTTCACGTACTTCGCCAGGAAGGTGCTGGTACCCGCCGACAGGCTGGGCGTGGGTGGGGCATCGGCGTGCGCCAGCACTGGCGCGGCCAGCAAACAGTAGGACAGGAAGCGACGTAGGTGCGTGGCAAAAGGCATTGGAGCGGCGAAAAAGAGTGGAGGCACGGTGTAAGGATGTCGCGGCGACGGGTCTACCCTTACACTGCCGGCACAAACGTAACGCCCGGGCCCGTTGGATTGTGCCGTCCCCGCCTACATTTGGCAATTCGCTTATTTACTTTCTGTTTCATGCACCTGGTCATCATCGGCAACGGCATTACCGGAATTACCTGTGCGCTGGCCGTGCGCCGGCTACAGCCCGATGCCCGCATCACCATCGTATCGAGCGAAAGCGCGCACCACTACTCGCGCACGGCGCTGATGTACGTGTACATGGGCCACCTGCGCGCCCAGGACATCAAGCCTTACGGCGACTGGTTCTGGGATGAAAACCGCCTGAGCCTGGTGCACGCCACCGCCACGGCCCTCAATACGGCCGAAAAGCGCATCACCCTCGACAACGGCACTACCCTCACCTACGACCAGCTGCTGCTGGCCACCGGCTCCGAAAGCCGGCTCTACGGCTGGCCCGGCCAGCACCTGGCCGGCGTGCAGGGCCTCTACAACCTGCCCGACCTGGAAGCCATGACCCGCGACACCCACGGCATCAGCCGGGGCGTGGTGGTGGGCGGCGGCCTCATCGGGGTCGAGCTGGCCGAGATGCTGCACACCCGGGGCATCGAGCCCGTGGTGCTGGTGCGCGATTCCCGCTACTGGGGCACGGTACTGCCGCCCGAAGAGGCCAACCTGGTGGACCGGCAGTTTGAGGAAAACCACGTACCCGTGCGCTACGGCACCGAAATGCGCGAGATTCTGGGCGATGCCCAGGGCCGCGTACGCGCCGTGGTCACCACTGCCGGCGAGGAAATCCCCTGCCAATGGGTGGGCCTGGCGACGGGCGTCACCCCCAACCTCACGCTGGCCAAAACGTCAACCATTGAAACCGACCGGGGCATTCTGGTTGATGAGTTCTTGAAAACCAACGTGCCCGGCGTGTACGCGGCCGGCGACTGCGCCCAGCACCGCCAGCCCGCCGCTGGCGAGGTGCCCATCGAGCAGCTCTGGTATACCGGCCGCATGCAGGGCGAAACCGTGGCCCACAGCATTTGCGGGCAGCCCACACCGTATCGGCGCGGCATCTGGTTCAATTCGGCCAAGTTCTTCAACCTCGAATACCAGACCTACGGCCAGGCCCCGGCGGCGTCCACCGAGGGCCTCAGCAGCTTTTATTGGGAGCACCCGGGCGGGCGGACGGCCCTGCGCATCTATTTCCGTAGTGTAGCACCGCACGCCGTGGTGGGCTTCAACGCGCTGGGCCTGCGCCTGCGCCAGGCCGTATGCGAAAACTGGATTCGGCAGCAGGCGCCGGTGGGCACGGTAGTCGCTCACCTGGGCGCGGCTAACTTTGACCCCGAGTTTTTCCCGCAGCATGAAAAGGCCGTGGTGGCTGATTTCAACCGGCAGTTCCCCGCGCTGGCCGTGGCCCTAAAGCAGCGCAAAGGCCTGTTTTCAATTAAAAATTAAAAATGAAGAATTAAAAAACTACCGTGCAGTCTTTAAAGCATTTGGATGGTTGTTCCAGCATCCTTTTCAGGATTCAATAACTGCTGCACCACTCATCATTTTTAATTTTTAATTCCCTCCCCCCTCTTGGACTTATCTAAACTATACCGCCCGTCGGCCCTCAATAGCTTCCAGTTCATCGCCCTCACCGGCCTGCTGATGAGTGCCGGCGCTCACTTAATCCTGCACTTTGCCGTGGGCCACACCCCGGCCGGCTTCAACTGGCTGTACGTGTGCTGGACGGCTTTTTACGTCGTTGGCTCGCTCATCAACCTGTTTGGCAAGCCCGATGAGCCCCACGACCATCACCACCACTAGGAGCCGAAATCCAGGACGGTCATGCTGGACGTAGTGCAGCATGATTTATAATTTGTAACACCTTGCTGCTCTGCCTCTATGATTGCTGCTCCTGTCCTTACCACTCCGCCCCTGCCAGCATCATCGCCGGCCGAAAAGCTGACTCTGGCCATAGTAGCCGGTGGCCTGCTGGCCCTGCTCCTGGCCCTGGCCGATGCCAACCCGGAACGCCAGAAAACCTGGTTTTACCTGGCCCTGGGCCTGGTGAGCGCCGGCACGCTGGCCTGGAGCTGGCTCAAATACGGCCAGCACCCCGCCGGGGTGCAGCAGGATAACCTCTGGCTGCGGGACAGCACCGGGCGCGGGGCCATTGCCTGGGTCACGGGCCTGGTACTCACCGGTTTCTACGTGGTGCTGTACTGGTTCAGCAACAACGACGGCCAGGGCAACTTCGGCCTGCTCAACAACCTGGTGCATCCGCTCGATGGCTTCAGCCAGTGGCTGCGCGCCCGGCCTGCCGACCAGTGGTTTCTCTACGGCACCTTCTACACGCTGGCCATACTGCTGATGGGGGGCCGGGCGGTGTGGAAGTACCGGCACTCGCGCTACCAGCTTATTCGCACCGCTTCGGTCATGTTTTTCCAGCTGGGCTTTGCGTTTCTGATTCCCGGGCTGCTGCAATTATTTCAGAAACCAGAGTTTTATTTTAGCTATTTCTGGCCGCTGAAGTACGATTATCTGTTTCCCGGCACGGTCACTTCCCTGGCACAGAATGGCGGATTGGGCGTATTCATGGTGTTCTGGGGCGCGGTGCTGTCGTTTGTGGCCACGCCGGTGCTCACCTATTTCTACGGCAAGCGCTGGTACTGCTCGTGGGTGTGCGGCTGCGGTGGCCTGGCCGAAACCGCCGGCGACCCCTACCGCCACCTCGCCGACACCAGCCGCACCGCCTGGCGCTGGGAAGTCCGCATTATCTACACCGTGCTGGGGCTGATAATTGCCATTACGGCGCTGCTGTGGGTTAATTTTTATCAGCAAGGGGCCCTGTTGGGTGAGGTGGGCAACGTGGCCGCCAAGTGGTACGGCTTCGCCATCGGCGCGGTGTTTTCCGGCGTAATTGGTGTGGGTTTCTACCCCATCATGGGCTCGCGGGTGTGGTGCCGGTTCGGCTGCCCCATGGCGGCCTATTTGGGCCTGCTGCAAAAGCACTTTTCCCGCTTCCGCATCAGCACCAACGGCGCACAGTGCATTTCCTGCGGCAACTGCTCCAATGTGTGCGAAATGGGCATCGACGTGCAGCAGTACGCCCAGCGCGGCGAGCCCATCATCCGGGCCTCGTGCGTGGGCTGCGGCATGTGCAGCACCGCCTGCCCCCGCGGCGTGCTCAACCTGGAAAATGGCCCACGCGAAGGCCGGTACCAGGCCTCGCAATTGATTCACGCGGACTCACTGCGGATACTTTCCTAATCGAAAAATCCCTCTGGGGCTTTCGTACTTATTTCATGCAGCTGCGTCAATTTATCGGGCTTGGGTTTACGGGGTTACTGGGCGGGTGCGCGGCTCACCCACCTACCAGCACGTTCAACGGCATTTACAGTACCACTACGGCCCTGCGCCTGTGGCCGGGAACGGGAGCCGGTACTTTCAAAGGGTTTCCTGACGACAACGTGTTGCGTTTCAAAGCGGACCAAGCGGGCTGCGCCGATACTTTTCGGGTGCCCCCGGTTCAGCCCGCAACTGGCCCTGCCGCCGCCCTGCCCGGGATGCCCGGCGTAGTAGCCATCAATCGGGCTGGCCTCGCCATCGACGAAGCCGAAATCCCTAACCAGGAATGGCACCAATACCAATTGCATCAGCAGGCGGCGGGAGTTTCGGTGTTAAGCTTAACGCCGCAGTCTGATTCTCTGCCAGTTTCGGATTATTACACCAACCCGTTCTACACCTACTACCCGGTGGTTGGCATCAGCTACGAACAAGCCACTGCCTTCTGCCGCTGGCGCAGCGCCATGGTCACCGAAGCCCTGAATACCGCGCTGCACCACCCCGACACGTTGAGTACGGAATATATTCGCTGCACCTACCGACTGCCCACGGAGGCGGAATGGGAACTGGCCGCCCGGGCCCGCATGGGCAAGCCCTACGGCACCACCTGCCCCGAGGTGCCCGTGTGGGTGAACCCCAGGGCGGCTGCCTACCTAAAATACCGAACGGGCAGCAATGCCGAAATTGCCACTCTTGAGGCCGATATCAAAGCTTACAACAAGCGTAAGCCTTTGCGCAGCATCATCAATTATGCCCAGTCCGAGCCGTACTTTCTCGCCTTGAAAACACCCGACTACGTGTACCAGCGGCCTGCTAATTCTTTTGGTCTCTACCAGTTGCTCGGTAACGCCGCCGAAATGGTACAGGAAAAAGGCCTTACCAAAGGCGGCAGCTACCGCGCCCCGTTGGCCGCATGCACGGTTAAGTCCCGAGGTAGCTACACTGGCCCGGCCCCCACCATTGGCTTTCGCTGCGTGTGCGAAGTAGCGCTGCCAAACCGACGCTGACTCCTTGCTGCAAAACCGTGAAATAGGACGAGTTGCCGCACTGCACCCAGCTTGCCAGACGAGCCGCTTACGCGGGCAACCCCGCCAGCACTTTCTTGGCGTTGCTCACGTGGTCCGTGGCACCGCTCAGAGAATTAAAAATATACTGAACAACTCCGTTTTTGTCGATTACGAAGGTGACGCGGCCGGGCAACAGGCCCAGCAGGGCGCGCGGCACTTCGTAGAGCGTACGCACTTTCCCGTCGGTGTCGGCCAGCAGCTCGAAGGGCAGGCGGTGCTTCTGGGTGAATTTCTGATGCGACTGCTCACTGTCGGAGCTGATGCCGACGACCTCGGCCCCGAGGTCTTTGAAATCCTCGTACTGGTCCCTAAATGAGCAGGCCTGCGTGGTGCAGCCGGGGGTGTCGTCCTTGGGGTAAAAATAAAGCACCACGTGGCGGCCGCGCTGGTCGGCGAGGCGGAAAGTGGCACCGGAAGTGGTGGTGAGCGTGAAATCGGGCGCGGGTTGGCCTACCTGGAGCATACGAATGGGGAGTTGAATAATAGCTGCAAGGTAGCGGCACGGTGCTGCTTTACGGCGGCGGCGGCATCTTTGTGGCAGTCTAGCTTTTTGCCTTTATGCCCCAGCCCCGCATCAGTGTCATCATTCCCGCGCACAACGAGGCGGGAGCCATTGCCTTGGTGCTGGCCGAAATCCCGGCTGGGTTGGTTCAGGAAATCATCGTAGTCGACAACAACTCGACCGATAACACCGGCGAAATAGCCCGCGCCAACGGGGCCACCGTGCTGCGCGAAACCCGCCCCGGCTATGGCTACGCCTGCCTGGCCGGCATGGCCCACGCCTACGGCCGGCCGCAATCCGAACAGCCCGACATCGTCGTATTTCTCGACGGTGACCACTCCGATTTTCCCGAACAAATGCCTGACTTACTGGCCCCGCTCCTGCGCGGGGAGGCCGATATGGTCATTGGCTCGCGGGCGCTGGGCGTGCGCGAAAAGGGCTCGCTGCTGCCCCAGCAGCGGTTTGGCAACTGGCTGGCCTCGCGGCTGCTGCGCCTGCGCTACGGCGGCACCGTCACCGACCTGGGCCCCTTCCGGGCCATCCTCGCCCCCGCCCTGCTGGCCCTGCGCATGGAAGACAGAACCTACGGCTGGACGGTCGAAATGCAGGTGAAAGCCGCCCGCCAGGGCCTGCGCACCGTGGAAGTGCCCGTGCGCTACCGCAAGCGCATTGGCACCAGCAAGGTATCGGGCACGGTGCGCGGCACCATCGGGGCGGGCTACAAGATTCTGTGGACCATTTTCAAGTACTGGTAAGGTTGCGGGCCGCGTCCCGTCAAGCTCGCCATTCTGGCTTTAACTCAATTGTGATTCAGGTTTATACTTTTCGTTTCTGATGGGCGTGCTCTCCCTGGTGCTGGTGGTGCTGTACGGCCTGTGCTTGCTTTTTATCGCGGGTTTTAGCCTGGGCCAATGGCAGCTCACGCGCCTGGCCCTGCGGGCGTATGCCGGCCCGCAGGCTCCCCTGCCCGCGGCCCCTGCCGAATGGCCATTTGTGACGGTGCAGCTGCCACTCTACAACGAGCAGAACGTGGTGGAACGGGTTATCGATGCCACCGCCGCCCTCGATTACCCGGCCGACCGCCTCCATATTCAGGTGCTCGACGACTCGACCGATGCCACCGTGGCGCTGGCCGCCGGCCGCGTAGCCCACCACACGGCCCAGGGCCTGCGCATGAGCCACGTGCGCCGCCCCAATCGCGAGGGCTACAAGGCCGGGGCCCTGCGCCACGGCCTGGAGGAAACCGACGGCGAGTTCATTGCCATTTTCGACGCCGACTTTGTGCCCGAGGCGGATTTTCTGCGCCGCACCATCCCCCACTTTGTTGCGGATGAGCGGGTGGGCGTGGTCCAAACCCGGTGGGGCCACCTCAATGAAGATGAGTCGCTGCTCACGCGCCTCCAGGGCTTTGGCCTCAATGCCCACTTCCTCATCGAGCAGGTGGGCCGCACGTTTGCCGGCTACTTCATCAACTTCAACGGCACGGGCGGCGTGTGGCGCCGCACCTGCATTGCCGATGCCGGCGGCTGGCACACCGACACCCTCACCGAGGACCTCGATCTGAGCTACCGCGCCCAGCTGCGCGGCTGGCGCTTCATATACCGCCCCGAAATAGTGGCCCCCGCCGAGCTGCCCGCCGCCATGGATGCGCTCAAGTCGCAGCAGTTCCGCTGGACCAAGGGCGCGGCCGAAACCGCCCGCAAGCACCTGGGCACCATGTGGCGCTCGGCGCAGCCGTTGGCCGTTAAGCTGCAGGCCACCTTTCACCTGCTCAACAGCAGCGTGTACGTCGTCATCATGCTCATGGCAATGCTGAGTGTGCCGCTGGTGTTTGTGCGGGCGCAGTACCAGGAATTTCGGCTGGTTTTTCAGCTGGCGTCGGTTTTTCTGGTCGGCTTTCTGCCGCTGGTGTATTACTACTACACGGCCTGGCGGCTGGCGCGGCCGGTAGGCCAGGCGGGCCGGTACCCGGGGTTCTTCCTGCTATTCCTGTCGGTTTCGATGGGCCTTGCGCTGCACAACTCCCGCGCGGTGATACTGGGCTGGCTGGGCCAGCGCACGCCCTTCGTGCGCACCCCCAAGGCAGGTTCCGCGGGCCTCGCCCGCAGGCGCTACCGCACGGGCGGCGTGGGCCCGCTGGTGGTGTTGGAAGGGCTGCTGGCCGCCTACTTCGCCTTCGGCCTCGGGGCCGGCATCTACTTTGGCGATGCGGGCCTGCTGCCATTCCATACCTTGCTCACCACGGGGTTTGCGGCCGTTTGCTATTATTCCATACGCCACGCCGATTAGTTCGGGTGAGCAACAGATGGCCAGCCGTTTCCGATGGAGAGCTGGCTATTGCAAACCACCTTACCCCGCTGAATAACCTTGATAGTCAAGCTGCCCACCGTTTCGCAGGCTTCGGCGCTGTTGCTTTCCGCGGCGGCGTATGCGGGGCTGGCTTATGCCACGCCCCGGGCGGCGTTTGGGCTGCTGCTGGCGCTATTTGGCGTGGCGCTGCTGGCGTATGCCTGGCTGCTGCGCAGCCAGCTGCCGTGGCGCTGGGGCGTGGCGGCGGCGCTGGCGTTCCGGCTGCTGTGGCTACCGGCCCAGCCCGCCCTGTCCGACGACGTATTCCGTTTTCACTGGGATGGCCTGCTGGTGGCCCACGGCGTCAACCCGTTCCGGTTTCGGCCCGATGAGCTCATTGCCGACGGGGCCCGCGTGGCCCTGCCCGATGCGGCCCGGCGGAATGTAGTGCTGCCCCAGCTGCAGCAGCTCTACGGCAAGCTCAACTCGCCCCATTATTACTCGGTGTATCCGCCCGTGTGCCAGGCAGTATTTGGCCTGGCGGCCCGCTGGTTTCCGGCTTCCGATGCCGGGTTCGCGCTCTGCCTGCGGGCTTGCATACTGCTCGCAGAAGTGGCCGCGGCCTGGCTATTATTAGCCCTGCTGCGCACGCTGGGTGCGCCACCGGAGCGGGCCCTGCGCTACTTATTGCACCCGTTGGTTATCGTTGAGCTCACCGGTAATCTGCATTTTGAAGGGCTGGTTTTCTGCTTTGTGCTGCTCATGCTGTGGCTGCTGAGCCGCGGGCGCTGGGCGGGCGCGGCGGTAGCGCTGGGGCTGGGCGTGGCCACCAAGCTGGTGCCGCTGCTGGCGCTGCCGCTGCTGGTGCGGCGGCTGGGCTGGTTGCGCGCGGTGGCCTTCGCAGCGCTTAGCATGGGCGTGTTCGTGTTGCTGTTTGGGCCGTTTATTTCCGCCGACTTACTCGTGAACATCAGCCGCAGCCTCGCGCTGTATTTCCGCAACTTTGAGTTTAATGCCAGCATCTACTACCTGCTGCGGCCCCTTGGCTACTGGCTGACTACCTACAACCAAATTGCCCGCCTTGGCCCCGCGCTGGCGTTAGCCGGCGGGTTAGTGGGCCTGGCGGTGGCCTGGCGCGAGCGCCGGCCCAGCCTGGCGGCATTGCCGGGCACGCTGCTGCTCATGCTCACGGCCTACTACGCGCTGGCTACCACCGTACATCCGTGGTACCTTACCCTGCTCATTGGCCTCGGCAGTTTGTCGCGCTTCCGCTTCCCGCTGGTGTGGGGTGGCATGGCCGTGCTGTCGTACGCGGCGTACCGCACCAGCGCCTACACCGAAAACCTCTGGCTGGTGGCGCTCGAATACGCCGTTGTGTACGCGGTGCTGGCCTGGGAACTGCGGCCGAACACGCAGCCGCTGCCGGCAACCTGAACCGGTCTGCTACTTAGGCCAGTAGGCAAAGCGGCGGGTTGATTTCAGGCGCAGGCTGCGACCGTCCCAGGTAGTCTGGCGGAGCAGCACATTGGGGTATTCCTTGGCAAACCAATAGACATTCTCCTTGCCCGGGCCCAACAAAATGGCCACCCGCCAGGCCGGAGTGGGCACGTCGGCGGCTACGGCCGCGCTTGTGGTCAGATGCGCCTCGTAGTACACCGGAGGCGTGGCCTTGTTGGTCTGCTGCAAATCCAGCACCACCAGGTTGAAGCTGGGCAGCTGCTCAAACCGAAGGGCGCGCAGCGAGTAGCTCAGGGCATCTTCCAAGAAAACGTCGCGGCGCAGGTCGCGGCTACCCACGCCCTGCCCATCCCAGTACGAGTCGTAGGTTTCCTCAAAATTCACCCCATCATCCACAATGGTTTTGAACGTGTTGCCGCACCATTCCTGCGATGAAGTCGTCATTTTGTAGAGCGCCACAGGCTGGTCGCGCCGAAAAAACAGCGAGGTGAGAAAGTGGTACGGGTACTGGTCCGTCTGAAGCTGGCAGAACTGGTTAATCTTCATCACGGGGAATAAATCGGCCCGCTTGTAGTCATCGGTTTTGACGTTGAACTGCTGATTAAATTCCTCCTTCACCGTAATCTGGGTGTAGTCGAAGGTGCGCTTTTTCTTGTACACCACGCGCTCGGCAGCGTAGGTCGCTACTTCGGCCAGGCCGTCTTCCCAGTAGTTGCGCATGGCCCACTCCTGGTTGAAATACGGCAGTACCGCCTGCAAGGCCGGTGCCGATGCCGGGGCCCGGCTATGCTGCGGCTTCTTATCAGCCGGCGAGCAGCCGCTCACCAGCCAGAGGCCTGATATAAGCAGAAAAAATGGGTAGCGTACGAGTGAAAAAGGCATAGAAAGGAAAGGGTTTCTGTCGCAAATGTAGTCGGCATGCATCCCGGTTCGGCCAGGAAGCACAAAGTAGTTGTGGCGCTTTAGCTACCGCTTTCGTACCGGCCCGGGCCCACGGCCTCACCGCGGTGGTTCAGCAGTATGTACGACTTGCCGGGGGCGGCAAAAAACGGTCCTGCGTGTCACTCGTAGGCTTTGTGGCCGCGCTTCAGCCACGCGCCCCACAGGGCCGAATACGGATGCACGTTTTGCGTGATGCCCGAGGTGTTGTAGACCGGGTAGCCTTCGTTTATCCACTGAAAAATACCGCCGTACAGGTTATGTACCTGCTGAAAGCCCAGGGTGTGCAGCCGTTCTCCCATGCGCTCGCTGCGCACGCCCACCGAGCAATACACCACCACCGGCCGGGCCCGGTCGACACCGGAGATCTGCATGGTCGCCAGCGAATCGTAGGGCACCAGGCGAGCGCCCCGCAGATGGCTGACCTGGAACTCGGCCGGCGTACGAATATCGAGCAGCAGCGGGGCCGCGGGCTGATGCAGCTGTTGGGCGAGCCGGGCCGCCGTCACGGTAGGCACGGTGTTGCGGTACATGGTGCGCAGCAGTCGGTCGTAGGCCGGGCTGCTCCCGCCGGAATCATCCGCGTTACCGCAGGCCGACAGCGCGAAAAGGCCGCCGCAAAAGCCGGTGAGAGCCTGCCATTTCATCGCCATAAGAAGTGAGTTGCGTGCTGAGCCATTAGCTTTTTTGTTCAATGACAAGTAGTTGCGCTTACATCGCGGGGCGCCGAATGCGAATACGCGTCCGCTCCCCTTTTTCAGTGGACGCAGACTGCACGTCAATCAGGTCGGCCTCGTCGTACTACGCATCAAGGTATGCCGATTTGTGGTCGAAAACTACGTTGTCGAGGCCGCAAAGCTCCATCAGCTTCACCCAGGTGCTGTGGTTATACTGCGTTTGCACGTAGCGCTTTAGCAAGGTGAATATGGAGCCGTGCATAGGATTCGAGCGTTTAATAGCTGGATGTAAAAACACTTGCCGCCTGCTAACCGGGGCTAACAGGCGGCAAGGCCTTGAAGTCAGCAGCGGGCAGCGTGGCTAAGCTACCACTCCGCTGCTACCCGAAACTGTTTATGGATTTAGATATTGCCGACTACGGTCATCGTACTTAGGGTAGGGTTCGTGCTGCCGCCGGTCGGCTCAATGGTCATGGCAAAGGTTTGGGCGCTGGCAATATCCTTCATGTGCTGGAGGCCTTCGCCGGTGGCCGTAGCCGCCGTGAGTACGCCGGCATTCACGGGCTTGCCTTTGTCGAGGGCCCAGAGCTGGTACTGCTTGCCAGCGGGCAGGGCCGGCAGGCTGCGCACATCGACATACACTTTGTGCGTGACGGCATTGAAGAGCACCCGAGCCCGGGCCGACGGCGCGGTTTTGGTGCCCGCCAGGGCCACGGCCTTGAACTCGTCGTTGCGCAGCACCTCGTTCTCCTGGCGCAGGTCGCCAAGCTGGCGCTCCACTACCTGCGAGGTTTGGGCGAAGCGGGTCTGGTCGTTTTGCATGGCCACCAGCTCGGAGCTGGCGTTCTGCCAGCGCGAGTAGAACAAAGCGTTGCCCGCCAGGCTCAGAATAAGTGCCACCGAGGCAGCTATGGCCCAACCCGAACGGGCCGCCGGCGCCGGCGCTACGGCCGAACCGATGGGCCGCACCACGGTTTCCGTTGAGGCCGGGCGGTGGTTGGCCTGGGCCACGGCATCTACGTCAGCGCGCAAGGCACTGCTGGGCGTGGGGACGGCAAGCTGGGCCAGTACGTTGGTCAGCACCCGCTCGCGCATTCCGGCGGGCGGTGTCACGGCGTGGGCTTCGGCATAAAAACCTAATGCCTCTTGCACCTGTTGCAGCTCCTCCCGGATTTCGGAATGGCTGGCCGCTTGTGCTTCCACCGCCGATTGTTCGGCCGCTGAAAGCTCCCCGAGCGCATATTGCTCCAGGATGCCCGATTCTATATAGTCTTGGATGTTTTCCACGATTGATTTAGCGAATAAGTTTGCTCAGGACTTTGATGGCGGTGCGGGCACGGGTTTTCACCGTTCCCAAAGGAATGTTGAGCTCCTCGGCCACCTCACTTTGGGTGAAGCCCTCGAAATAGAGCAGGTCGATAATCTGACGCTGTTCGGGAATAAGCTTTTGGGTTATCTCCTGCAGGCCAATATGCTCAGGCCGGAAGACCGTGGGCGCGGCTTGGCGCTGCGCCGTCAGGCTATCATCCAGGCCCTGAGTTCGGCTACTTACGCGGTGTTGCCGGGAGCGGATTCTGTCGATGCTCAGATTTCGGCAGATGTTTAGCACCCACGTAAAAAGCCGCCCCTTGCCGGGGTCGTAGGTGGCAAAGGCATTCCAGATTTTGACCAGCGCTTCCTGCAACACGTCTTCGGCCTCGTCTTCGGCTTTCACAATGCGAAAGATGACGCCGTAGAGCGCCGCCGAATATCGGTCGTAGAACATGGTCATCGCCGATTGGTCGCGGGCCTGCAGGCGCCGGACCAAATCCGCCTCGGCCGCGGGTGGTAGGGAAATAAGGGAAGTATCGGACACGGGAGTGGCTGAAAATGAATAATGAGACCTGACCGGCATCATGCTAAGCGCACGAAAATACGGTGCGCACCGCAATTGGCCGTATACGGCCCTGGCCCCAACGCAACCGCATGGCCAGTCCATAAGTTGAAGCCAAAGCTCAGGGCCTAATACCAGAGCCGCAATCGTTCGCTTCGCATTAGCTTACTGTTGCCCCTTTACCTAATCAACAACCCCTTATGCCCATCGAATCCTTCAATCCCTACACCGGCCGCGTGCTGCGTCGCTTCACCCCTTTCAGCTGGGCGAAAACCGAACGGATTCTGGCCCAGGCGCACCGGGCGGCGGCCACCTGGCCGGCCACCACGTTTGCCCATCGGGCCGGGGTGCTGCGCCGGGCCGCCGCGCTGCTGCGCGAGCGCCAGGATGAGCTGGCCCGCCTCATGGCCCTGGAGATGGGCAAGCCCATCACCGATGGCCGCGCCGAAGTGCTGAAGTGCGCCACCTGCTGCGACTACTATGCCGAGCACGCCGAAGGCTTCCTGGCCGATGAAGTCATCAAGACCGACGCGGCTCGCAGCTTCATCAGCTACCAGCCGCTGGGCGTGGTGCTGGCCGTGATGCCCTGGAATTTTCCGTTTTGGCAGGTGGTGCGCTTCGCCGCTCCGGCCCTGATGGCCGGCAACGTGGGCTTGCTCAAGCATGCGTCCAACGTGCCGCAGTGCGCGCTGGCGCTGGAGAAGATTTTTCACGACGCGGGCCTGCCGCCAGCTTGTTTCCGCACCCTGCTTATCGGGTCTGATTTGGTGGAGAATCTGTTGCAGGACGACCGGGTGATGGCCGTGACGCTCACCGGCAGCGAGGGCGCGGGGGCTTCGGTGGCTGCCATCGCGGGGGCCAACATCAAGAAAACCGTACTGGAGCTGGGCGGCTCCGACCCGTTCATCGTGCTGGCCGACGCCGATGTGGCCCTGGCCGCCAAAACCGCCGCCCAAAGCCGCATGATAAACAGCGGCCAGAGCTGCATCGCGGCCAAGCGCTTCATCGTGGAGAAGCCCGTTCTAAAGGAATTTATCAGCCACCTGAAAACCCACCTGCTGGCCCTGCGCCCCGGCGACCCGCTCGACGAGGCCACGCAATACGGCCCCCTGGCCCGGCCCGACCTGGCCGACGAGCTGACCCAGCAAGTCGAGGATTCGGTGAAACAGGGCGCTAAAGTGGAGCTGTACGGCGGGCAGGCAAAACCCGGCAGCGCCCTGTTCCGCCCCACGATTTTATCGAACATCAAACCCGGCCAGCGGGCTTATTCCGAAGAGCTTTTTGGGCCGGTGGCGCTGGTGCTTGAAGCCCGGGACTCCGACGATGCCGTGCGCCTGGCCAACGATTCCCGTTTCGGCCTGGGCGCGGCCGTGTGGACCAAAGACCCGAAGAAAGGCGAGCAAATGGCCCGCCAGATTGAGAGCGGCGCGGTGTTCGTCAACGGCCTCGTGAAGTCGATGAACGAGCTACCGTTTGGTGGCGTGAAAAAATCGGGCTACGGCCGGGAGCTCTCGTACTTGGGCATCCGGGAATTTGTGAACCAGAAGTCGATTTGGATTGGCAAGGAAGTGGTGGCGGTGGTGGCGGCAGCGAAAACGGAGTAATCGTATACCACGGTTTTACAGAACGTCATGCTGAGCGTAGCCGAAGCATCTCTACCTCAGTAGTAAAATCAATTACTATTGAGGTAGAGATGCTTCGGCTACGCTCAGCATGACGTTCTTTTTCCAATACTGCTACAAATACCCCAGCGCCTTGTAGGTCAGCCACCCAACCATTTCGTGCGTCAGCAGGCTGAAATTCACCAGCGCCTCGGGGCTGGGCACCAGCCAGTAGTCGGGCGTAGCCCGGCGGTCGGCGCTGCGGTAGCCGGCGGGAAAGGCGATGGGACGCAGGCCCACTTTCTCGAAACAGCCCAAAGCGCGCCGCTGATGAAAGGCCGAGGTGACGAGAATGAGCGTGTCCAGCTCTGGCGACGCGGCTACCAGCTGCTTGGTGAAAAGCGCATTTTCGCGGGTGTTGCGGCTCTTTTCTTCCAGGATAATGGCTGAGTTTGGCACACCCGCCAGACGGAGCAGGGTGGCGAGGTCATTGGCCTCGGTGTGGGCCTTGGCCAGCACAGCCCCCGAGCCTCCGGAAATGATAATGCGGCGCACCCGACCGGCCCGGTACAGCCACAATGCACTGGTGAAACGGTCGGCCCCGGAGCCGAGGTATACCCGGTCATGCGGCGACTTGTTGACTTCCGTGATACCGGTGAGCAGCACGGCGGCATCGGCGTGGCGGGGCAGGGCGGACAGGGCTACCGGTGGGCGCTCCCAAGCCAGCAGTAGCTCATTCACCAGGAATAAATTAGTGCTAAGCACTGTGAGCACCAACGCCGATATCAGCCAGCGGCGGCGGTTATCTGGCCGTGCGAGCAGGGCGGCAATAAGGAGAGCCAGGAGCCACACCGTGGGCAGCAGCAAAAAGTCGAGAACCTTGGAGAGCAGAAAAAACACGCCCAAAGGTAGCGGCTGCCCGGGGCGGGCTACCCGTTGTCGGGCACGAAGGCGCGGAGGCGGTCAAGTTGGGCCTGCACGGCAGCGTCGGTTTCGAGCGAGTCGCACTCCAGGAGCCGGCCCTGGCAGTAGCTCACGAAGAACGGCGCGGCCCGCTCATGCATAAGTTGCTTAGCCACCGGGTTTTCCTCCGAAGAAAGGCGAACGAACCGAATGCCCTGGTATTCTTCGTGGTGGGGAAGCCCGGCGAAGCCCGGGCCCAGCAGCTTGCAGATGGCGCAATCCTCGGCGGTAAACTTGGCAAATACCTTCGGATACTCGTAAATGCACTGGCGCAATCCTTCATCGTTGGTATCGAGGACGGAATCTATCAGTAAGGAATCGAACATGAGCAGGACGTTTGAAGTCGCAAAAAAGCCGTCGTGGGCCTGATGAGGGGTTGCGGCCACAGACACGCCCGGACGGGGAAAAATTCCCCGTCCGGGACCGCCGAATCAGCCTTTCTTTTCGGCCGGCCGCAGCATCAATTCGCGGATGTATTTCACCGGGGCGCTGCCGAAGCTGAGAAACTGCTCGTGAAAGTTTTTCAGGTCGAAATTCCTGCCCTCTTTCTGCTTCAATTCCTCGCGCAGGGCATAGATTTCGGAGTAGCCGGTGAAGTAGCTGCTGAGCTGCACCTGGCTCAGGGTAGCCCGCAGCCACTTGCCCCGGGCTTCCGCTTCTTCCTGAAAGCCGTCGCGGCGGAGCAGGGCCACCACGTCCTTCTCATTCATGTTGTCGACCTGGATGGCGTGGTCGATAACGGTGTTCAGGGTCACGCGCATGTTCCATTTATCCCAGAGCAGCCACATTTCGTCGGAGTTGTTGCCGTAGCCGCTTTCCAGCATCATGCGCTCCGAATACACGGCCCAGCCCTCAATCATGGCCCCGTTGCCGAAAATGCTTTTCACCAGTGAGGGCGAGCGGTTGGCGTACACCAGCTGCGTGTAGTGGCCCGGAATAGCCTCGTGGATATTGAGAATCTGGAGGGTGTAGTCGTTGTACTCGCGCAGGTAGCTTTCGGCCTGGGCAGCGGTCCATTCGGTGGGCAGCGGCTCCACGTTGTAATAGGTGTTGGCACCCTTGTCGTAGGGGCCGGGGGCCGATACACTGGCTCCCGCGCCGCTGCCGCGCATGTAGAGCGGGGTTTCGCGCACCACCAGCGGCTTGCTGGGGTCCTGGGTCAGGAGCTTTTTATCGTTCACAAAAGCTACCAGCGTCGGAATCTGGCGCTTCACGGCGTCCACGAAACCGTCGCGCGGGGCGTGCTTCAGGGTGAGTTGGTTAACTACGGCCGTAATCAGGGCCAGCGTATCGGCCGGGGCTTTCTGGCCGGGGAAATACTTGGGATAGAGGCGGGCGGCGCGGCGGCCCATATCGTGCAGCAGCTCGGCCTTGTGCGTCAGGGCCTGCTGGTAGATTTCGGCGGCCGTAAAGTGCGACTGAATATCGTAGGCAAACTTCTGGTCGAACAGCGCCCGGCCGATGCGGAACGAGCGGAACTTGCCCTTGGGCAGCACGTCGGATTTCAGAAAATCCATGTAGCCCTGCACGGCCGCGCGGGTGGCGGTGATGCGGTCGGTGAGGGTCTTTTTCTCGGCTTCGGTCAGGCCGGATTTCCGCACCGAGTCGGCCAGCGCGGAGCTGAATACGGCCAGGCCACCAGCATTTTGCTTTATGGCCAGCTCGGTGTGCTCTTTGGTGGGGTTGCTGATATTGGCTTTGGCCGCCGCGTAAAAATCAGCGGCGTGGCTGATTTTATCGGAGATGTTGCGCAGGCGGCGGCTCAGGGGGAAGTGGCGGCCGTTGAGCAGGTCGCCCACGCTGGCCCCGAGGTTGTAGCCGGCCGGGTTCCACTGCCAGGACTGGAGCGTGTCGGCGTACCAGCGCTCGGCGCGCAGCTCGTTGCGCAGCAGGCGCAGGTCAATCTGGTTGTTGGGCGAGAGGCTGTCGAGGCCGAAGGTGCCGAGCGCAGCCAGGTGTTTTCGGGTAAACGCGTCGTCGTTTTGCCGTTGAGCGGCATTGGGAATCACGAGCAGCGAGTCGTACTTATGGTAGCCCTGGCTGGATGCGTAGTCGGGATTCTGTCGCCACAACGCCTCAATAAATCCCCCTTTAAAGGCATCGAAGCGGGCATCGGAGGCCGTGGTGACAATTTCGGATTTATTGTCCTGGGAGCAGCCGGCCAGAGCCAGGGCCAGCAGCGGGAAGTAGCGGAGTTTCATAAGCAGCGGTTGAAACGAGCGGTGAGCGGGTAGGATGCCGCAAAGGAACAGCGCAAATGAGGATACCTTGCAGGCCGCTGCCGTAGGTTTGTCCTGGCTTTCAGCCATTCCGTACAAGCTTAACCCTTCCACCCAAAATTCCCGCATGAATTCCTCCCGCATCGAACACGATTTCCTGGGCGAACGCAGCCTGCCCGATTCCGCCTACTACGGCATCCAGACCCTGCGCGGCATGGAAAACTTCGCCATCACCGGCATTCCCATCAACTCGGAGCCGCTGTTTGTGCAAGCCCTGGCTTACGTGAAAAAAGGCGCGGCCCTGGCCAATAAAGAGCTGGGCGTGCTGCCTGCCAACATTGCCGATGCCATTGCCGCCGCCTGCGACCGGGTGGCCACCGGCGAATTCGACCACCAGTTTCTCACCGACATGATTCAGGGCGGCGCGGGCACTTCGGTGAACATGAACGCCAACGAAGTCATTGCTAATGTGGCCCTCGAAATCATGGGGCATAAGAAGGGCGAGTACCAGTTCTGCCACCCCAACAACCACGTAAATTGTTCTCAATCAACGAACGACGCTTACCCCACTGCGTTCCGCATTGCTCTTAACAACAAGCTGGTGGGCTACCGCGAAACCCTGGGCGCGCTGGCGGAGTCATTCGCGCAAAAGGGTGAGGAATTCCGCGACGTGCTCAAGATGGGCCGCACCCAGCTCCAGGACGCCGTGCCGATGAGCATGGGCGACGAGTTCAAAGCCTTTGCCACCAACCTGCGCGAAGAGCTGCTCCGCATCGACGATTCGCGCCGGCTGATTGACGAAATCAACATGGGGGCCACGGCCATCGGCTCGCGCATCAATGCGCCCACCGGCTACCCCGACATTGTGACCGGGCACCTGCGCACCATCACCGGCCTCAACCTGGTGCTGGCCGGCGACTTGTTCGAAGCGACTTACGATACGGGGGCGTATGTACAGCTGTCGGGTGTGCTGAAGCGCACGGCCGTGAAGCTCTCCAAAATCTGCAACGATTTGCGCCTGCTTTCCTCCGGCCCGCGCACCGGTTTCAACGAAATCAACCTACCCGCTTTGCAGCCCGGCTCCAGCATCATGCCCGGCAAGGTGAACCCCGTGGTGCCCGAAGTGGTGAACCAGACGGCCTTCTACGTCATCGGGGCCGACCTCACCGTGACCATGGCCGCCGAGGCCGGCCAGTTACAATTGAACGTGATGGAGCCGGTCATCAGCTTCGCCCTCTTCACTTCGATTTCCTACATGACCAACGCCTGCCGCACCCTGCGCGACAAGTGCGTAGTGGGCATCACGGCCAACAAGGAGCACGCCGAAAGCCTCGTGCGCAACAGCATCGGCATCGTCACGCAGCTCAACCCCGTCATCGGCTACGAGGCCTCGGCCGAAATCGCCAAGGAAGCCCTCAAAACCGGTAAGTCCGTCCACGACATCGCCGTGACCGAGCGCGGTTTATTGACCCAGGAGAAATGGGATGAGATTTTCACGTTTGAGAATCTGATTCGGCCGGTGTTTATGAAGTAAGTCCAGAACACGGATAAAACCAGAACGTCATGCTCATCTGGCGTCCGCGCAGCCGAAGCATCTCTACCGCGTAAGTAATCCTATCGATTGGATTTACTATTGAGGTAGAGATGCTTCGGCTGCGCTCAGCATGACGTTCTGTTGTGCTCAGTTTAGTGCTTTAACGCTCCACTACCAGCCGCTGCACGGCTACTGCCGTGCCCGACTGCACCCGCACGAAATAGGTGCCAGCCGCCCAGCCCTTGGTATCGAGCGCGGAATTATTACCCATGAAACGACCGGTGTAAACCTGCTTCCCAACGAGGTCGAAAACCTGAACCTGGCTTTGCGCCGCCGGGGCAGCAGCCAGTGCCAGCCGCACCGGCCCGGCCGCCGGGTTGGGGTACAGCATGAGGGCGAATGCGGGCTGCGCATTCGCAGTGCTGGTGGCGGTGGTGGAGCGAAGCCGGAGCATCCAGGTTTGGTTGCCGGCCAGGGCGGGCAGGCCCGAGGCAGTCCAGCTGCTGAAGCCACCCTGCGCGTTTACCGTGACGGTGCCCGCCAGCTGGCCGCCGTACAGTTCCGTAACCTGATACGTACCAGCCGCCAGCGTTGACATCGCAATGGAAAAAGCCGGGTTGTTAGCCGTGCCGCTGCCCAGGTTGGCGGCTACCAGCACGGCCTCCTGGCCAAATACCCGGGCGTAGGCCAGTACCGGCGTGGCCGAGGCCGTGGCGGGCAGGTAATATCCCTTGCGCAAGGTCTCACTGGAATTGCGCAGGCCAATCAGCTTTTTGTAATGATTGAGCAGCGAAGCCGGGTCGGCCTGCGCCGTGGCTACGTTGAATTGGGCGAAGTTGGAATTGATGGCATACCAGGGGTTGCCCGTGGTGAAACCGGCGCGGGGGCCGGCCGTCCACTGCATGGGGCGGCGCTTGCTTTCGTCGGGGCCCGAGCCGGCCATGCCGATTTCCTCGCCGTAGTACAGGAACGGCACGCCGGGCATGGTCAGGTAGAGGGCGGCGGCCTGCTTCATGCGGGCCAGGTTGCTGCCCAGCACGTCAAACACCCGGTTTTGGTCGTGGTTGGTGAGGAAGGTGGCGTATTGCAGCTTGGGGTAAAGGCTGGTGACCAGATTGAGCTGGTTGCGCAGGTTGGTGGCGCTGCCCTGGTTCACGGCCGCCACAATGCTGGTAGCCAGGTCGAACTCGAAGCAGAGGTCGAGCCGGTCGTTTTGCACGTAGGGCAGCACGGCGCGGGTGTTGCTCCAGGCCTCGCCCACGGTGAGCGCAGCCGGATTCACGGCCCGCACCGAGTCGTGAAATTCCTCTAGAATCGACATGGTTTCGGGAGTATCCTCGAGCGTGGGGCCGTTTTCCACCAGGTATTTCACGGCGTCCAGCCGGTAGCCGTCCACGCCCTTGCGCAGCCAGAAGCGGCTCACGTCCCACATGGCGGCCTTCAGCTGAGGGTTGCGCCAGTTCAGGTCGGGCATCTCGTTCCAGAATATGCCGTAGTTGAAGCTGCCGTTGCGCGGGTGCCACACCGTCTGGCCCCAGGGCCCCAGGTAGCCGGGGTTGGTGGCCGACCACCGGTACCAGTCCCGATACGGGCTGGTGGTACTGCTTACCGCCTGCTGAAACCACGGGTGCTGGCTCGACGAATGATTCAGCACTAAATCAATAATCACCTTGATGCCCCGCTGGTGGGCCGCCGCCAAAAAGGCTTCGAACTCCGCCATCGAGCCATAGTCGGCCTCCGTGGCTTTGTAGTTGGTCACGTCGTAGCCGTGGTAGCTCGGCGATTCCATCATGGGCATCAGCCAGATACCGGTCACGCCCAGGTCGGCCGTCGTGGCCGGGTTGCCGTCGTTGAGGTAATCCAATTTCTGGGTAAGGCCCGCGAAGTCGCCCTTGCCGTCGCCGTTGCTGTCCTGGAAGCTGCGTACCAGGATTTCATAGAACACGGCATCGTTCCACCAGTGCGTGGCATAGGTGGTGATGGGCGTGCCGCTGCACGCCGTGCAGGTGCCGAAGCAGTAGCTGGGCGTGGTATTCACGGCTGCCGTGGCGGTTACTACGCGGGTGAGCGTGCCGGTGGCATCGGCGGTGCCGCAGGCGGCGGGTACGGTTTCGGCCTGGGCAAGGGTGTTGCCGTTCACGAAGCGGTATTGAAACAAACCGGGAGCCGGCAGGCTAATCTGCACCTCGTAAATACCGTCGCTGTCATCGTCGCGCAGCGGCAGCGCGGTGGCGTCGTTGTTGGCCCCGTAGCCGGCCAGGGACTGGAAATTACCGATGACGTGTACGCCATCGCGCGACACGGTTTGGCCGGTCATGTCCACCGCGAAGCGCAGCTGCGTAGCGCAGTCGCCGAAGGCCACGATGGGCAGGCGCACGGCCGCGCCACCCACCACTACCTGCCGGTTCACGTTGCCGCCGCCATCCGCCAGGCCGCAGCTGGTGGGCACGGCTTCGGCCCCGTTCCAGGTGTTGTCATTTACGAATTTGTAGAGGTACACGCCCGCCGGCACGGTCACGGTCACTTCCCAGATGTGGTCGCCGTCGGGGTCGGTCAGGGCGGTGGTGGCGGGATTCCAGTTGGCCGGAAAGCCGGCGGGGGCCTGGAAAGTACCCGCAACGTGTACGCCGCTGGCCGGTACTGTCCGCGTGCCCATGTCAACCCGAAACGTGAGTTGGGCTGCTTCGGCCCCGGCCACGCCAATCAGCAGCGAGCAAATAAGTAAAAGGAGCTTCATCGGGTATTCTTGGGGTAAATAAGGTGAAACGAAGGTACGCCCGGCTGCTGCCAACCCCTGCCTGAAACACTAAATTCCCGACCGATTGCCGCTGCCCTGTTATCAATTGTGCGAATGGGAATTCTAACCAGCGGCAATTCCGCCATATTTGCGCCCCCTACGTCGGCCCCACCTTTTGCTTCCCATGACATTCTTACGCCCCCTCCTGCTGGCCCTGCTCCTGGCCGGTGCTGCCACGGCGGCCTCGGCCGCCCAGGTCGATACCCTGACCATTCCCAGCGCGGCCATGCGCAAAACCTACCGCGCCGCCGTGGTGCTGCCCGCCTCCTATGCCAAAACCAAGAAGGCCCACTACCCCGTGCTGTACCTGCTGCACGGGGCCTACGGCCACTTTGCCGACTGGCTTCAACATACGCCTGATAAACAGCTGGTCGCCCGGTTAGCCGACCAGTACAACCTCATTATCGTGCTGCCCGAGGGCGAAACCTTCAGCTTCTACCTCGACAGCCCGGTGAGCCCCGACAGCCAGTTCGAAACCTACCTCACCAAGGAAGTACTCCTTAAAATCGACCAGACTTACCGCACTGTGCGCGACCGCCGGGGCCGCGTCATCAGCGGCCTGAGCATGGGTGGGCATGGGGCGCTGTACCTCTCAGCCCGCCACCCCGACTTGTACTGCGCTGCCGGCAGTATGAGCGGAGCCCTCGATTTGCGCAGCTTCAACCGCCGGCTCTCGCCCGCCGATGCCGCCCAGCGGGCCCAGCTCTGGGCCCCGGTCCTCGGCTCCGAAACCGAAAACCCCGAGCGCTTCGCCGCCAACTCGGTGGTGAGCCTCGTCGACCTGATGCAGCGCAACAACCTGCCCCTCATCATCGACTGCGGCGTGGATGACGGCCTGCTCGAAATCAACCGCGAAGTCCACCGTCGCCTGCTCTACAACCACACCCCGCACGACTACACCGAGCGCCCCGGGGCCCACACCTGGCAGTATTGGCAGAATGCCCTGCCGTTTCAGGTGCTCTTTCTCCAGCAGGTGCTGAAGACCAACGGCATGCTGGTGCAGTAAATTCCGTCCCCAACACGACTTCCCATGTTCACCCGCCAAACCCTACGCCACCTCGCCAATGCCAGCAGTTTTCAGCGCGGCGAGGCCTACTACGACGAAGGCACCGTCACGAAGCTGCGCCGCGAGGGCGATGCCTTTTTGGCCAGCATCAGGGGCAGCCGCAGCTACCGCGTGAGCTTGCGGCTGGCTGCCGGCGGGCCGGAATTCGCCTGCAGCTGCCCGTATGATTTCGGCGGCATCTGCAAGCACGAAGTGGCCCTGGGCTTGGCCGTGCTCGATGCTTACGGCACCGAATTGACCAGTTCCACCCCTAATACTGCTGCTATGCCCAACGAATTGAGCAAGGCCGTGAAAGCCGCCTGGAATGACCGCAAAAAGGCCGATAAGCTGCGCTTTCTAAAGCAGGCCCTGGCCAAGAGCGACGACCTGGCCCGGCAGTTTCTGAGCTTCGGCAGCCAGCCCGTCGCGGCTTCTACCGACAGCCTGCTCGCCAGCCTGCCCACCCGCCTCACCGAGACGCTGGAAGTGCTGGAGTTCGACGAGGAATTCTGGGAAAACAGCGAGAACTACTACGAAGACGACGAAGGCGACGGCCTGGCCGAAGCCGTGGAAGAGGCCCTGCGCGAGGCCCTGAGCCCCTTCGTGGCCGAGCTGCTGGCCCTGGCGCGGGGCGGCCAGCTCACCGCCGCCCTGCGCTACTGGGCCACGGCCAACGCGGCCATCTGCCAGATTGAGGAGCCCGCCAGCGACGACTACGACTCGTTCGGCGACTATGGCACCGACGTGCTGCGCCAGTGGCACGCCGACCTCGCGGCCGCCGGCTGGCCCGCCGTGCTGCTCACCGCCGTGCTGCCCCCCGCCGAGCTCAAAGCCGCCCTGCAATGGCTGGGCCAGTACCTCGCCAACCCGCCCGCCGAGTGGCCCGAATTTGAGACCAGCTGGCGGCCTCTGCTCCTCGCCCTGGCCGCCGACCCCGTGGCCGCGCCTCTGCTGCCCGGCCGCCTCGCCCACGCCAACATCAGCCCCGACACCCAGGCCCGCCTGGCCCTGCAAACCGCCCAAACCCTGCCCAACGACGATGCCTGGCGCGAAGCCGCCGAAACCCTGCTGCCCACCGATGCCATCGTGGCCCGGCAGCTCCTGGATTTCTACGCTACCCGCGCCGACCGCCCCGCCCTGCTGCGCGCCGCCACCACGGCCTTCACCACCTGGCCCGACCGCTTCGGCAGCTTCGTGCTCGCCACCTTCAGCCCCGCCCAGGCCCCCGACCTCTACCGCGCCGCCCTCCATCACCGCGCCCTGGCCAACGCCAGCCTCGACGACTTCGGGCACCTGCGCCCCCTGCTGACCCCCGCCGCCATCACGGCTTTCGTGCAGGCCGCCGTGGCCGCCGTCCAGGCCCGGCGCGGCAGCGTGGCCTTCGCCGCCGAGCTGCTGGCCCGCGAAGCCGCCCCCGCCGCCCTCCGCGGCTTCGTGCTGGGCCTGGAGTGGCTGGACATCAGCCCCGCCCACCACCAGGAGCAGGCCCTCGCGCTGCTGGCCACCCACGACCCCACGCCCCTCATGCTGGAGCTCGAAACCCGCACCCGCGCCTACCTCAACGGCCGCGCCAATGCCAAGCGCGGGGGCTTCCTCTACGGCCACATCGCCCGCTGGCTGGCCGCCGTGCGCGCCGCCTCCCCCCGCCTCACGGAGCCCGTGCTCCGCCTGGCCCAGGAGCTGCGCCAGGAATTCCCGACGCTGTATGGCCTGCGCGGCGCGTTGCGCGAAGCGGGGCTGCTGCCCGGCGACCTAGGCAGCGGCAAGGCTTAGGCCGACTGGCCAGCGCGGACGCTAAAGGAGCACGCCTTGGCTGGCCCTTGGCTGGCGCGAGTTTAGCACAGCGTAACTCGTGACTAAGTTGTCAGGCATTAGTTATCGGTTGTTAGCCATTAAATAAAATCCTGACTAACAACCGATAACGAGCAACTAACAACCCGTTTACTTCTGCGCAAGCACTTAATCATGACGGGGAGGCTGTGCCTCCCCTGTTAGTCCGACGGCACCACTCTACAAAATGTCCCTCGCGGGTGGTTCTATGTGAGGCACAGCCTCACCCAAAGCTCGGCACGAGTTACGCTGCGCTAAACTTGCGCCAGGAAGGGCCTTGTGGTTTTTCCCCGGAAAAATGGCACTACCACCACGCTGACGGCTTCCGTCACGAACTTGTGCTCCCCAATAGCGTTTCTCCCCAACCACCCCACTCCACAATCTCCCATGCCCTCCCAGCACCTTCACGAAGCCGCCTTCACCAACACCCTGGTCGACGAGTTGCGCGGCGAAATTGCCCCTGATGCCCGCCCCCGCCAAGTGCCCGGCTACACCTACTCCCGCATCAGCCCCACCCCCGTAGCCGACCCGCACCTGCTGGCCTGGGCCGACGACCTCGGCCGGTTCCTCCACCTCGCCAGGCCCGCCGAGCGCGACCCCACCGTCGATGCCCTGGCCGGCAACCTCGTCACCGCGACCATGAAGCCCTTTGCCGCCCGCTACGCCGGGCACCAGTTCGGCAACTGGGCCGGGCAGCTCGGCGACGGCCGCGCCATTTCGCTGGGCGAGCTCATGGCCCGCGACGGCAGCACCTGGGAAATTCAGCTCAAGGGGGCCGGCCCCACGCCCTACTCCCGCCGCGCCGATGGCCGGGCCGTGCTCCGCTCCTCTCTCCGCGAGTTTGTGTGCAGCGAAGCCATGCACTACCTCGGCGTGCCCACCACCCGCGCCCTGAGCCTGGTGGCCACCGGCGACACCGTGGTGCGCGACATGTTCTACAACGGCAACCCCCAGGCCGAGCCGGGGGCTATTGTGGCCCGCGTGGCCCCCACGTTCATCCGCTTCGGCAACTTCCAGATGATGGCCGCCGCTGGCGAGCTCGACAACCTGCGCGCCCTCGCCGACTACACCATTCGTCACCACTACCCCGAGCTGGGCGCGCCCTCGCCGGAAGTGTACGTGCGCTGGTACGCGGAAATTGCCCGCCGCACCGCCGTCATGGTGGCCCACTGGATGACCGTCGGCTTCGTGCACGGCGTCATGAACACGGATAATATGTCCATCCTCGGCCTCACTATTGACTACGGGCCCTATGGCTGGCTCGAACCCTACGCCCCCGACTGGACACCCAACACCACCGATTTCAGCCACCGCCGCTACGCCTTCGGCCAGCAGCCTCAGGTGGCCCTCTGGAACCTCGCCCGCCTGGCCGAAGCCCTCTCGCTGCTCGTGCCCGACATTGAGCTGTTCCGCCCCGGCCTCGATGGCTACACCACCACCTTCGAGCGTAGCCGCCAGGAAATCATGCTCAAGAAGCTTGGCCTCACCAGCCTCTTCCCCGAGGACGATGCCCGCCTGGTGGCCGGCTTGCTGGAAGCGCTGGCCGAAGCCGAAGTTGACATGACCATCTTCTTCCGGCAGCTTTCGCACACCGCGCCCGCCCTGCTGGCCGCCCCCGGCACCGAAGCGCCCCGCTTCGCTGAGCTGCTGGCCGCCGCCACCTACGTCCCCCTGCCCAACCCCTCGCACGCCCACCTGCTCGGCTGGCTCGGCAGCTACCTGGGCCGCCTGCAGCAAGAAACCACGAGCCCCGAGGCCATCCAGGCGTCCATGCTGAAGGCCAACCCCAAATACGTCCTCCGCAACTACCTCGCCCAGCAGGCCATCGAAGCCGCCGAAAAAGGCGACCTCACCTACCTGCATACGCTGATGGAAGTCCTGAAAAACCCCTTCGACGAGCAGCCCGAGCACGATGAATTCGCCGCCAAACGCCCTGCCTGGGCCTGGGACCTGCCCGGTTGCGCCACGCTTTCGTGCAGCTCGTAAAAAGCCTGTTATGGCATGAAACAGTCATCCCGAGCGCCTAGAAGGACATTACCACGTCCGCGCAATTTGGAAGCTAGCCAAAAGCAGCAGTCGTGGTAAGGTCCTTCGCGGCGCTCGGGATGACAGACGATTAAGTACTTGTGCAAAAATAACCGTATTCGAGTCGGGCCTGCCGGTCTGACCGCCCTACAGCAGTTTCCAAGTCCATGTACAGAGTTAAAAGTTGAGAGTTAAAAGTTGAGAGTTAAAAGTTAAAAATCAGACGTAGTGGGTTTTAACTTTTAACTCTCAACTTTTAACTGTTTTAAAAAATGTATACTGACTCGGAAACTGCTCTAGGCGGTCTGACCGGTTGAAGCAACAACGATTTCGGTCCAACGACAACCGGTCGGACCGCCTAGGGCGGTCCGACCGGGGCATACGCGTACTTCTGCACGAGTACCTGGTAAAATCGGACTACTAAGCAGCTTCGTTGCTGATACCTACCGCCGCGACCCAAACAGGCGCAGCAGAAACAGGAACATGTTCACGAAATCCAGGTACAGCGTGAGCGCGCCCAGGATGGAAGCCTTGTTGCTCATCTCCTCACCGTCCGTCACCTCCAGCAGGGCCAGCTGCTTCAGCTTCTGGGTGTCGTAGGCCGTGAGGGCCACAAATACCAGCACGCCGATGAAGGAGGTGATGATTTCCAGCACCGAGTTATTCAGGAAAATATTGACCACCATGGCCAGCACCAGCCCAATCACGGCCATGCTCAGCAGCTTGCCCCAGCCCGACAAATCGGCCTTGGTGAAGTAGCCAAAGAGGCTCATGACTCCGAACGTGCCCGCCGTGACGAAAAACGTGGACGCGATGGAGGACGACGTGTAGGCCAGAAACACGCAGCTCAGCGTCACGCCATTCAGCACGGCATAGCCCACAAATGCGGCCTGCACCTTGCCCAGGCTCCAATCAAATATGCGAGCCGATAAGAAGCCCACAATCACCAATTCAACGATTATCAAGCCTATAAACACGAAGCGCGTGCCGAACACGAACTGCATCAACTCGGGCGAGGAAGACGCAAACAGGGCAATGCCGCCGGTCAGGCCCAGGCCGGCGGCCATCCAGCCATACACCTGGGCAAAGAAGCGGGCCTGCACCTCGGCCGCTTCCTCGGCCGAAATTTGGAGCACTCGGGGAGCGGGAGTCAGGCGGTTGTCTTCGGGTTCCATAAAAATTCGGGGTTTTAAAAGGGTGAAGGATTTAATGTGCGGGCTAAGCTACGCTGCTCCGCCCCGCCACGGGCCGTAGCCGCAAAAAAAACGGCCCGTACCGCACCCTGAAACGCTACGGCACCGTAAATCCTCCCCTATCATCCGGCCTCCCTGCTCATGTCTTTGCCCCTCCTTGCCAGCCTGCTCTCCCTCCTGCTCCTCACCGGCTGCGGCAACAAGCCCGACGGCATCCCCTACGGCGTGAACCCCAACAAGCACCCCCACGGCCACGCCAAAACGGCCCGCGACAGCACCCGCACCCGCGATGACCACCACCAGCGCGGCATGCCCAAGGGAGCCGAACTGAACGCCATCAGCAATGGCGGTACCCAGGGCCTGCCCAATAACTAGCCACTGCCCGCGGAGAGGCCATATCTTCGCCCCATGCACGCTTCCGCCTACCTCGCCGCCCTTAGCCTCACCCTCCTCGCCTGCTCCCAGCAGCCCGCCGAAACCGCCACCACCGCGCGCGCCACCCCGCCGCCCACCACCCAAGCCCCGGCGCCCTTCCCCGAAACCTTCGAAGCCGGCAGCAAGGGTGCCTACGAGGAAGCCGACGAGCCGCTGGCCACCGGCCCCTGGCACTTTCAGGATGCCCTCATCGGCAGCAGCCCGCAGGACCACAAGGCCGGCGAGCGCGCCGCCCGCCTGCGCAGCCTGGGCCGGCTTTCGATGCGCTTCGACGCGAAGGCCGGCGTGCGCCGCATCACCATTTCGGCCGCCGCCTATGGCACCGATGGCCCCAGCACCTGGGAGCTGTGGCTGAGCCGCGACGGCGGCCGCAGCTTTGCCCGCACCGGCGCGCCCGTGCTCACCAGCGGCCCCGTGCTCACGCCGCACGTCTTTGCCGGGCTCGCCAACTCGCCCCTGCGCCTGGAAATCCGCAAAACCAGCGGCCCCAAAACCCGGCTCGATATCGATGACATCATCCTCGAAACCGCTACCGGCCCCGCCGTGGCCGTGGGTGGCAGCGCAACCGGAGGCTATTTTGAGAATCGCGACCAGCCCCAAACCCCAGGCACCAATAGCCAAACTCCAGGCACAAACAACCAGGCACCAACAACCCCGGCCCAGGACCCCAACGATAGCAACCTCGCCCTGGGCAACCCCAGCGGGGCCACCTCCGACCCCGCCAACGCCACCAACTACCTGCTCGTCCACCCCGAATTCACCATCGGCTACAATGCCCCGCGCGGCATTCCCACCTGGGTGAGCTGGCACCTCGACCGCGCCGACGTAGGCCAAGCCCCGCGCCAGAACAACTTTCGCCCCGACGCCGCCCTGCCCCGGCAGTTCTACCAGCTAACGCCCGCCAGCTATAAAAATTCCGGCTTCGACAAAGGCCACAACTGCCCCAGCGGCGACCGCACCGCCGACCTCGATGCCAACTCGGCCACCTTCCTCATGACCAACATGGTGCCCCAGGCCCCCAGGAATAACCAGCAGGCCTGGGCTCACCTCGAAGAATACGGCCGCTCGCAGGTGCAGCGCGGCCAGGAAATCTACCTCATCATGGGCAGCTACGGGCGCGGCGGCACCGGCACCAACGGCTTCGCCCAATCCCTCGACCAGGGCCGCGTCACCGTGCCCGCCCGCCTCTGGAAAGTCATGGTGATTTTGCCCGATGGTACGAACGACCTCCAGCGCATCAGCTCCGACCCCAGCGTGCGCGTCCTCGCCATCGATACGCCCAACGACAACACCATCAACCCCGACTGGAAGCAGTACCTGACTTCGGTGGATAAAATTGAAGCCGCCACCGGCCTCGACCTACTCAGTACCCTCCCCCGCGACACTCAGGCCCGCCTGCAAAAGCTGGTAGATACTGGTCGGGCACAGTAGGAAGTAGCGCGGACCATCATTTCCGCGCTTTACACCATCCCAGAGCAGTTTTCAAATCAATTAAAAATTAAGAATTAAAAAACTTAGGGGCCATTTTTTAATTTTTAATTCTTCATTTTTAATTGATTTGAAAACGGTGGAAGCCGCTCTAAAACCGCCGCGTCAGCACCAGCCCCGAGCCGCTGCCGTTGTAATTGACCACGCCCACCGCCGTGCGCCCCGCACCGGCCGGCCGGTGGTGCAGCAGGTTCCAAAAGCCGAGCGCCAGGGTAGCCGTGCCCGCCCCGATATTCACGTAAGACACCGTGCGCTCGGCCGCGTGAGACTTGCCCGCCGGCGGGTTCCAGCCGATGTAATAGCCGGTGCCGGCCTCGTCATCCCGCAGGCGCAGCGCCCCGAGCAGCACCTGGCCGGTGCCGCTGAGTACGCCTGCGTAGGCTACCCCGCGCCCCACGCCGGTTTGGTTGAGCTGGCTGGCATTGGCCGCCGCCAGCATCACGTTCACCCCGCCCCACACGGCCGAACCCACGGCGTAGCTGGTTGGTACCGGCACCGGCACCGGCGCGGGGGTATTCACGGGCGCGCCGTAGCTTGGCTGGATGAGGGCGCATTCCACTTTTGTCAGCCCCGAATGCCGCACCCACTGGCCCAGTGCGGGCGTGCGCATGTCGGCAATCAACTCATATTGATGCGCGGCGTTGATGCGCTCAGCCGCGGCCCGACCCGCCGTTTCGGCCACCAGGAAGCCCACGGCGCAGAGCCGGCCATCACGGTCGATGAAGCACGGCCGCCGCTCGCCGGGAAAGTCGTAGTTGCGCGGAAACACGCCCGCCACCCAGTAGCGGTGCAGCAAATCGAGCAGGTGGGCGCGGCGCGCGGCCAGCGCCGGGCTCAGGCCAGCGGCGGGCGACTGACGCAACCGGCGCTCCGCGAAAGCCAGATGCGCCCGCACCCGGGCATCGTCGTTGGTGACGGTGGTGGGTGCGTGGCCCGTAGCGGCCACGTAGCCGGCATTGCCCACCAGGGTGTTTACCTGGTCGGTGGCCACTGGTGCGGGTTGTTGCTGGCAGGCGCAAACAGCCCACCTCATCAGCAGAAAGGTCAGTGCTTTTTTCATCGGAACAGGAAGAATGACGGCGCAGGGTTGTTCCCACGTCTGCTCCTGACCGGCAACCCACACCTAACGTTGCCTCGGTGGCCGGCTGAGGTTAAGAAGCTGTTTCCAAGTCAATGTACAGAGTTGAGAGTTAAAAGTTGAAGCCCAGGCAGTTTGTGTTTTAACTTTTAACTCTCAACTTTTACCTTCTTTCGAAAAGGCACCCGGACTTGGAAACCGCTGTAAACAGCCTCTCAAGCCCGTTTCCCGGCTAAAAAGCGCGTCACTTCCCGCACGTACCGGTCGCCGTACCCGGCCTCGCTCAGCCGGTAGAAGCCTTCCTGGTGGTCGCCCTCGAAGCTGAGCACCTGCCGCCGCTGCCGCCACCGGACTTGCCGGGCCACCAGTACCGAATCGGCCAGCGGGGTTTTGTGGTCGCCGATGCCGCCCACCAGCAGCCAGGGGCAATGCACGCGGCGGGCTACCAGGGCGTATTCGGCCGCCTCGGCGGGCAGCGTCACGGTCTTCTGGTAGCGCCCAAATTGCTCGGCCACGATGCGCTGCGGGTTGGCCACGTAGCCTTCGGCAACGAAGAAGTCGCACTTGCCCTGGGCCGCCACTTCCGAGCCCATAATAGTGCCCATTGAAAAGCCGATGATACCCGTGCGACTGCGCGGATAGCGCCGGCGGGCATCGGCCAGTACGGTGCGCAGGTCGGTGGTGAATTCGGCATAATACAGCCGCTGCCGCTCGATGGCAAAGTCGCTGCTGTGCCCAAAGCCCCGGTAGTCGAACAGGTACACGCGGTAGCCGCCCTGGCTCAGCGCCCGCGCTTGGTACAGGAAATACGACATGTTGTTCATGTCGCCGTAGGCCATGACCATCGTCGTGTGCTGGTCGGGCACGTTGGCGGCGGGCTCCACTATCCAGCCGGCCAGCTGGGCATGGTCGGGCGTGGTCAGGACCACGGTTTGGTATTCCAGGCCCAGCGAATCAGGCGTGGCAATCCATTCCCGGCTGGGCTTGAGGGCCCAGGCGCTAGCGGCATGAAGCAAAAAAATGGCAAGCAGTAATAGGCGGCACATAAATATTTGGTTGATGTGAATGTGGAAACACCCTCACATACAACCGCCGGCCCCCAGCGTTGCACGGACAACAGCACTTTCCCGAATCGGGAGCTTAGGCCCCTAGGTCTCCGTCAGCACGGTTTTGAAGCCGGCCAGCGTGCCGTCCATCATCCGGCCCAGCGCATAAGCGTGGATTTGCGGCCCCTTGCCCACCCTGAATACCTGCACGCCATCCATGTCCTGCTTCATGAACATTTGCAGGGCCTTGTAGCGGTTGGCCAGCGCCACGTCTTCCAGCACGCCGTCATCGGCCGTGTGGTTGCGCAGGAACTGCGTGAGCTCCACGGTCTCCACGTTGGCACCGACGGGCTCGCCCAGCAGCTTGAGCAGCGCGGCATTGGTCAGCTCGCCGCCGGGCGCGGCGTAGGCCACGGCCTCCAGCGGCGCATCCGATTCGCTCATAAAATGCAGCCCTTCCACCTGCTTCAGCAGCGACGGCGGTACGGTAGCGGCGCTGCCGGAACCGGCGGCGGGTTTGGCTTCGCTCAGGCCGCTGCCGCCTTCCACCTTAGCCGCGATGGCGGCGGCCAGCTCCTGCATCCGGGCCTCGGGCACTTTTATTTTGGGATTAGCGAAGTTCATATCCGATACTTTATTCATCGGAATGAGGTGAATGTGGGCGTGCGGCACTTCCAGCCCAATCACGGCCACGCCGATACGCTTGCACGGCACGGCCGCCTGCACGCCCCTGGCCACGCGCTGCGCAAATACGTGCAGGCCGGCCAGCTCATCGGCCGGCAAATCAAAGATGTAGTCGACTTCCTTCTTGGGAATCACCAATACGTGGCCTTCCACCAGCGGCGTGATGTCGAGAAACGCCAGGTGGCGGCCGTCTTCGGCTACTTTGAAGGCCGGCAGTTCGCCGGAAACGATGCGGGAGAAAATCGAAGGCATGGGCGGGTTAGTTATCAGTTACTGGTTGTCAATTGTCAGGTCGCTGATACAAATAAACGAGAACCTGCGTCCCAGCATCGGCCTTCGCCCTAAAAAGAGAAAGGGCAGCACCTCGCGGTGCTACCCTAACAACTGACAACGAGCAACTGACAACTACCTGGAAATCTCCAGAATCTCAAACTGCAGCTTGCCGGCCGGCACGGTAATTTCGGCCAGGTCGCCGGCCGATTTACCCAGCAAACCCTTGCCAATCGGCGACTTCACCGAGATTTTTCCGGCGGCCAGATTGGCTTCTTCCTCGGCCACGAGCGTGTAGTCGAGCACCATGTTATTTTTCAGATTTTTCAGCTTCACCTTGCTCATGATGAGCACCTTGCTGAAGTCCATGTTGGTTTCATCGATGACGCGGGCGTTGCCCACTACTTCTTCGAGCTTGGAAATTTTGAGCTCCAGCAGGCCCTGGGCGTCCTTGGCGGCGTCGTACTCGGCGTTCTCGCTCAGGTCGCCTTTGTCGCGGGCTTCGCGCAGGTCTTCGGCCGCTTTGGCCCGGCCCCGAACTTTGAGGTCCTGGAGGTCATCCTTGAGTTTTTGCAGGCCCTCGGGGGTGTAGTAATTGATGGTGGTGGCCATAAGAGTAGATGCTGAACGGTTTGGCTAAAAAGCAAGGAGAACGGCTGGCACTGCCAACCGTTCTCCCTCCTTAGGTTCCTTGCAAAGATACGCAAAAGCAATTAGCTCCCCGCCGTTTGGCCCGCCGGGCCCGCCCGAAAGGCCCGAATTTTCTCCACCAGCACCTCGTTTATGCGGGCGTAGCTCTCGTGCGTCCAGCCGCCTACGTGGGGCGTCAGCACCACATTGGGAGCTCTTTTCAGAAATTCAAAGTTGGCCTGCTGCGCGGCCGTCAGCTGCCACAGCTTCTCGTTATCGAGCACATCGAGGGCCGCGCCGCGCACGGTGCCGGCCTGCAGCCCTGCCACCAGCGCGGCATGGTTCAGCACTTCGCCCCGCGCCGTATTCAGCACCCAAATAGGCTTGGCAAACGCGGCCAGAAAAGCCTCATCCATAAAATGATGGTTGGGTGGTGAGTACGGAATGTGCAGGCTGAGCACCTCGGTTCGCGCCTGCAATTCGGCTAGTGGCACCAGCGTGGCGTACTGGTCGGCCAGCACCGCCGGGTTGCTGTCGTGCGCCAGCACGGTGCAGCCAAACGCGCTGAGCCGCCGCGCCAGCGCCCGGCCCATGTGGCCATAACCGAGCAGCCCGATGGTCTTGCCCCCGATTTCTTCGCCCCGGTTGGCTTCGCGCTGCCACAGGCCCTGGCGTACCTCATAGTCGGCGCGGGCAATGTTGCGCAACAGCGCCAGCAGCAAACCCACGGCAAACTCGCCCACCGCGTCGCGGTTGCCCTCGGGCGCATTGAGCAGCGTGACACCGGCCGCCGCCATCGCGGGCTCGTCGATATTGTCGGTGCCGGCTCCGGCGCGGGCCACGTAGCGCAGCCGTGGGCCGTGGGCCAGCAAGTCGGCGGTGACGCGCAGCTTGCTCCGCACCACCAGGCCCTCGTAGGGCTGCGCGGCCAGGGCGGCGGGCACTTCGGCGGCCGTCAGGTTGGGTTGATAGTCGATTGAAACGCCAATGCCTTGCAGCATCGGTTGCAGCGAGGGATGCATTTCGTCAATGACGAGACAGGTATTCATTGATTTTCTGAATCGGTTTTATTCCGGGATGTCGCTCAAATCAAGGTCGGACAGGCTGGCCCCACTGGCCTGGTGCTGGGCCACGCGCTGCGTGAGGCCCACAAACTCCAGCACACCAAGCTGCTCAGCCCGCTTATCAAAAATGGCGTCCGTGGTGGCCTCGGCCGGCATTCCGAAGGGCTTCAAAGCGTTGCGCAGTGTCTTGCGGCGCGTCTGAAACGCCTGCTTCACTACCCGAAAGAAGAGCTTCTCGTCGCAGTCCAGCTTCTCCGTGTCATTGCGCGTCAGGCGCACCACGGCCGACTCGACTTTGGGCGGCGGCACAAACACGTGCGGCGGCACCGTAAACAGGTAGTCAATGGTATAATACGCCTGCAAAAGCACGCTCAGAATGCCGTAGGTTTTCGAGCCGGGCGGCTCGGCCAAGCGCTGGGCTACTTCCTTCTGAATCATGCCCACCACCTCGCGCACCTGCTGGCGATTATTGAGCACGGCGAAAAAAATCTGGCTGCTGATATTGTAAGGAAAGTTGCCGATGATGGCCAGCGGCTGGTCCGGAAACATCGTGGCCAGGCTCTGCTTCAGAAAGTCGGTGGCGTAGATGCGGTCGGCGAGCGCGGGGTAATGCACCTTCAGATAGGCTACCGATTCGGTATCAATCTCAACCACGCTGGTCTGGTAGGCGGGGTTTTCGAGCAGGTACTTGGTGAGCACACCCATCCCCGGACCGATTTCGAGTACTTGCCGCACGTCATCGGGCAGTTGCAGAGCGCCCACGATGTTGCGGGCAATGTTGGGGTCGGCCAGAAAGTGCTGGCCCAGGTGCTTTTTGGGACGAACGGTATTCACGGGAGTGAAGAGTTAAAAGGATTTGATAGCCCGTCGTGCAGAGCGCAGCGAAGCATCTTTACCGCTTCATTTTGGAAGCATTAATTACCACTGCGGTAAAGATGCTTCGCTGCGCTCTGCATGACGGGCTGTTTGTATTGGTGCGACGTTCTATTCCTAGCGTCAGAAAAACCTCGCTACCTAAACAGTACCTTGCGGCCTCAAATCTACGGCCTTCATCTTCGCTTATGTCCTTAGCCCTCGCTCACGCGGCCGCCGCGCCGGCCCAGTCCAACCAGGTTTTCATTCTGCCCCACGGCACCGCTACCCTGCCTGCCGCCGCCGCTGGCGACCTTTCCACCGAAGCAAAGCAGTACGTAGCCGCCGCGCTGGCCGACGACCAGAAGCTCGTTCACCTCAACCATTTCAGCCATCACCACTTCTTCGTGGTGCTGGCCGATAAGCCTACCCCCGCCCAGGTAGCCGAGCAGCTGCGCCGCGCCGGCCACACCCTGCACGGTTTGCTGAAAGCCCAAAAGGTGGCCGAGGTATTCATTGTGAACCAGAGCGAAACGGCCAACGCCGCCCTGCTGCTGGCCGAAGGCCTGGCCCTGACTGCCTACCAGTTCGAAGGCTACAAAACCGATGTAAAGTCGCGCAAAGCCCCGGCCCTGACCCACGTTTACCTCGTGGGTAAATCGGCCACTGCTGCTCAAATTCATGAGCTCGACGGCCTGCTGCAAGGCGTACTCCTGGCCCGCGACCTCGTCAATGCCCCGCTCAATAAGCTCAACGCCGTGCAGTTTGCCGAGCGCATGGCCGAAGCCGGCGACCGGGCCGGCTACACCACCGACATCCTCGACCTGGCCAAAATCGAAGCCCTGCGCATGGGCGGCCTGCTCGCCGTGAACCTCGGCTCGCCCGAGCCGCCCACCTTCAGCATCCTCGAATACAAGCCCGCCAATGCTAAAAATACCAAGCCCTATGTGCTGGTGGGCAAAGGCGTAGTGTTTGATACCGGCGGCCTCAGCCTCAAGCCCACGCCCAACAGCATGGACATGATGAAGTGCGACATGGCCGGCGGCGCGGCCGTGGCCGGCACCCTCTTCGCCCTGGCCAAAAACCAGGTTCCGCTGCACGTCATCGGCCTCGTGCCCGCTACCGACAACCGCCCCGGCGGCCTCGCCTACGCCCCCGGCGATGTCATCACCATGCACAGCGGCCTCACCGTCGAAGTAAAAAATACCGACGCCGAAGGCCGCCTGCTCCTGGCCGATGCCCTCAGCTTCGCCAAGCGCTACGAGCCCGCGCTGGTTATCGACCTGGCCACCCTCACCGGGGCCGCCGTACGCGCCCTGGCCACCGAAGCCTCCGCCGTGATGGGCACCGCCGATACGGCCACCATGCAGCAGCTCTCCGAAGCCGGCTACACGGTACATGAGCGCCTCGTGGAATTCCCCCTCTGGGATGAATATGCTGACCATATCAAATCCGACATCGCCGACCTCAGCAACCTGGGCAAAGGCGAAGCCGGCCAGATTTCAGCCGCCAAATTCCTGGAGCGCTTCGCCGAAGGCTACCCCTGGATTCACCTCGACATCGCCGGCCCGGCCTACCTCACCGCCGCCGAAAGCTACCGCGGCAAAGGCGGTACCGGCACCGGTGTGCGCCTGCTGTATGAGTTCCTTAAAATGGTGCTTGGTGCATAGTGCTTGGTGCTTGGCTTAAAATTGCTGGTGCATGGACAAGGAGAATAAACCTTACACCAACCTCGAAGTATGGCAGCTTACCCGCAAGCTGGTTGCCGAGGTGTATGCCATTACTCAGCTTTTTCCAAAAGAGGAGCTATTTGGCTTGACCAACCAGCTTCGCCGAGCAGCCGTCTCGGTTCCTTCCAACATTGCCGAAGGCTGTGGCCGGCAAACCCCACGCGACACTATCAACTTCTTGTTCGTCACCCGCGGCTCTCTCTATGAGGTGGAAACGCAGGTTTACGTTGCCCTCGACCTGAGTTATGTGCCGCCCGCAACCGCAGAAGCCTTGTTTCTGCTCGTAACAAGCTGTAAGAAGCTGCTTAATGGCTTCATCAATCATTACCGTCAGCGCCTGACCTGACCCCCTCCCGAACAAAATGAACCAAGCACCAAGCACCAAGCACCAAGCACCTAGAATAGGCTTCTCCGTCGGCGACCTCGCCGGTATCGGCCCCGAAGTCATCTACAAAACGCTGCTCGATGAGCGGCTGCTTAAAATCTGCACGCCGGTTATCTACGGCACGGCGACGGCGCTATTTGATGACTTCCCCACCCCGGCCGATGCCGAGCACCTCACCTTCCGGCAGCTACGCGACGTGGCCGACATTGCCCCCGGCCGCCTCAACGCCGTGACCTGCTGGGACGAGGACTTTGCCCTGGCCCCCGGCCAGCCCTCCCCCGCCACCGGCGCGGCCGCCCGCGAGAGCCTGCTCTGCGCCGCCCGCGACCTCAAGGCCGGCAAGCTCGATGCCATCGTCACGGCTCCCATCAGCAAGGACAATACCCAGGCCGACGACTTCCGCTTCCCCGGCCACACCGAGTTTCTCACCAGCTACTTCGAGGCCCCCGAGAGCCTCATGTTTCTGGTTGATGAAGGATTGCGCATTGCCACCGTCACCGGCCACATTCCGCTGAAAGACGTGGCTGCCCGCCTCACTCCGGAGCTGCTGCGCACTAAAATCACGCTGCTGCTCAAGTCGCTGAAGCAGGACTTTGGCATTCTCAAGCCGCGCATCGCGGTGCTGGGCCTCAACCCCCACGCCGGCGAAAACGGCCTACTGGGCCGCGAGGAAGGCGACATTGTGTCGCCCGTCATCCAGCAGTTTGCCCACGACGGCCACCTCGTTTTCGGCCCTTTTCCGGCCGATGGCTACTTCGGCACCCAGCAGTTCCGGCAGTTCGATGCCACCCTCGCCCTCTACCACGACCAGGGCCTGATTCCCTTCAAGCTCATGGCCTTTGAGCGCGGCGTGAACTTCACCGCCGGCCTATCGGTAGTGCGCACCTCGCCCGACCACGGCACCGCCTACGGCATCGCCGGCCAGTATAAGGCCGACGAGTCGTCGTTCCGGGCCGCCGTTTACCAGGCCTGTGAAATCTGGCAGAAACGCTGGGAAGCCGCGCAGCCGCGCTCGGCCCGCTAACTGCCAATTGGCTGCCCAGGCCGGTTATCGCGCAGAAACTTGGGTGGTTTTTTTGGCAAAAAGCCGGATTTTCACTACTTTTGCCCCCTGCTATCCAGCCGACCGTGAAAAAAGAAAGCCAATACGACCTCAATCTTGCCAAGCTGGCGCTGAAAACGCACCACTTTGAGTACGAGCTGGGTCCCGATTTCTTCGCCTTATTCGACCAGCCCCTGGTCGAGCAGGGCAACTTGCACGCCGAGGTGGAGCTGCTGAAAACCGAGCGGCTGATGACCTTGAACTTCCACATCACCGGCACCGTGCGCCTGACGTGCGACCGGAGCCTGGATGAGTTCGACCAGCCACTCGAGATTGACGAGCAGCTGCTGGTACGCTTTGGCGACGAGGCCAAGGAACTGGACGACAACGTGCTGCAAATCACGCCCGAAACCCAGACCCTGCCCCTGGCCCAGCATTTATACGACTACATCGGTCTGGCCCTGCCCATGAAGAAGCTGCACCCGCGCTTCCAAAACGAGGCCGACGACAACCCCGACGCGCCGACCAAGCTCATCTTCAGCACCCGTCCTGCCGATGATAAGCCCGACGACGACGAGCCGGCCGACCCACGATGGGCCGCCCTGCGCAATTTGAACTAAGCGCCCCGAGTCGTTCTCACTCGCTCAACCCAACTTCAACTCCCCTAATTCAACAAAACCATGGCTCATCCTAAGCGCCGCACTTCTTCCGCCGTTCGCGACAAGCGTCGTACCCACTACAAGCTGACCCCCAAGGCGGTGACCCTTTGCCCCAACACGGGCGAGCTGCACCTGCGCCACAAGGCCTATGTAGTTGACGGCGACCTGTACCACAACGGCCAGCTGGCCATCAAAAACTACTCGAAGGTGAGCGCTGCGCCCGCCGCCGACACTACCGGCGACGACGAATAGCGCGTCAGGTTGTTACTTCGCGGCACCACTTGGTCCGGCTTCGCTCCTTTTTTAAGCCAGCGAAGCCGGATTTTTGGTACTTTTGCTTTCCGCTGTACTTCCTCCTAACACCTTTTTCATGAAAATAGCCCTCGACGCAATGGGCGGCGATTTCGCCCCCCAAGCCGCCGTGGCGGGTGCCCTCCTGGCAGCCGAACAACTCGCTGGCCGGGCCACCATTGTCCTTATTGGTCAGGAAGATGCCGTGCGGCCCCTGCTCCAGGCTGCCGGCCCCGCCGGCTCCGCGCTGGAATTTGTGCCCGCCTCACAGGTCATCGACATGGGCGAACACCCGGCCAAAGCCTTCCAACAAAAGCAGGATTCCAGCATTGCCGTGGGCTACAAGCTGCTGCTCGCGGGCGAGGTTGACGCCTTCTGCTCGGCGGGTAACACCGGAGCCATGCTCGTAGGCTCGATGCTGACGGTGAAGGCCGTGGCCGGCGTGATGCGCCCCGCCATTGCCAACTTCGTTCCCAAGCTGGCCGGTGGCTTCGGCGTCCTGCTCGATGTGGGAGCCAACGCCGAGTGCAAGCCCGAAATGCTTGAGCAGTTCGGCGAGCTGGGTTCACTCTACGCCAAGTACGTGCTGGGCATCGCGCAGCCCAAAGTGGGCCTCGTGAACCTGGGCGAAGAAGAAGGCAAGGGCACGCCTATCACCCAGGCCGCGCACCAGCTGCTCAAGGCCAACCCGCACGTTCATTTCGTGGGCAATATCGAAGGCCGTGATATGTTCAACGAGAAGGCCGATGTGGTGGTGTGCGACGGCTTCACGGGTAATATCCTGCTGAAAATGGCCGAGTCCATCTACGAGATGATGGAGGAAAAGCACATGCACGACCCGTTCTTCGACAAGTTCAACTACGAGGCCGTGGGCGGTTCGCCCATCCTGGGCATCAACGACAATGCCATCATCGGGCACGGCCGGAGCACGCCCCGCGCCATTGGCAATATGCTGGTGCAGGGCTTCAACATGGCCGAGTCGGGGATTGTTGACCAAATTAAGGCTACTTTTAAGTCTTGAACCCTGCCCCAGGCGGTGGAAAAACCTCCGGCTCCGGCCGGATTTTTTTTAGACGCTTGTTGGCTCACTGTCGGGGTGTTGCGTGCCCGCTAACGGTTCTGCTTCGGCCCTGATTCCCATTTTTCGCCTGCCCCGCCTACTTTTGCCCGTATGAAGATTACTGCTGCCATCACTGGTGTGGGTGCCTATGTACCCGACTATGTGCTCACCAATGCCGAGCTGGAAAGGCTGGTGGATACCAACGACGAGTGGATAATGTCGCGAACGGGTATCCGGGAGCGGCGCATTCTGAAGGGTGACAACCAGGGCACTTCGGTGATGGGCATCAAGGCCGTGCAGCAGCTGCTCGACAAAACCGGCACTAACCCCGAGGACGTGGAACTCTTGATTTGCGCAACTACCACCCCCGATGTGCTGTTCCCGGCCACGGCCAACATCATTTCCAATGGCGTGGGTATTACCCGTGCATTCAGCTATGACCTGAATGCGGCCTGCTCGAGCTTTCTGTTCGCCCTGGCGACGGCCGCGCAGTTCATTCAGGCAGGCACTTACAAAAAGGTGATTGTGGTGGGGGCCGATAAAATGTCGGCCATCGTGGACTACACCGACCGCGCCAACTGCATTCTCTTCGGGGATGCCGCCGCAGCGGTGCTCCTTGAGCCCAGCACCGATGGTTTCGGCATTCTCGACCATGTGCTGCGCACCGATGGCAGCGGCGAGTCTTACCTGCATCAGAAAGCCGGCGGCAGCCGCCGCCCCCCGTCCCACGCCACCGTGGATAACAAGGAGCACTACATCTACCAGGAAGGGGCCACGGTATTCAAGTTTGCCGTGAAAAGCATGGCCGACGTGGCCGCTCAGGTGATGGAGCGCAACCACCTCAGCAAGGATGATGTGGCCTGGCTGGTGCCCCACCAGGCCAACAAGCGCATTATTGACGCCACCGCTAACCGCATGGGCGTAGGCCCGGAAAAGGTGATGCTCAACATTGACCGCTACGGCAACACCACCAACGCCACCATTCCGCTGTGCCTGGCCGACTATGAAAGCCAGCTGCACCGCGGCGATAACCTCGTGCTGGCGGCCTTTGGCGGCGGCTTCACCTGGGGTTCCATCTACCTCAAGTGGGCCTATGATGGCGATAAAGTAGCTGTTAGCTAATGGCTGCTGGCTGTTAGCTCATTCATATTGCCGTAATTTTAACCACCGCCAGCTGTTGGCTTGCTCCCAGCTAAGCGCCTGCTTCCAAAACACCCACCTAAAATCAGCCACTAGCTAACAGCTATCGGCTAATAGCTTAACTAAAATGGCAAGTACCGCCGACTTCCGCAACGGCCTCGTTCTCAATTACAACAACGAGCTGCACGTAATCACCGAGTTTCAGCACGTGAAGCCCGGCAAAGGCCCCGCCTTCGTGCGCACCAAGATGCGCAACATCAAAACCGGCCGCACCATCGACAACACCTTCAACGCCGGCGTGAAGGTGGAAACGGCCCGCGTGGAGCAGCGCCCCCACCAGTTCCTTTACAAGGACGATTACGGCTACAACTTTATGGACAATGCGACCTTCGAGCAGGTCGTACTGCCCGAGGCCATGCTGCCCTTCGCCGACCTGATGAAGGAAGGCCAGGAAGTAACCATCCTCATGCACGCCGAAACCGAGCTGCCGCTGACGGCAGAGCTGCCCACCACCGTTGACCTGGTGGTGACGTACACCGAGCCCGGCCTGAAGGGTGACACCGCCACTAACACGCTGAAGCCTGCCACGGTGGAAACCGGGGCCCGCATTCAAGTGCCGCTGTTCATCGATACGGACACCAAAATTCGCATCAAGACCAGCGACTACAGCTACGTCGAGCGCGTGAAGTAGCTTTTGTTAAGCTGTTAGCCGATAGCTGTTAGCTATTAGCTGATGTTTCAAAAAAAGCCAAAAGCTAGCAGCTAAAAGCTAGCAGCTAATCAAGATGTCAAACCCGCCCAAAAAGGACGCTTCCATGAAAGCTAAAGAATTACAGGAGTTGCTCGATTTTATCGCCAAATCGGGCCTCAACAAGGTCAACATTGAAACCGAGGAGTTTAAAATCTCGGTTCAGCGCGACCCCAACACCAAGCAGATTGTGAGCATGGCTGCTCCGGCCGCCGCCGCTGCGCCGGCTCCGGCAGCAGCACCCGTCGCCTCGGCCCTGGCCGCTGCCCCCGCACCGGCTGCTGCCGAAGCTCCTGCCGGCAATACCAAGTCCCTGAAAGCGCCCATGATTGGTACTTTTTACCGCAGCAGCGGCCCCGACACTCCCTCCTTTGTACAGGTGGGCGACATGGTGGAGAAGGGCCAGGTTATCTGCATTATTGAAGCCATGAAGCTGTTCAACGAAATTGAAGCCGAAGAAAGCGGCCGCATCGTGAAAGCCCTGGTAGAGAATGCCACGCCGGTGGAGTATGACCAGCCGTTGTTCTTGATTGAATAGTTACTCCCGTTTGTCATTTGTTATCCGTCATCCTGAGCTTGCGAAGGACCTTATCACGAGCGAACAGTTTGCAGTATTTCGTTTGATTACTGCAAATCGTTCTGTCCTGGCAAGGTCCTTCGCTCCGCTCAGGATGACAGGTTTTACCCCAGAACTTCCCACCCAATGTTCAAGAAAATACTCATTGCTAACCGGGGCGAAATTGCCCTGCGCATTATCCGCACCTGCAAGGAAATGGGCATCAAAACGGTGGCCGTGTACTCGACTGCCGATAAGGAAAGCCTGCATGTGAAGTTTGCGGATGAGGCCGTGTGCATCGGCCCGCCCGCCTCGGCGCAGTCGTACCTGAGCATGCCCAACCTGATTGCGGCCGCCGAAATCACCAACGCCGACGCCATTCACCCCGGCTACGGTTTCCTGAGCGAAAACGCGGAATTCTCGCGCATCTGCGCTGAAAACGGCATCAAGTTCATCGGGGCCTCGCCCGAGATGATTAACCAGATGGGCGACAAGGCCACGGCCAAAGCCACGATGATTAAGGCCGGCGTGCCCTGCATTCCGGGCTCGGTGGGCCTGCTCGACTCAGTGGAGCAGGGCAAGAAAATTGCCAACAAAATCAAGTACCCCGTCATCATCAAGGCCACGGCGGGCGGCGGCGGGCGCGGCATGCGCATCATTCATTCCGACGACGAATTTCAGAAAGCCTGGGACGATGCCCGCACGGAATCGAAGGCGGCCTTCGGCAACGACGGTATGTACCTGGAGAAGTTCGTGGTGGAGCCGCGCCACATTGAGGTGCAGCTGGTGGGCGACCAGTTCGGCCACGTCTGCCACCTCTCGGAGCGCGACTGCAGCATCCAGCGCCGCCACCAGAAACTGGTGGAGGAGGCCCCTTCGCCGTTTATGACGGATGCGCTGCGTGAGAAAATGGGCAAGGCGGCCATTGCCGGCGCTTCGGCCATCGGCTACGAAGGCGTGGGCACGATTGAGTTTCTGGTGGATAAAAACCGGGATTTCTACTTCATGGAGATGAACACCCGCATCCAGGTGGAGCACCCCGTGACCGAGGAAATCATCAACTACGACCTCATCAAGGAGCAAATCAAGGTGGCGGCGGGCATCCCGATTTCGGGCAAAAACTACTTCCCGAAGATGCACGCCATGGAGTGCCGCATCAACGCCGAAGACCCGCGCAATAACTTCCGCCCCGCCCCTGGCAAAATCACTACGCTGCACATCCCCGGCGGCCACGGCGTGCGCGTCGATACGCACGTGTACGCGGGCTACACCATCCCGCCCAACTACGACTCGATGATTGCCAAGCTCATCACCGTGGCCCAAACCCGTGAGGAGTGCATCGTGAAAATGAAGCGTGCCCTCAGCGAGTTCGTGGTGGAAGGCGTGAAAACGACCATTCCCTTCCACCTGGCGCTGATGGATAACGAGCAGTTCCGCGAAGGAAATTTCACGACGGCATTTTTGGAGCAGTCGTTCGATTTTTCGACCATTTAGGCGGTTAGCCAATTAAGAAAACAATAACGCCTGACCACCTGTGGTTAGGCGTTATTGTTTTAAATCTAATAGGGGTGCCACCATGAAGAAGCTTCTGATGCTAGCGCTACTTGCGGTATTTTGTCACTTCACAGCTTATGCAGACTACGAGCCCACACTACTGGCTGAGCTGATAGACAACTCTGATTTGATTGTGTATGCCGAAATCACCGCAGTGCGCAAAAATCACATAACTGTAAAAGTCTTGCAGGCCATAAAGGGCGTTCCTCCTGGGTCGGCAAATATTGAAAAATTTAAGGATTGGACTTGCGCTTTTCGTTTTGCTTCTTACAAGACTGGGCAACGCGAAATTCTATTTTTAAAGAAATCGAAACGCCATCAAAGCTTTTTTCCCTTGGGAGCGGCAAATGAAGGGGAATTGCCGGTGGCAAATAATATCGTTTACTATAAGCAGCAATATCTGGCACTTGACACGGCCCCCAAGTCATTTAAAATTTACGGAGGCGTTGTAAATGGCTATTCATATGACAAAACGCAATTTATTGAAGCGCTAAAATTCTATTTACTAAATCGGGTTGTCATTCAGGATGACCTATCCAAGAATCAAGCTCGTATCGATACGATTCGCAACCCGGCACTTTCGCGAATTCTACATGAATTTCACGAACAACATTTTAGAACTTACTAAGCACTGCACTTCATGCAAATTATTACATCTACTCGCCTTTTTTCTTCTCTCATTTTAATTGGTGTGTCTATTGCCCTCACTGCCTGCACCGACTCCTGCAATGGCAACATCGAAACCACCGTGCTCTACGCCAAGCCTGGTCCTAAAGGCGTGGGTCGGTCCACGTACGTTGATGTGTTGAACAAACCAGGTTTGGGCATCAAAAAGACGCTGCTTTACGAAGGCAAGGAATTTGGCACTTTCGAGCATGTCATCATCATCAATGACCCGAAAAGCCAATTCGCCAGCAACAAGACCATCTGCTTCACAAACTACCAGGCCAACGCCCCGGAAAGCGGCGGCGATTTGAATGAGGAAGGTATTCCCGTAATCACGGTGGAATAATCGGCCCAAATCAATACGACATCTCCTGCAATCCCCGAAAGTGGCTAAGGCTTCTGATTAGGAGCTTTAGCCACTTTCATTTTTTTCAAGTCGATGGCCATTCATTCTCTTCGCGTGCATCTGCTTCTGCTGGCTGCGCTGGGCTGTGGCAGTTTTGCGATGGCACAAACTGCCCCGCCAAAGCCGGGCCGCGACACCGTTTTTGCGGTACGCAAACTGTTTCGGGAGAAGCGTGCCAGTGGTGCTGGCCTGTTGGCGGCCGGGTATAGCGCGGCCAGCCGCACCAAGTACGTTCAACAGAGTGCTAACCGCTCCACCAGGGTTGAAAAACGCCCGGATGCGCTGGGGAGCGCTGTTTTTTACGGGGTGGGCATGCTAAAGGATAGTCGGTACAGCGTCGAAAATGAGGTGTCTGTGCTCAAACTCTACGCTGAGGGCTGGGGATTGCCGCCCGACATCCGTCGGAAGCTGCGCCGCAAGCACTTCCACCGCACTACGCGCGACGTGCTGTCGAATCAGTAAATATTAAAACGCCCCCGGTGCCCAATGCGCCGGGGGCGTTCGGCTTTCTGGCTACCTTTGCTGCACTAAAACTCCCACCCCACCCTAATTCCCCAAATACCCCTCCTAATATGGCACGAGTGGAAATGACGATGCCCAAAATGGGCGAAAGCATCATGGAAGGCACCGTCCTGAAATGGCTCAAGCAAGTTGGCGACACCATTGAGCAGGACGAATCAGTACTGGAAGTGGCCACCGATAAAGTTGACACCGAAGTCCCCGCCATCTACGCGGGTGTATTGACGGAAATTCTGGTGCAGGAAGGCCAGGTAGTGGCCGTGGGCGCGCCCATCGCCATCATGGAAACCGATGCGGCTGCCGCTGGTGCCGCCGCGCCAGCCAGTGCCCCCACCGCTCCGCAGGCCGCCCCTGCCCCATCCAGCAACGGTAGCGTCGTGCCCTACCTGCCCGAGCCCTCCGACCCCCAGGCCGTGCAAACGGCGGGAGCCGTCCATCAGCCCGGCCGCTTCCTTTCGCCGCTGGTGCTGAGCATTGCCCGCGAAGAAAGCGTGAGCATGAGCGACCTGGAGTACCTGCCCGGCACTGGCAAAGAAGGCCGCGTGACCAAGAAAGATATTCTGGACTACGTAGCCGGTGGCAAGCAGCCGCTGACGGCCGCTGCGGCCCCGGCAGCTCCGGTTGCGGTCCCGGCCCCCGCCGCCCAGCCCCAAGCCGCTCCGGCTGCTGCGGCTACCGTCGCCCCGGCTGCCAGCGTGAAGCCCGTGCCGAGCGTGAGCGGCGGCCAGGAGCTGATTGAGATGGACCGGATGCGCAAGATGATTGCGCAGCGCATGGTTGATTCGGTACGCATTTCGCCCCACGTCACCAGCTTCGTGGAAGCCGACGTGACGACCATCGTGAACTGGCGCAACAAGCACAAGGATGCCTACAAGAAGCGCGAAGGCGAAAACCTCACCTTCACGCCCATCTTCATTCAGGCCGTGGCCCGCGCCATTCAGGATTTCCCGTTGATTAATGTGTCGATTGATGGCGACTACATCATCAAGAAGCGCGACATCAACATTGGCGTGGCCGTGGCCCTGCCCAGCGGCAACCTGATTGTGCCGGTCATCCACAACGCCGACCAGCTCAACCTGAACGGGCTGAGCAAGAAGATGAACGACCTGGCCAACCGCGCCCGCGCCAACAAGCTGAAGCCCGAGGACCTGGAAGGCGGCACCTACACGCTGAGCAACGTGGGCTCGTTCGGCAACGTGATGGGCACGCCCATCATCATGCAGCCGCAGGTGGCCATCATGGCCGTGGGCGCGATTAAGAAGAAGCCCGCCGTGATTGAAACGCCGCAGGGCGACTTGATTGGCGTGCGCCAGTTCATGTTCCTCTCGCACAGCTACGACCACCGTGTGGTGGATGGCTCGCTCGGCGGCATGTTCGTGCGCAAAGTAGCCGATTATCTGGAGCAGTTCGACCCGAATACGGCTATTTAGGGCCTTTGACAACTTATTTGGAACGTCATGCTGAGCTTGCCGAAGCATCTCTACCGCGCCACTAATCAGTTTTAGTGTTGCGATAGAGATGCTTCGACAAGCTCAGCATGACGTTCTATTTTATTATTCCTTTGAATCATGAAGAACCTTGTTTTCCTCGGGGCGCTGGTGCTGGCCCTCGGCCTCATCGGCTATTTATACCAACAGCTCACGGCCACCGAAAAAGCGTTACAGTTGTCCGAGAAGCGCTTCCAGGATTGCGAGAAAGTCACCTTCCAACTGCAAAACCAATTGGCTCCGCTCCAGAAGAAACAGCAGGGTGGCGTACCGCAATAGATTTTATCACGGGGAATACTAAATGCAAAAAACCGCTTCCTGAGCCAGGAAGCGGTTTTTTGTTAAATGCAATTGTCTTTTACAACGCCTTCAGGGCCTGTTCCAGCGCCACAATTTTAGTTTCAGCATCGGCCAGCTTCTGGCGCTCACGCTCCAGCACGTCGGGTTTGGCATTTTGGGCAAACTTCTCGTTACCCAGCTTTTTCTGCACCGAGTCGCGAAAGCCCTGGGCATACTCCAGCTCTTTTTCGAGGCGGGTGCGCTCGGCCGCCATATCAATGTGGCCTTCGAGCGGGATGAAGAACTCGCTGCCGCCCAGCACGAAACTCACCGAGGCGGCCGGGCCGGCATCGGCCAAACTCACCTCCGAAATGCTACCCAGCTTGCGGATAATGCCGTCGTAATCGGACAGCAGCGCGGGGTCGTCGGTTTTAGCCACCAGGGCTAAGGGCTTATTAGGGCCGAGGTTCTTCTGGTTGCGCACGCTGCGGATGCTGGCCACGATGGCCAGCGCTTTGTCCATGTTGGCCAGGGTTTCGGCGCTGTTGGCGGGGGCGGTGGCGCGGGGCCAGGGGGCCACGGTCACGTAGTCGCGGGGGCCGCGCTCGGCCAGCTCGTGCCAAAGCTCTTCGGTAATGAAGGGCATGAAGGGGTGTAGCAGCTTGAGCAGCGTTTCGAGGTAGGCCGTGGTGTGGCGCAGGGTTTCGGTATCGATGGGGTGCTGGTAGGCCGGCTTCACCATTTCCAGGTACAGGGCGCAGAAATCATCCCACACCAGCTTGTAGATGGTCATCAGTGCGTCGCTCATCCGGAACTTCTCGAAATGGTCGTCCATCTCGACAATGGCGGCCTGCAGCCTGGCATTGAACCACGTCACCGCCTTCTCATTCACAAAAGGCAGGGAGGCATCCACTTCCCAGCCTTTCACGAGGCGGAAGGCGTTCCAGAGCTTGTTCGAGAAGTTGCGGCCCTGCTCCACCAGCTTGATATCATAGAGCAGGTCGTTGCCGGCCGGGGCCGAGAACAGCATGCCGGTGCGCACGCCATCGGCCCCGTATTGGGCGATGAGGTCGAGCGGGTCGGGCGAGTTGCCGAGCTGCTTGCTCATCTTGCGGCCCTGGGCATCGCGCACGATGCCGGTGAGGTACACGTTCTTAAACGGCACCTCCTGGCGGTACTCGATGCCGGCCATTATCATGCGGGCTACCCAGAAAAACAGGATGTCGGGCCCCGTCACCAGGTCGTTGGTGGGGTAGAAATAGTTGATGTCGGCGTTGTCGGGGTCTTTAAAACCATCGAACACTGAAATGGGCCACAGCCACGACGAAAACCAGGTATCGAGCACGTCCTCGTCCTGGCGCAGGTCGCTGAGCTGCAAATCGGCCTTGCCGCTTTGGGCGCGGGCCTGGTTCAGCGCGTCCTCGGCCGTGAGGGCTACTACGAACGTGCCATCGGGCAGGTAGTAGGCCGGAATCTGCTGGCCCCACCACAGCTGGCGCGAGATGCACCAGTCGCGCACGTTCTCCATCCAGGCCCGGTACATGTTCTTAAACTTGGGCGGATGCAGGCGCACGGTGTCGTTTTCCACGGCATCCAGGGCGGGCTTGGCCAGGTGCTCCATTTTCATGAACCACTGCAAGGAGAGCTTGGGCTCAATCACGGCCTTGGTGCGCTCCGAAGTCTGCACGATGCTGGCGTACTCCTCGATTTTAACGAGCAGCCCGGCTTCCTGGAGGTCTTTGGCGATTTGCTTGCGCGCCGCAAACCGGTCCTGGCCCACGTAGAGTACGGCTTTCTCGTTCAGCGTGCCGTTGTCGGCCAGAATGTCGATAACGGGCAGGTTGTGCTTCACGCCCAGCTCGTAGTCGTTCAGGTCGTGCGCGGGCGTCACTTTCAGCGCGCCGGTACCGAAATCGATGGACACGTACTCGTCAAAAATCACCGGGATTTCGCGGCCCAGCAACGGGATGCGCACCGACTGGCCCGCCAGGTGGGCAAAACGCGGGTCATTGGGGTTTACGGCCACGGCCACGTCGGCCATAATCGTTTCGGGCCGCGAGGTAGCCACGGTCAGGAACTGGCCCTCCTGCCCTACTACCGCGTAGTTCAGATAGTACATTTTGGCCTGCACATCCTTGGCAATCACCTCCTCATCGGAGATGGCGGTGCGGCCTTCGGGGTCCCAGTTCACCATGCGTACACCACGGTAAATAAGGCCTTTATTGTAGAGGTCCACGAATACGCGGAGCACGGCATCGGTCAGGTCGGGCTCCATGGTGAAGCGCGTGCGGTCCCAGTCGCAGGACGCGCCCAGCTTCTTGAGCTGCTCCAGAATAATGCCGCCGTACTTGTCCTTCCACTCGAAGGCGTGGGCCAGAAATTGCTCGCGGGTGAGGTCACTTTTGGCGATGCCCTGCTCCTTCAGCAGGGCTACTACCTTGGCCTCGGTGGCAATGCTGGCGTGGTCGGTACCGGGCACCCAGCAGGCTTCCTTGCCCTGCATGCGGGCCCGGCGCACCAGCACGTCCTGAATCGTGTTATTGAGCATGTGCCCCATGTGGAGCACGCCGGTCACGTTGGGCGGCGGGATAACAACGGTGTAGGGCGTTTTCTTAGGATTGGGTTTGGCCTTGAAAAAGCCCTGCTCCTGCCAACGCTGGTACCATTTGGCTTCAACGTCGGTGGGCGAGTAAGTAGTGGCGAGGGACATAGAGAAAGATGCAAAAAGCAGGAACCGCAAAAATAGGCATTAGAACCGGGCCTGCTCCTCGGCACGCTCGCAACAGGGCAGCAGGCGCACTTCTCATGTCCGCTGCCCACCTCCCTTCAGGAGTTTAAGCCACATTAAAATTTCATTAAAAATTCATCATCGACTTTTTTTGGCTGTCAGAATTGTGACAAGAATTTTTAAATTACTTGCTTTCAGTCTATTGATTCAGTTTCCTACTGCCAAAAGCAACTTCCCCGGGTACTCGTGCACGCGCGCCTGTCTCCGACGACTCAAAATGAAAGGGAAAGTTTAATCCGAGCTTTGTACCTTCCGAATGATTTTTTCGACTTGCACTCAACGCGCCCATGGCTACACTTTTTACCTTTCGTAAACCTGTGCCCGTTCCCCCTGCCCCGGTTGCCGTTCCCGCCAGCCTGGGCACGATGCGCATCGGCATGGGGCAGTTGCTGGTAGAAGGCGGCGAGCCGGCCCGCAACCTGGCCCGCGCCGTGGAACAAATTGCCGCCGCCGCCGCTCAGCAGTGCGACCTGGTACTGTTGCCCGAAACCCTCGACTTTGCCTGGACGCACCCCAGCGCCCTCTACGAAGCCCAGCCCATTCCGGGGCCCTTCAGCGACCAGCTTTGCCAGGCGGCAGCCCTCCACGGGCTATACGTGTGTGCCGGCCTCACCGAGCGCGCGGCCGATGGCCGCAACTACAACGCCGCCATTCTCATTGACCCGCAGGGCACTATCATTCTCAAGTATCACAAAATCAACCTACTGGATATCGAGCAGCCGTTTTATGCCGTGGGCCAGACACTGAATGTGGTCGATACGCCGCTGGGCAAAATCGGGGTCAATATCTGCGCTGATAACTACCTCGATGGGCTGCCTATCGGCCACACATTAGCTCGCATGGGAGCCGAATTTATTATTGCTCCCTCGTCGTGGACAGTCGACTACTCTATCACGGAGGAACACGACCCGTACGAAGAAAAATGGGTGCGTCCGTTTTCAATCCTGGCCAAGCTCTATAACGTGGTAGTGGTGAGCACTACGTCGGTGGGCTACATCGTGGGTGGCCCTTACGAAGGCAAGAAAAGTGTGGGCTGCTCGCTGGCCGTTGATGCGCAGGGCATTCAGGCCCAGGGTGCGTTCAATGAATTTGCCGGACAATTGGTAGTAGCCGACCTGAACCGTCCCAATCGAACTGAAAAAGGTACCGATATTGGCCTGATGCTGCAACGCAAAGGCTTCCGATTCGACCAATTACCCTAAGTTTTACTCCATCCTTTCGTTTCCTGCATTTTTTATTATCGCTGCCCACCCCGGCTACCTCCGCAGCGGCCCCTTAGTCCTTCACCTTTGCCGACCCAAATTCATCCTTCCGATACCCGGCTTGCCCCGGACCGCAAGGTTTATCATCAGCGCTGCACGCGCTGCGTGATGGACACAACCGCACCGGGAATTACGTTTACTGCGGAGGGAACCTGCTCATTTTGCGCGGTGCATGACCGCATGGAAGCAGCTTTTCCGCTGGGCGAGGCGGGCCGCCGCACCGTGCAAAAGCTGGCGAACGAAATGCGGCGGGCCGGGCACGGCAAGCGCTACGATTGCGTAATAGGCCTCAGCGGCGGCCGCGACAGCACTTACACGCTCTGGTACTGCGTGACCCAGCTCAAGCTGCGCCCGCTGGCCGTGCATTTCAACGACGGCTTCGGCAATCCCATTGCCGGCGAAAATATGGTACGTACCTGCCAGCGCCTGGGCGTGGAGCTGCGCACCGTCACTTCGGACTGGCGTGAGTCGAAAGACCTTAAAATCGCCTTTTTGAAAGCTTCCGTGCCCGATATGGAGGAAGGTACCGACCTGGGCATTGCGACAGCGCTGTATGGAGTGGCCGCTAAGGAAGGCGTCAGGCACCTGGTAATCGGCCAGTCGTTCCGCACCGAAGGCATTGCCCCGCTCAGCTGGAACTACCTGGACGGCAAGTACCTGCGCTCCGTGCATCAGCAGTTTGGCACGGTACCGCTGCGACGCTGGCAGCCCAACGACCCTGGCTTCAATCTCGGCATCAAGGAGATGTTTTACTACGCCTTCCTTCGGCGCATCAAAACCGTCACGCTCCTATACCATCTGGACTACGTGCGCACCGAAGTAGACGAGCTACTGGTGCGCGAGCTGGCCTGGAAGAGCCCCGGCGCACATTATTCCGACGACCTTTATCAGAGCCTGATTTACTACCTCAACCGCGTCAAGTTCAACATCGACCGCCGGCTGTTCAACTACTCCGCGCTGGTACGCTCGGAGCAAATGAGCCGGGAAGTGGCCATGGACCGCATTTCCCGCATCAATTCCATTGAGGATGAAGCCGTGGTGGCCCTTTGCATCAAGCGTCTTGGCCTCACGCGTAGCGAGTTTGAGCAGATTGTGGCCACACCGCCCAAAACCTTCCACGACTATCCGAACAGCTACGCCTTTTTGCGTCTGCTCCGGCTACCCATCAAGCTCATGAGCCGGCTCAATCTGATTCCCGAGTCAGCTTACGACAAGTTTTTTAATTGCGGCACCTGAGATTATCCAATTGCAAAAGAGGCCGCTCCATTGCTGGAGCGGCCTCTTTTATGGCATTAATATCGAATTTCTAAGCGGCGATGTGCAGCCACTCTTTCTTTTCGAGGAGGCGCTCGCGGGTTTCGCGGTAATCGGGGTCATCTACGCAACAGTCGACGGGGCACACGGCAGCGCACTGCGGCTCCTCATGGAAGCCCACGCATTCGGTGCATTTATCCGACACGATGTAGTAGTATTCGTCCGAAACCGGCGTCTGGGGGGCTGTGCCCGCTACCACCGCGCCATCGGGGGCTGTTACGTCCTTCAGGCTGGTGCCATCGGCCCAGCGCCACTGGGCACCACCTTCGTAAATAGCATTGTTGGGGCACTCCGGCTCGCAGGCACCACAGTTGATGCACTCGTCGGTTATCATGATGGCCATGGGGCGTCGGGGGTCAGAAGTGAAGGGTAAAACCAATACGAAACGCGCCGGCTTTACGTAGAAAGCTCCGTTCGCGCCGTTCTTTGGTCCCACAAAATTAACCAACAACGACGGGCTTTGTACGGTTTCGACCAATTTTGCTGGGTATTTGCTCCTGCAGCTGCTCCGCCTACGCTTTTTTCATGACTCATTCCGAACGATTAGCTGCTTTTGTGGCCTTAGGCCAGCGCCTGGCCACCCTCTTGCCCGACGAGCTGGCCACGCTCGCCGCCCGGGCCCGCAACCAGAATGCGTGGTTCGATGCCCCCAGCGTGACGGCCGCCGTGGCCGGCATAGCCCACCTGCTGGCCGAGGAGCCGTTGCGCCGCTGGGCCGCCCGCTACCCCCCCGAGCCCACCGCCGTGCGGCAGATTGGCGTGGTGATGGCCGGCAACATTCCCCTGGTCGGCTTCCACGACCTGCTGTGCGTGCTGCTGAGCGGCCACGTACTACTGGCCAAGCCCAGCGCCGACGATACCGTGCTCATGGCTTGGGTAATGGAGGAGTTGACGCGGCTCGAACCCCGCTTTGCCGAGTTCATCAAGGTGATACCCCGGCTAAATGCGGCCGATGCGTTTATCGCCACCGGCTCGGACAATACGGCCCGGTATTTCGAATTCTACTTTGGTAAGAAGCCTAACCTCATCCGGCGCAACCGGACCAGCGTGGGCGTGCTCACGGGCCAGGAAACCAGCGCCGAGCTGGCCCGGCTGGGACCCGATATTTTTCAGTACTACGGGCTGGGCTGCCGCAATGTGAGCAAGCTGTTCGTGCCGACTGATTATGATTTCGTGCCGCTGCTCGACGCGCTTCACTCCTACGAGGGTGTGCTGCACCACCACAAGTACAACAACAATTACGACTACAACAAGAGCATTCTGCTGGTGAACCGCGTGCCGCACTACGACACGGGTTTCCTGCTGCTCACGCGCGCGCCGGGGTTGGTGTCGCCCATTTCGGTGCTGCATTACGCCGAATACGCCAGCGAAATTGACCTGGTCGACCAGCTGACCGATGTGGCTGCCCAAACGCAGTGCGTGGTATCGGCCGAAGGACGGTTTGCGGGCAGCCTCCCATTCGGACAGGCCCAGAGCCCCGGCGTGAGCGACTACGCCGACCGCGTGGACACGATGGAATTTCTGGCCCGGCTGGTGTAGTTTTTCATCGAAAACATAGACTGCGGCGCTTATTTTTCCGTTTTAAACGCAGCCGGCACCCACCCTATTTCCCCGGCGACTTAATCTCCCTGCCCTATGTCATTCACCCATAGCACTTCCACTGTCGAAATAGTTGAAAAAGAAGACATGAGCGGCATGCTTTTCGCCAACGAAGACGTGCTGCCCGACGAGGCTGCCCGCCAGCGCCGCCGGGCTGACGCCGACCGGGCCGTGACGCTCGGCAACGCCTACCACGGCAAGCTCGATATCTATTTTCAAACCGCCGATGGCCACGCCAAGCGCGTAGCCACCACCGTGTGGGCCGCCGATTCCGACCACCTCACCCTGAAATCGGGCATGTCGCTGCCGCTGCGCTCCGTGCTGGGTTTCGATTTCTACTAGACCACGGATTAGCGCGGATTTTTACGGATTTCACGGATTCCGTAGTCGATTTTTGAAACACAAAAAGGCCCGCTAATGCGGGCCTTTTTGTGTTTTTTTACTATCTGGGAATGCGATTTCGCGCCTTCTACAAAATCCGTGAAATCCGTAAAAATCCGCGCTAATCCGTGGTCTAGAGGCGTTGCAGGGTTTGCTCAATCATGGCATCGACTACGGCAGCGGCATTCTCAGCGAATTCGCCGGTTGCTCGGTTGGCCACAATGGCATTGAGCGAAAGCACCTCGTGGCCCAGCAAGCGGCCCAGGGCGTAGTAGCCGGCCGTTTCCATCTCAAAGTTGCTGAGGCGAAACTCCCCTTCGGCGCTCTGGTGACGGAAGTTCTGGAGGCGGGCAATATAGTCGGGCTGGCGCAGGTCGAGGCGCAGGCGGCGGCCCTGCGGCCCGTAGAAACCAGGGCAGGTGAGCGTGTTACCCATAATCATGCCCGCGCCGAGCTGCTCGCGCAGCAGGTCGGAACCGCGCACCACGTAGGGCGCGAACGGTAGCGCCAGGGTCTGCTGCAGCTCGGTGGCGATTTCAGTTTCCAGACCGGTTTCCATCAGTGGGTAGAACTGCATGAGGCTGTCAAGCCCCACGGCGTGCTCGGTGGCCAGCATGCTGCCAATCGGCACATCGGCCTGGAGGCTGCCGCTGGTGCCCAGCCGGATAATGCGCAGGCTGAGGCGCTCCTCAGCCGGGCGCACGGTGCGGGCCATGAAGTCGATGTTGACCAGCGCGTCCAACTCATTCATCACGATGTCGATATTGTCGGTGCCCATGCCGGTGCTGAGCACCGTGAGGCGCTTACCGCGATAGTAGCCCACGTGGGTCACGAATTCGCGGTGCGAGCCCTCAAACTCCACCGAATCGAAATGCCGGCTCACCTGAGCCACGCGGGCGGGGTCGCCCACGGTCAGGATGGTGTCGGAAATATGGTCGGGCAGCAGGTTCAGGTGGTAAATGCTGCCGTCGGGATTCAGGATGAGCTCGGAGGAGGGAATCATGATGTCAATTAAAAATTAAAAGTGAAGAATTAAAAACGAGGATTAAAACGGACGGTTGATAGGCAAGTCGTGTTTTTTAATTCTTCATTTTTAATTTTTAATTCTTCATTTAGCGTAAGATGCCAGGCCCTGGGCAGGCTGGTAGTGGTTGCTGATTTTGGGATACGTGCCGGTACCGTCGTAGGCGCGCTTGTCGGGGTGGGCCGCGCAGGCCTCGGAGCAGGTACCTTGCAGCTGTTCGCCGCAGGCTTCGCAAAGGGGCAGATGGGCGTTGCAGTGCGGGTTGGCGCAGTTAACGAGGCGATTGCTGGGCTGCTGGCAGTGCTGGCAGCGCGAGATAACCGTTGGATTCACGCGGTTAACGTCCACGGCCACGCGGTTGTCGAATACGTAGCACTGGCCGTCGAAATCTTCGCCCCCGGCCTCAATGCCGTACTTAATGATGCCACCGTGCAGCTGGTACACGTTTTCAAAACCTTGCTCCAGCAGGTAGGCGCTGGCCTTTTCGCATTTCACGCCGCCGGTGCAGTAAGTCAGGATTTTCTTGTCTTTGAACTCCTTCAGTCGCTCCACCCGCTCGGGGAAATCGCGAAAGTTCTCCATGTCGAGCGTCACCGCGTTTTTGAAACGGCCGAGGTTGTACTCATAATCGGAGCGCACATCGACTACCACCACGTCGTCGCGGTCCTTTAGGGCCTTAAACTCGGCGGGCGACAGGTGCTGGCCGGTTTTTTCGTGCGGCCGCGTGTGGTGCAGGCTGCTGTGCACGATTTCCGGCTTCACGCGCACGTGCAGCTTCTGAAACGTGTGAGCGGGCACCTCGTCGACCTTAAACTCAAGGGCCGCGAAGCGCGGGTCGGCTTTCACGGCCGCCATGTAGCGCGCGCAGTTTTCGGCGGTACCCGATACGGTGCCATTCAGCCCCTCGGCGGCCACGATGATGCGCCCGCGCAAGTCCAGCGCCAGGCACAGCCGGTGGTGCTCGTCACGGAACTGCTCTGGGTTATGAAGGGGCGTATAGCAGTAATACAGAAGAACCTGATGCATTTCTAATTAAGAATTAACAATTAGAAATTAAGAATTACATAGTGGCAGCCTTGCTCCTGACTCGCCAGTTTTTAATTCTTAATTCTTAATTAGACTTTTACTGCCGGGTTGCCAAATACAGTTTGGCCGTTGGCTACATCGGCCACTACCACTGAACCGGCTCCGACGCGGGCTTTGTCGCCGATTTTGACACCGGCCACTACCACGGCTCCGGCCCCAATGAATGCCAGCTCCCCCACCTGCACATCGGCCCCGAGCAGGGCACCGCTGCCCAGCTGGGCAAAGCTGCCAACGTTGGCACGGGCTTCCACTACGCAGTTGGCGCCAATCAGGCAGCTGTCGCCGAGCGTTGCGGTGGCGGCCACCACGGCGTTGGGGCCCACGTAGTTGCCGTGGCCCAGCGTGGCATGCGCCGATACGCTGGCGCGGGCATGAATGGCGTTTACCGGCACGGCTTCGTACTCGGTGCGCAGCATCTGGGTAAGGCTGCGGCGACTGGCCGTATCCTCGGTGGCCACGAATACTTCGCATTTTTTACCCAACAGTTTCAGCAGCTCGCCGTCGTCGGTATTGCCCATCACGGGCACGTCGAGCAGCTCGGTGCCTTGCAGCTTGGCATCGTCGTCGAGCAGGCAGTACACCACCACCTCGTTGGAGAGAAAAGCGTCGAGGGCAGCCGTGCCAACCGTTTGGGCACCAAGAATAATAACCGGATTTTCCATGAATTGCGTTGCGAATTGCGGCAGCAGTATTTCGGCCACATTGTGCCGCCGAAATAGTGTCCGTAACACAAAGGTACGACGCGGGCCGCAGGGGCTGTTTTACGCTCGAACCCCCGCCAGCTACGGCCGCGACCAGCTACCCAGGCCCAGCCGGCGGAAAGCGGCGGCAGCGTAGTCATTCTGAAACAGCAGCAGCAACAAATACGGCAGCAGCCCGCTGCGGTAGCGGTTGAGCGTGCCCAGGTTGGGGGTGGTGAGGCCGATGAGAAACGCCAGCACCAGACAAAAAACAATGAGGCCGAGCACCAGGCTAAAAGGCAGCCGGCCGGAGCGGCCGCGCACCGCGGCCCAGCCAGCCAGGGCCAGCAGCGCCAACAGCGCTACGTTTTCGAGGGCGGCGGCTACGTACAAGGGCTTCCACGATTCGCCCAGCCACGGCCGGGTCAGGGCATTGGCCACCGCCAGCGGGGCGTGAGCGGCAATGCTTGCGCCAGTGGGCCGCAGGTTGGGGTACTCAAAATGCGGGCGGCCTACCGAATGCGCAATATCGAAGGCGTACACATTCATTACTTGGTTCGTGAACTTGTTCATGCTGAACGCCTTGCTCAGTTGCGGCACCAGCCACATACCCCCCCCCAGCACCGCTGCCAGCACCAGACCCTGGGCGCCACGCCGCCGAACCACACCGGTACGCCGTAGCGCCTGAACTATTGCCACGCCCCCCAGCACTCCCAGCAGGGGTGCCGCGAAAAAGTAGCGCATGCCCAAATGCAGCAGCGCCAGCCCCACCGTGCCCGGCAGCCCCGCCGCCACGAACCAGCCGCGCCGCGCCGGGCCGAAGCAGGCATCCACCACCCGGGCCGTGAGCCATGCCCCGCTGCCCAGCAAAACAGCCTCCTTGCTAATGCCCGTGGCCCAGAACCACACCGACGGCCACAGTAGAAACGCTACCACTCCGGCCCCCGCCGGGGTTTTGGGGAAGGCATTGGCCAGCGAACGAGCCAGGAGCCAGCAGCCTACAAAGGCAAACAGGCTGATGTAAAGCGCGTTCAGCCAGTCAGTTTCCAGGGAGGCCACGTTTAGCACGGCCAGCGTTTTTATTAGAATCCAGGTATTGGAAGTATTGCTAAAAACAAAATCGTAAGACGCGTGACCTTTGGGGAAAACGGTGACGGCCCGGGTCAGAATGTCCCACGTTTGGGAAGGATGCTGCCAGATTTTGTCCGTTACCAGGCGCCCCACAGAACTCATGAAGGCTGCATCGGCCTGGGGGTGCCAGTTGCGAACTACTCCCACTCCTACCCGCAGCCCCAGGGCCAGGCCAAACGCCCCCCGCCATGCCCCCAAAGGAGTCGCCTGCCACTGCTGCCGCAGCCACGGCAGCAATACCACCAACAAACTCATATTGAGCAGAATAGCTAGTGTTATTTTCATCACAGAATGCGGGGCTGCTGCACCAGCCGGCTGCCAATGGCGCAGTGCAGGCAGCGGCGCGGGGCGCAGTAGCTTTTGTGCAGCGCCAGCAGCCCCTGCGAGTCGGCGGCGGTGCGGTGAGCAAAGCCCAGGGACTCGTACAGGTCGGTAAATTGGTTGTGCTCGGCAGGCAGCTCACTGAGGAGCGCCACGCTGCTTTCGACCACGGCGGGCTGGCCAACATGGCGGGCGTACGCCACGCGCAGCGGCACTACCACGTTGGTAATGAGCAAATCGGTGCTGGCTTTGCCCAGACTGGACACCTTGCCCGGCCGGCCGGGCCGAAAGTGCGTGCGCCAATACTCCGGCACCGGAGCCTGGAAAAATTCGGTGAGCGCGGCCACGCTTTGCGCCGTCAGCAGGGCATCGAACAGGGCCGGGCGGGCGTGGAGCAGGCCCGCCAGCTGGCCCAGCCGCACGGGCGGGAAATTGGCCGGGCGTAAGCGCAGGTAATTCCATTCGTGCACGGCCATTCCGGTCGCGCCCAGGTCGTATTTATGTCGCAGAAACTCGTGTTCCTGCCGCAAGTCCTGGATGTAGGCATCGGTAGCCGTCTCGTCGTTTTCCACCAGAAACCCGGCCTGCCCGAACAGCAGCGCTTCCAGCTGGCGCTGGTCGTGCCGATGGCGGCGCAGCACGGCCAGGGGCAGTGCCTTGGCGAGGCGGGCCAGCGGCTCGCTGTTTTTCTGAAAGCCGAACGCGGCCATGAGCGCATGGTAGGACGTGGCTTCCCAATCCTGCCCCAGGTGCTGGTGCAGCTCCATAATTGTATCGGCCTTGCGCTCCACACGCTCCAGCAGGGCGCGCTCGGTCATCATCGTTTTCGTGATTTCGGGCACCAGATTCAGCAGCGGCGCGCAGGGCAATGGCGTGGCGGCGGGCGCTTCCATCAGGGCCTGGTAGCGGGCCAGCAGCTCGGGGCCGAGGCGCGCTTGCAGAGCCAGCGTCGGAATGAGGCTGCCATTAGTGCGGGCCACGTCGGCATCGTGGCGGCCCACTACGTGCAGCACCACCTGGTCGTATTTCGGGTCGATTTGGTGATTGTGCCGCGCCCAATCGGAGGAGCGCAGGTGAATTTCTACGGCTCCGTTCCACTCCACGTCGCCCAGGCGCAGGCGGGCGTTCAGGAAATCGGGGCCGGCATCGGCGTTGCGGTGGCCGGGGCGCAGTACCTGGATTTCTTCGCCATCGGCCGTGCGCAGGTCGGCCTTATCAAAGTACTGGTGCTGCCAGACGTAGTGGAGGAAATCTTCGCGCATGACGGTAAAATTAGTTGTCAGTTGGTAGTTGTCCGTTGTTCGGCACAATTCAGGTTCCTGACTGCAAAGCAAAAACGGCCCGCTTCTTCTGAAGCGGGCCGCCGGGTATCATCAGCCTAACAACTGACAACGAATGACTAACAACTAAAACCTACCGCAAATCCACCACCTTCACGCCCTTGTACTTGGCTTTATCGAAGGCAAACGTGCCGGCGTTGGTGGGCGGGTTGGGCTGGAATTTCTTGATGTAGAAGGTGTACTGGTTGCCATTCTTCTTGAACATCTGCCAGCTTTTCACCGACGCATCGTTCTTCCGAACCTTCAGCCGCACTTTAAACACGTCATTCTGACGGTTTTCGGGCGACAGCTCAATCACATCGAGGGCTTCGCCGCCTTCCGTCACCTGCTGCACGTAGTTGTACTTGTAGCCCTTTTTATACATCGTATAAATCTGCGAAGGCGACATTTCCTGCGAGTCCGGGTCTGAATCGGAGATGTTCACCTCGTTTTCGTTCTTCAGGTAGGTCCAGGTCGTTTTGCCATCGTTGATGACTTCCTGGCCGCTGATTTTGAGTCGAAACTTCTGGCCGCTCACCGTAATATCACCGTTGATATTCTGCTTTACCTTGGCACCGGGGTTTTCCAGCGTTTGGGTGAAAGTGGCTTGGAAAGCCTTTAGCGCCTGATACTTGGTGCTCATCTGGTCAAGAATTTTGCCAGCTTTGGGGTCCTGTTGGGCGGCGGCGGGCAGAGCCAGCGAGGCCGCGAGCAACAGCAGGGAAAATGATTTTTTCATTAGAGAGGGAGAGTTCAAAAGGCGCTTGTGCCGCGCTCGGAAAGCCTGATACGGATTCCGTTTAACAAACGACCGGCCAGAATGACCATGAAAGCCTGATGAAGATGAAAATAGTTCTAACAACGAGTAGCATAAGCTTCAGCTTGTGATGAGCGCAGCGAGTGAAATCGTGGAACGGCGCGACTGCCGGTACTCGCTGCGTTCGCTACAAGCTGAAGCTTATGCTACTTCATTGAGTTCAACAATTGCTCCAGCTGGTATTCATCGGGAATAAGTACGTCGCGGGCCTTACTGCCCTCGAACGGGCCCACGATGCCCGCGTGCTGGAGCTGGTCGATGAGGCGGCCGGCGCGGTTGTAGCCCAGTTTCAGCTTGCGCTGGAGCAGGCTGGTGCTGCCCTGCTGGTGCAGCACGATGCAGCGGGCCGCATCCACAAACATCGAGTCGCGCTCCGAAGGGTCCATTTCTTCGTTGCCGCTGCCGGCATCGCCGTCGGCCCCGGCCACTTCGGGCAGCAGGTAGGCATCGGCATAGCCCTGCTGCTCGCCGATGAAGTCGCACACCCGGTCCACTTCCGGCGTGTCGATAAAGGCGCACTGCACCCGAATTAGGTCCGAACCGGCCGAAAACAGCATGTCGCCCGCACCCCCAAGTTTATCAGCTCCTTTTACCAATAGTGCATTGGAACCTATTTTTTCACCAACTCTGAATGAAATACGGCAAGGAAAATTCGTCTTTGTGGCATGAGATAATATATTCGCTGACGGCGTATTCGTCGCTACAATAAGATGTATACCTGCCGCCCGACCAAGGTCTGAAAGACGTGCAATTGGCACCTCAATATCTTTGCCACCAATCAAAATCAAATCCTCTAACTCATCGATGACCAGCACGATGAAGGGCAGGAACCGGTGGCCTTTCTTGGGGTTGAGCCGGCGCTCGATAAACTTGACGTTGTATTCCTTCAGGTTGCGGCAGCCGGCCTCCTTCAGCAGGTCGTAGCGCCGGTCCATCTCCATGCACAGCGAGTTGAGCGTGTTCACCACCTTCTTGGTATCGGTGATGATGGCCTCGTCGGTGTCGGGGAGCTTGGCCAGGTAGTGGCGCTCAATCTTGTTGAAAATACTCAATTCCACCTTTTTGGGGTCGACCAGCACGAACTTGAGCGTGGCCGGATGGCGCTTGTAGAGCAGCGAGGCCAGAATCACGTTCAGGCCCACCGACTTGCCCTGGCCCGTGGCCCCGGCCATCAGCAGATGCGGCATTTTGGCCAAATCGGCCACGAACACCTCGTTGGTAATGGTGCGACCGAAGGCAATGGGCAGGTCCATTTCGGTGCGGGCAAACTTCTCCGAGCCCAGCACCGAGCGGATGCTCACCATCTCCTTCTTGGTATTAGGCACCTCGATACCGATGGTGCCCTTGCCCGGAATGGGCGCGATGATGCGGATGCCCAACGCGGCCAGGCTCAGGGCAATATCATCCTCCAGGGCCTTGATTTTGGAGATGCGTACGCCCGCTTCGGGCACGATTTCATAGAGCGTGACCGTGGGCCCGATGGTGGCCTTGATGCTGGCGATGCTGATGCCGTAGTGGCCCAGCGTCTCCACGATGCGGTCCTTGTTGGCTTCCAGCTCTTCCTTGGTCACCTGGGCTTTGGCCACGCCGTAGTCGTTGAGCAGCTCCAGGGTCGGGAATTGGTAGCGCGAAAGGTCCAGCGTGGGGTCATAGTTGCCGGGCGGCATGGCGTCGGCATCCTCGTCCTCATCGGCAACGTTCTCGTCGGCCACGGCCGCAATGACGGGTTTGGAAATTTGCGAACTTGGCAACCTAGCTCCAGCCAAACCGGAGCCACTGGCTAAATCGGAAAGCGAAAGTGGGGTCGTAAAGGTAGAACCCAAAGCCTTCGTCTCCGCCATGGTTACAGGTTCTAGCAGAAACGCAGGAAGTAGTGTACCAGATAATGGCGGCGGCAATGAAGGAGCCAAGTCACCAATAACCAGCAAGGGATTAGTGCTTGTTGAAAATTGGGCGGTCTTAACTCTAGATTTTCGGCCTGAAAAGAACCTTTCTAGTGCATAGTAAACTCTGAAACTCAGTATCACAACGACTACTCCAACTCCCCAACTTATCGGACTATTAAGCCTAAAAGGCACTTCAATGCCTAAACTTCCAAGTGAAAAATTATAGGCAATCATACCTTTAAAGTTGTTATCAAATCTATGTTTTGAAAATTGCCGATTCTGAAATTATTCAACCGACCTACCTGATTGCATTGAGCAGTTGCTCTAGCGCCATTTCATCGGGAATAAGCACGTCGCGGGCCTTGCTGCCTTCGAACGGGCCCACGATGCCCGCGTGCTGGAGCTGGTCGATGAGGCGGCCGGCGCGGTTGTAGCCCAGTTTCAGCTTGCGCTGGAGCAGGCTGGTGCTGCCCTGCTGATGCAGCACGATGCAGCGGGCCGCATCCACAAACATCGAGTCGCGCTCCGAAGGGTCCATTTCCTCGTTGCCGCTGCCGGCATCGCCGTCGGCCCCGGCCACTTCGGGCAGCAGGTAGGCATCGGCATAGCCCTGCTGCTCGCCGATGAAGTCGCAGACCCGGTCCACCTCCGGCGTGTCGATAAAGGCGCACTGCACCCGAATCAGGTCCGAACCGGCCGAAAACAGCATGTCGCCCTGTCCGATGAGCTGGTCGGCCCCGCCGGTATCCAGAATCGTCCGCGAGTCAATCTTGCTGGTCACCTTAAAGGAAATCCGGCACGGGAAGTTGGCCTTGATGATGCCCGTAATCACGTTCACCGAGGGGCGCTGGGTGGCCACGATGAGGTGAATGCCGATGGCACGGGCCAGCTGCGCGAGGCGGGCGATGGGCGTTTCCACCTCCTTGCCGGCCGTCATCATCAGGTCGGCCAGCTCATCGATTACCAGCACGATGAAAGGCAGGAACCGGTGGCCTTTCTTGGGGTTTAGCCGGCGCTCGATAAACTTGACGTTGTATTCCTTCAGGTTGCGGCAGCCGGCCTCCTTCAGCAGGTCGTAGCGGCGGTCCATCTCCATGCACAGCGAGTTCAGCGTGTTCACCACCTTCTTGGTGTCGGTGATGATGGCCTCGTCGGTGTCGGGGAGCTTGGCCAGGTAGTGGCGCTCAATCTTATTGAAAATACTCAATTCCACCTTTTTGGGGTCGACCAGCACGAACTTGAGCGTGGCCGGATGACGCTTGTAGAGCAGCGAGGCCAGAATCACGTTCAGGCCCACCGACTTGCCCTGGCCCGTGGCCCCGGCCATCAGCAGATGGGGCATTTTGGCCAAATCGGCCACGAACACCTCGTTGGTAATGGTGCGACCGAAGGCAATGGGCAGGTCCATTTCGGTGCGGGCAAACTTCTCCGAGCCCAGCACCGAGCGGATGCTCACCATCTCCTTCTTGGTATTAGGCACCTCGATACCGATGGTGCCCTTGCCCGGAATGGGCGCGATGATGCGGATGCCCAACGCGGCCAGGCTCAGGGCAATATCATCCTCCAGGGCCTTGATTTTGGAGATGCGTACGCCGGCCTCGGGCACGATTTCATAGAGCGTGACCGTGGGCCCGATGGTGGCCTTGATGCTGGCGATGCTGATGCCGTAGTGGCCCAGCGTCTCCACGATGCGGTCCTTGTTGGCTTCCAGCTCTTCCTTGGTCACCTGGGCTTTGGCCACGCCGTAGTCGTTGAGCAGCTCCAGGGTCGGGAATTGGTAGCGCGAAAGGTCCAGCGTGGGGTCATAGTTGCCGGGCGGCATGGCGTCGGCATCCTCGTCCTCATCGGCAACGGCGGCGATGGCGGCCCCGGCGTTGGGGTCGAGGTCGTCGCGGCCGGGCGTGGTGATTTCGAGGCTTCTGGTGGCTGGTGCCTGGTGCCTGGTGCTTAGCGGCAGGTCGCCATCGGCCAAATCAGCGAGGGAGAGCGGCGTGGGAATGGTGGATGGCGGCACGTTGGCCGCTACTTCCGGCTCTTCAGCCGTCGGCATTTCAATGGAGAAGGCCGGGCCGGAAACCGCCAGCGGCAGCGCCGCCGCTACCGTTGCGGCGGCCGAAGTGGCCGCGGCCGCAGCCGAACTGGTGGCCGGCGCAACCACCGCCCCGGCCACGGCCAGGGGCAGGCTGACACCCGGCCGGGGTGCGGGTTCAAACTCCCGGGCGGGAGCAGGTGCCTCATCCGATTCATCCGCGTCAGCTGCGTCTACTACTAGGGCGGGGCTGGCGGCCTGGGCACCGCCGGCGGCTACCGTGGCGCTCGTAGCTACGGCGGTATCGGCCGGGGCCGGGCGGGTTTTCAGCGTCATAGCCGGGGCGGCGGGGGCTACCGGGGCCAGCGTGGCGGCTTGCTCAGCGGCCAGCTCGGCCTCGATTTCAGCGTCCTCATCGGCATCGTCCTCAGTGCTGAGGCTGCGGAAGCGGCTCAGGTTGAGACTGGTGACGTTGAAGAAAAATACCACGAAGGATATCAGCGCGAAGGCCAGCAGCAATACGGTGCCCCAGCCAATGAGGCTATCGAGCCAGGACGCGGCTTCGAAACCCACGCCGCCGCACAGGAAATCGAGCCGGTGGGCCAGCACGGGGTCGGCCCCCGGCGTGGCCAGAGTCACGACTACGTAGCCCAGCAGCACGCTCAGCCAGGCCATGCTGAACAGGCCCAGGGCCAGCACGTAGCTCACCGACCCGCCGGCCGTGCGAAATACAATCTTATAGCCCAGAAAAAACACGATGGGAATGAGGGCAAACGCCGCCACCCCAAACAGCTTGTAGATAAACAGATGCGCGGCCCAGGCCCCGAGCAGGCCCAGCCAGTTACCGGATTCCTGCCCGGCTTCCTTCACCGGCACGGTGCCCAGCGAACCTACCACACTCTGGTCGGCGTGGCCGGTAAACAGAAACGAGGTGAAGGCAATGGTGAGGTAGAGGCTGCCCAGCAGCAGCCCAAAGCCTACAAACAGGTGAAAGCGGCGGTCGCGCAGCAAGCTCAGCACGTTGCTCACGCCGGGCAATGGGCCGCGCGGGGCGCGAGGCGGCTTGGCAATGGCGGCCACACGGGCAGCTTTGGGCACATTGGCGGCAGCGGGGCGGGGCTCCGGGCGCAGCGGAGCGGGCTCGGGAGCCGGGCTTTTGGGACGCGGCTCGTTGCGCCGGTTCGGCCGGGGGTCGGCGGGGCGGTTAGCCGAGGGGCCGGCGGGAGGGTTATTGTAACGATTATCGGCCATTCGACGGAAACATGAAGGCCAAATTTACACAATACGGGCGGGATATGGCAGTTGATTATAGAACGTCATGCTTCATCTGGCGTCCGCGTAGCGAAGCATCTTTACCGGGGGAGCAACTAATTACTACTGCGGTAGAGATGCTTCGCTACGCTCAGCATGACGTTCTTTTTTATCATGCGCTCCTCCCCTGCCTAGCTGCGCGGGTGAAACTCGGTGATGACCTGGCGCAGGTAGTCGCGGTCGAGGTGGGTGTAGATTTCGGTGGTTGTGATGCTGGCGTGGCCCAGCATTTCCTGCACGGCGCGCAGGTCGGCCCCGCCCTCGATGAGGTGGGTGGCGAAGGAATGCCGCAGCGTGTGTGGGCTGATGGTTTTGCGCAGGCCCGCCTGCTCGGCCAGCTTCTTGAGCGTGGTGAAGACGGTGATGCGCGAAAGCGGCCGGCCGCGCTGGCTCAGAAACGCGAAATCTTCGCTGCCCGGCTTGATATCGAGGTGCCCCCGCACGCCGCTGAGGTAAAAGTTGAGGTGCTTGAGGGCTTCGCGCCCGATGGGCACCAGCCGCTCCTTGTTGCCCTTGCCCACCACTTTCACGAAGCCCTGCTCGGCGTACATATTGCTCAGGCGCAGGTCGCAGAGCTCGCTCACGCGCAGGCCCGAGGAGTACAGCACTTCGAGCAGGGCACGGGCGCGCAGGCCCTCGTCGGTACTCAGGTCGATGATGGCCAGGAGCTGCTCCACTTCGGGGTAGCTGAGGGTATCGGGGAGGTGGCGGCCGGTTTTGGGGGCTTCCAGCGTGTCGGTGGGGTCCAGCTTCAGCAGGTCTTCCATGATGAGGAAGTTGAAAAACGCCTTGAGGCCCGAGAGCGTGCGGGCCTGCGAGGTAGCACTCAGGCCCAGGCCTTGCAGGGTGGCGAGAAATTCGCGTAGCACGGCGGTCGTTACCAGCGTGGGGCCGACGTGCAGCTGCTGAAGAATCAGAAACTGCTGAAGCTTGGTGATGTCGCGCACGTAGGCTTCGACCGAGTTGGGCGAAAGCGACTTTTCGAGCCGGAGGTAGCCCTGAAATTGTTTGATGGCAACGGGCCAGGTCATTGGGGTAGGGAGGAATGAAGCTCAAAGAACGTCATGCTGAACGCTAGAACGTCATGCAGAGCGTAGGGAAGCATCTTTACCTCAGAAGTAATTACTGCTGCCACAACGAAGCGGTAAAGATGCTTCGCTACGCTCTGCATGACCGTTCTTTGACGAATAAACCCGGTTTCCTCCCCTCCCCAAATGGACATCCTCATCATCAACGGCCCCAACCTCAACCTGCTCGGCCGCCGCGAGCCCGGCATCTACGGCACCCGCTCGTTCGAGGACTTTTTTCCGGAGCTCGAAGAAGCATTCCCCAAGCTCCAGCTGGCCCACTTTCAGTCTAACCACGAGGGCGCGCTCATTGATAAGCTGCACGAAGTCGGCTTCTCCCACCACGGCATCGTGCTCAACGCCGGGGGCTACACCCACACCAGCGTGGCCCTGGCCGATGCCGTGGCCGCCATTGCCACGCCCGTAGTGGAGGTGCACCTGAGCAACCTGGCCGCCCGCGAGGATTTCCGCCAGAAGAGCCTGCTGGGCCGGCACTGCGCCGGCTGCGTCAGCGGCTTCGGGCTGGAAAGCTACCGGCTGGCCGTGCAGTGGTTCGTGAACCAGCAGCCCAAGCGCGTGGGGTTTCGGGTGTAAATCACGGATTGGTCGGATTTTTCGCGGATGCCACGGATTTTGTGGACGATTTTCCGGCGAACTTTGCCAGTGCAGCTATGCCCGCTTCTGCCGCTTGCCCCGAAGGTTTGGCGGTGGTGAACCACTGGCCGTGACTGCTCACTCGAATTTTTTCCACACCGTCGGAATCGTCCACAAAATCCGTGGCATCCGTGAAAAATCCGACCAATCCGTGATTTATACTTTCAACCCCGGGCCTTCGGCCGTATATCCCGCCGTTCGGCAGTACCTCACCGATGCCTTCGACGATGGCTGGCTCTCGGCCCCGCACCGCTCCGAAAAGGTGACCAGCCTGGTACGCCAGACGGTGACGGACCTCAAAACCAAGCTCAACGTGCCGCAGGACTACACCGTCCTGTTCACCGGCTCGGCCACCGAGTGCTGGGAGATTCTGACCCAGAGCCTCACCCCGCGCCGCTCGTTTCACCTCTACAACGGCGACTTTGGCGAGAAGTGGTTTAAGTACGCCCGGGCCCTGCGCCCGGCCAGCACCGGCCGCTCGTTTGGGCTCGATGAAGCGCCCGATGTGGCCACCCTGCCCTTCTCGCCCGACGATACGGACCTCGTCTGCATCACCCAAAACGAAACCAGCACCGCCACCCAGCTGCGCGAAGGCTTCATCCTGAACCTGTATAACCGCCTGGGTGGGGCCCTGCTGGCCGTGGATGCCACCAGCTCGCTGGCCGGCCTCAACCTGAAGTACATCAAGGCCGACATCTGGTTTGGCTCGATGCAGAAGTGCTTTGGGCTGCCGGCCGGGCTGGGCGTGCTCATCCTCTCGCCGCGCGCCGTGGCCCAGGCCAAAACCCTGAACGACCGCGCCCACTACAACAGCCTGCCCGCCGCGCTGGCCCAGATGCTTAATTTCCAAACCAACTACACGCCCAACGTCCTCGGCATCTACCTGCTGAGCCGGGTGCTGGCCGACCGCGAGCCCATCAAAGCCGTGCAGCAGCACCTCATCGAGCGCGCCGAAAAGCTCTACGCTTTCTTCGAGCAGGCCACCCCGCTCACGCCCCTCATCACCAACCCCGAAACCCGCTCCACCACCGTCATCGGCCTGCGGGGCGAGCCCGCGCTCATCGAAGAAATCAAGCTGAAAGCCCGCGAAGCCGGCCTGCACCTGGGCAGCGGCTACGGCCCGCTCAAAAGCACCACCGTCCGCATCGCCAACTTCCCCGCCGTGCCCGATGCCGCGTTTGAGGCGCTGGTGCAGTTTTTTGCCAAGGAGTTTCCGGGGTAGTTTTCTTTGCAGAGAAAGAACGTCATGCTGAGCCTGTCGAAGCATCTCTTCCGCTTCGTTGCAATAGTCTTGATTAGTTGAGCGGGAGAGATGCTTCGACAAGCTCAGCATGACGTTCAGAAACCAGTTCAACATGCTCAACCTCCAGCAAATCTTTTCCGTCACGCTCACGCTCTTCGCCGTGATTGACATTATCGGCTCCATCCCGATTATCATTCAGATTCGGCAGCGCGAAGGGCAGATTAAGGCCGAGCTAGCTACCATCGTGGCGGGCTGCCTCATGATTGCCTTCCTGTTTCTGGGCCAGAGCATCCTGCATCTTTTTGGGGTCGACAACGAGAGCTTTGCACTGGCCGGCGCGGTCATCATCTTCCTCATCGGGCTCGAAATGATACTCGGCATCCAGCTTTTTCACGCCGACCTCACGGCCAGCACCGGCTCTATCGTGCCGCTGGCGTTTCCGCTCATCACCGGGGCCGGCACCATGACCACGCTGCTCTCGCTCCGGGCCGCCTACACGCTGCCCAACATCCTGGTGGGCATTATGCTCAACCTCGTGTTCGTGTACGGCGTGCTCAAAACCAGCCCCTGGATTGAGCGCAAGCTCGGCAAGGCCGGCGAGGACGTGCTGCGCCGCGTGTTCGGCGTCATTCTGCTGGCCATCGCCATCAAGCTGTTTAAAGCTAATTTTTAATCCTCCGGAACGTCATGCAGAGCGCAGCGAAGCATCTCTACCTCGAAGAGTAAATCAATTGACAGAATTACTGCTGCGGTAGAGATGCTTCACTACGTTCAGCATGACGTTCTGTATTTCCAGGTCCCCAACAATGATTCACCTCTTCACCGATGGCTCGGCCCGCGGCAACCCCGGCCCCGGCGGCTACGGCGCCATTCTGCGCTACGGCCCCCACGAAAAGGAGCTCACCCAGGGCTTCCGCCACACCACCAACAACCGCATGGAGCTGCTAGCCGTGATAGTGGGCCTCGAAGCCGTGACCCGCCCCGACCTGCCCATCCGCGTCGTTTCCGACTCGAAGTACGTGGTGGATGCCGTGGAGAAAAAGTGGGTTTTCGGCTGGGAAAAGAAGCCCGACTTTGGCAAGAAAGCCAATGAAGACCTGTGGCGCCGCTTCCTCAAAGTTTACCGCCAGCGCAACGTCAGCTTCCACTGGATAAAAGGCCACGCCGGCCACACCGAAAACGAGCGCTGCGACGTGCTGGCCGTGCAAAGCGCGCTGGGCAAAGGGCTGGTGGTGGATGAGGGCTATGAGAAAGTAGCGCGGACGTTGTAGTCCGCGTATGAACGACCATTCGCGGACTACAACGTCCGCGCTACATTCATGCCCAACGACTACTTCCAGTTCCAGCAGTTCCGCATCGGGCAAAGCCAGTGCGCCATGAAGGTGAGCACCGACGCCTGCCTGCTGGGCGCGGCCGCCGACCTCACCAATGCCACCCGCCTGCTCGATATCGGTACCGGGACTGGTTTGCTGGCGCTCATGGCCGCCCAGCGCCACCCCAGCGTTGAAATCGAAGCGGTCGAGATTGATGCCGCCGCCGCCGCTCAGGCAGCAGCCAACGTGGCGGGCAGCCCGTGGGCCAGTCGCATCCGGGTACGAGCGCTCGGCCTGGCCGAGTACGCGGCCGGCCGGCCCGGCGCGTTTAGCCACATTATCTGCAATCCGCCGTTTTTCCGGCAGTCGCTGCGCTCGCCCGATGCGGCGCGCAGCACCGCCCGACACGAGGCCCCGGACTCCCTTTCTTTTGAGGCGTTAGCGGCTTTCGCAGCGGAGTTTCTGCACGCCGCCGGCTTGCTCACGGTGCTGCTGCCACCACCGGAAATGCGGGCCTTCGAGCACGCCGCCGTCGCCACGGGCTTGTATCCGGCCACGCGGCTGGTAGTGCGGCACCGGCCCGGTAGCCGGCCGCTACGGCACATCACCGGGTTTCGGCGTGGTGCGGGAGCGGCGCAGGAAACAGAGCTGATTATCCGAACCGCTGACGATGACACGCAGTATTCGGCGGAGTTTCGGGCCCTTCTGGCGGGGTTTTATCTGGCGCTGTAGATGTTTGTAGCACATGCTTTAGCTTGTGCCCGGTAGAGTTGCCAGTTGGGCACAAGCAAAAGCATGTGCTACAATCTGCTACAGCAGCTCCTTCAGCAGCCCCAGCTTCTCGCGATGCAGGCTATCGAGCAAGTCCATTTCTAACGTCCCGAATTCCGCCGCCGCGTAATGCCGCTGCACGCGCCCCCCCACCAGCACTGAGATTTCATCGGCCGTTTCGGTGAGGGCCCCAAGCATGTGCGAGGTGAGCAGGATGCCGGTGCCCCGGTCGCGCAGGCGCTTCAGTATTTCCTTGAGCAGCAGGTTGGCTTCGAGGTCGAGGCCATTGAAGGGCTCATCCAGAATCAGGTAAGTAAACTGCTGCACGAGCAGCGCGAGCAGGGCCAGCTTCTTGCGCATACCGGCCGAGTACTCGTCGGCGTACTGGTCGAGGGGCAGCTCCAGCAGCTGGTTCCAGCCGCTGAAGTCCACCACGGGCCGGCCACGGGCTTGCAGGCAAAACTCCAGGTACTCCCGCCCGGTGAGGCGCGGGTAGAAATAGGGTTCGTAGGGCAGCAGGCCGGTGCGCTCGCGCACGGCCGGGCCGGCGGTATCGCGCACGATGCCGCCAAAGTCATTTTCCAACCCATAAAGGCAGTTGATGAGCGTGGTTTTGCCCGCGCCATTGGCCCCCACCAGCCCATGAATAGTGCCGGGCCGTAGGGTCAGACTAACATCGTGCAGGACAACGTGCGAACTAAAAGCCTTGCGCAGGTTCAGAATTTCCAGCATAATGTAAGTCAGTTAAAAGTCAAAAGTTGAGAGTTAAAATCGGGATGAGTTTTTACCTTTTAACTCTCAACTTTTAACTTCCCATCGCCCAGCACGCGGCGCAGGCGGCGCTGGCTTTGCCAGATGAGCCCGCCCACCGCCACCAGCAGCAGCACCGGATACGCCGGGTGCATGGGCATGAGCAGGGCCACGCTCACCACCAGCCCCTGCGTGGTCCGGATGTGCGTTTCATTGGGGTAGAACGCATATTTGGCGAGAATGAGCAGGCCCAGGAGCCCCAGCCAGACCACGGCCACGCCCACCGCCGCCCCCGCCCCCGCCGGGCCCACTCCCAGTATCCAGAGCAGCGGGGCAGCGGTGAGGGCCGCGTAGCCCAGCCCCAGCACCAGCCGCCGCCCCAGAAACTGCCGGGGCGTGCGCGCCGCCAGCACCAGCATGGTGATGGGCTCGGGGGTGCCATAGCTGGAAATCAACACCAATAACCAGCCAACCAATGCCAGCACGGGGCCCAGCGGTGTGCTTCGCTGCCACCAGGCCACGGCCAGCAGCACCGGCCACGCCCACAATCCCCCCGCCCGCAGGCCACTCACCCACTCAAAGGCTTCGCTGCGAAACAGGCTGCGGGCGCGGTGGCGGGTGCTGCGGCTTTCGCGGGCCGGCGGTAGCGCCGCCACGGCCGCCGCCAGCACCAGCGTGAGCACGGCCGCGCCCCAATCGCCAAAACCCACTAACACCCCAGCTACCGGCAGCGCCCAAATCCCGTATTCCACGGCCAGCCAGCGCCGGTAGGCCGGCGCGCTGGTAGCCAGAAACCGGATATCGGCCCGCTGCCGGTGTGCCGAGGCCAGCGTGGAAGCCACGAAACCCGGCACGGCCCACACCCAGTAGTGGTGCGATGCGGCCAACACCAGAGCCCGTCCCAAAACGGACACCAGTGCCGGAACCAGCAGCGCCAGCCGCAACCAGCCAATTTCGCGGAGCAGCCGCCACAGCAGCAGGCGGCGCAAGTGCAAGTAGGCATGAAGTGGAATCATAGGCGAAGCCCTAACGCCCGTAAGCTGGTGGGTATTGCTTGAACTTAGCCCAACTGCTCCTCCTCGCTGAACCGGATGCCGTAGTCCGCCGCCAACTCGTCCAGAATCGGCTCGTACAAATCAGCCCCCACCGGAATCAGTACGCCGCGCTGCGTGACCTCGCCGCGCAGCAGGCGGCGCACGGCCATGCCCAGCGGTAGGCCCACGGTTTTGGCCATGCCGGTGTGGGTGGCATCGTCGCCCAGCACGGCCAGCGACGAGGTGAGGTGGTGGGTGGCCCCGTCCAGCTCAAACTCGAAGAGGTGCTGCATCACAATCAGGTCGTGGTCGTGGGGTTGCAGCTGCCATTTTTCGCTCAGCAGGCGCTCCAGCAGCTGGGCGGGCGTGGCGTGGGCGTGGCCCACCGGCCGGTCCGAAAACAGGCCCAGCCAGGTCAGGCGGGCTACTTCTTCGCCCACTGGGTTCAGGCCGAGGTACGTAGCCACCCGCTGCGCCAAATCGAGGTGCGGCACCTGCGTGGCGGGCAAGTAAGCTGCCACCAGCTCGGCCCAGGTCATAGTTTCGGGGTTATCGAGGTTCACCGAATCGTCGGTGAGGCCCAGACGCACCAGCGCATGCCAGGCGGCGCAGTAGCCCGGCCGCCGCAGCGTGCCCCGCAGAATGGTCGGAATAGCATCCAGGCCATACGGGGCGCGGTAGCTCAGCGAGTCCCGGTTGGCGTAGCCCTCAAACTCACCGTACTCGGGTACCACCAACGTTTCGGTGCGGGCAAACAGCTGCTGGTAGGGAATGAAGCGCGGGTGGCCGTTTTCGAGAAACTTGGCCGTGCTCTGGCCGGCCAGCACCACGTTGCGCGGGTTCCAGGTAAACTTGTATTTCCAGGGATTGTCGCCCTCCGCCGCCGGGGCCAGCAGGCCACCGCAGTAGCTCTTGAAGGAGGTGATAACCCCGCCCCGCGCCCGGATGTGCTCGATGGCCCGCATGGCCGACATGTGGTCGAGGCCGGGGTCGAGGCCGCATTCCATGAGCAGCGTCACGCCCGCCGCCGCCGCCTCGTCGTGCAGCGCCCGAATCTCGGGGCTCACGTAGCTGGCCGTGGCCAGGTGGCGGCCGTGGCGCACGCAGGCCCGCGCCACCACCGGGTGCAGCGTGGCCGGCAGCATCGAAATCACGGCATCGGCCTGGCTCACCAGCTCCTCCAGCCCGGCTTCATCGGCCAGGTCGAAGGGCACGGCGCGGGCGTACTCGCTGTGCGCGGCCAGCACCGGCACGAGATGGGCCGGGTTTACATCGGCCACGGTTAGAAACCAGTTTTCGGTGGGCGCGTGGCGCAGCAGGTACTGAATAAGGGACGAGGCCGAGCGGCCGGCCCCCAGAAGCAAAAGGCGGGAAGTCATGCGGCAAAAGTAGAACGCCTTCGGCTTAATGAGGAATGAGGGGTACCGCTGGCCGCAGTTTACACCGCTGGCCGCAGTTCCGCTGGCCGCAGTTTAGCGCGCAGCGCGTAACTGCTGGCTAACCCGTAACGCGCGTTTGCAACTCGCTGCCGCAAAGCGGCAATTGCGGCAGGCGAGTCCCAGACTTGCATTACCCATCAGCCAGCAGTTACGCGCTACGCGCTAAACTGCGGCCAGCAGCCATTCTTAATTTTTAATTCTTAATTCCTACCAAGCGTATTACCTTCGCCGCCCCATAATCCCCTCCGCATGGCCCGAATTTCCCGCCAGCAGCTTATCGCCTTCGAAGAGCTGGACTCCCATACCGACCTCACGCCGGCCGAACAAACCACCTGGCAGGCCGCACGCGACGCCACCGACCACGCCTACGCCCCCTATTCCGGCTTTCACGTAGGAGCCGCGCTGCTGCTGGCCGATGGTACTATTTTCCGGGGTACCAATCAGGAGAACGCTGCCTACCCTTCCGGTCTTTGCGCCGAGCGCACAGCCTTGTTTGGCCTCGCGGCGGCGCAGCCCGGCCACGCGCCCATTGTGGGCATGGCCGTGGCCGCCCGGCCCAGCAACGGCGATTTTGGTCCCGCGCTGCCCTGTGGGGCCTGCCGCCAGGTAATGCTGGAGTACGAAACCCGCCAGGGCCAGCCCATTCCGCTGCTGCTACCGGGCCGCGACGGCACCATCCTACGCTTCAGCACCCTGAGTGCCCTGATGCCCTTCAGCTTTTCGGCCGACGACCTGCCCGCCGTGAGCTAGCCCGGACCGTGGAGCATCATCTCACCGTTTCGCGCACGGCCCGTTATCAGCAGCTGGGCACGCTGTCGGCCCACACGCGGCGCGTCTGGTTCGTGTGCCACGGCTATGGCCAGCTGGCGGCCTATTTCGTGCGCCATTTCGCGTTCCTCACCGAAACCGACCCGGCCACCGTCGTTATTGCTCCCGAAGGCTTGTCGCGCTTCTACCTGAATGGCACCGGCGGGCGCGTGGGTGCCAGCTGGATGACCCGCGACGACCGGCTTAACGAAATTCAGGACCACATCAATTTCCTCAATCAGCTTGCCGGGAACGTATTAGCCGACTGCCCGGCCGATGTTGAGGTCACGGTTCTGGGCTTCTCCCAAGGCACGGCCACCGTGGGCCGCTGGCTGGCCCAGGCAGCTTTCCGGCCCGCGCAGCTCATCCTCTGGGCCGGCAGCTTCCCCGACGACCTGCCCGCAGCCGCCGCCCAATACCTGCTTCAAAATCTGCCGCTGTCCCTGGTTGTCGGCACCGACGATGAATACATCTCCCCAACCCAAACGGCCGCCATCCAGCAGCAGCTTCAGCAGCTTGGGGCCACGCCGCAGCTGCACACCTTCCGGGGCAAGCATGAGCTGAACCGCGCAATACTAGAGAAGCTGGCATACGGGTCCCGCCAATAGCCGTCCACACTCAGCGTACCTCTGCGCAATTCTCCGCGTACCTCTGCGGTAGCTTCCCGAACTATCCCCCCGTGTTACGCCTTTCGCGAGATGGTGGTAGCGGCACCCTGCGCACCCGCCAGTACCAGCACCTCGGCAATGGTTACGTGCGGCGGCCGGGTCACCATGAATACGATTACCTCGGCCACGTCCTCCGCTCTGAGCGGCTGAAACCCCTCATACACCTTGGCCGCCCGGGCCTCATCGCCCTTGAAACGGACCTGCGAAAACTCCGTTTCCACCGCGCCGGGGTTCACTTCGGCCACCCGCACGCCGGTGGGCAACAAGTCGAGCCGCATGGTTTTGGTGAGCATATTCACCGCCGCTTTGGTGGCGCAGTACACGTTGCCATTGGCATACGCCTCCTGGCCGGCTATCGAACCAATGTTCACGATAAAGCCGGTCTGGCGGGCTGTCATGCCGGGCAGCAGGGCGTGGGTCACGTTCAGCAGGCCGCGCACGTTGGCGTCCAGCATCTGGTCCCAGTCGGCCGGGTCGCCGGTCTGAATCGGGCTCAGTCCGTGAGCCCCACCGGCATTGTTTATCAGCACATCGGGCGCACGCAGGGCCTCCGGCAGCGAGGCCACGGCAGCGGCCACGGCGGCCCGGTCGCGCACGTCAAACGCCAGTACATGCACCGGCAATGGGGCCAGCTCGGTCGCCAGCGCATCCAGACGCTCCCGGCGCCGGCCCGTCACCACCAGCTCATAGCCAGCCTTGGCCAGCGCTACCGCCGTAGCCCGGCCAATACCCGACGACGCGCCGGTTACGAATGCAGTTTTCATAATTGGTGCATGGTGCTTGGTGCCTGGTGCTTGGTTGTGCCTCCCTGTTCTATGCCCGGCACTATGTACCAGGCACCAGGCACCAGGCACCACTTTTAGTTCTGAATATTGATGTAAAGCGTCACTGAGTTCGTGCTCATGCTTTGCAGGCTATTGCTGAACACATCCTTGTGCGGCACCAGCAAGTTGCGCAGTCCGTGCGAAAAGCGCAGCTCCGGAGCCAGCTTAAACAGCGGATAAAACAGCTCCAGGCCCACGCCGTACTCCAGCGTGAGGTCGCTGTTCAGGGCCTGCAATTGGTTGCGCAGGGGGTCGCTCCGACGGGTGCTGGCCGTGAGGCTGGGGTTCAGACCGGCAATCATATAGGCCCGCGTATTGCGCCGCCGGTCGGACTGATACTTCACCAGAAGCGGAAAATTTACCACTGTTGAGGTAAGCTCCTGCGTCACGATGGAATCCGGATTGGGGTAGCCCCGCGGCCGAAACTCCACCTTGCGGGTGAGGAAGCTTACGCCCGGCGCAAAGCGCAGCACAAACGGCGAGGCCGGCCCACCCAACCGGGCATCGCCGATAAAGCCCACCGTCAGGCTCGGACTGATAATCGAGTTGGCCGTGACGTTCCGGTTGTTGATGTACGTTTGCGACTGTTCGATATTGAACTTCGAGCCCGTGAAGCCCACGTACATCCCCGGATGAAACCACCGCTCATCGTAAGCCGGCAGGTTCTTTACCGTCACCGATTTCACGACGCCTTTGCTGTTACGGGAAATGCGGGAGCTGGATTTGCGCTGGGCCAGGGCCACCGTTGGTGCCACCAGCACCAGCAGGCCCAGTAGCGCCAGGCGCTTTAGTTGTGCGCCGTGTAAATCGAGCTGATACCGAATGTGAGAGGTTGCCATGCAGGTTCTTTGAAGCCGACTTTGGCCAGAATAGCCAGGAAATCGGAGCCGTCGGGAAATGCCTGCACCGAAGCGGGCAGGTAGGTATAGGCCGAATTGTCTTTGGAAATAAGCTTGCCAAAAACCGGCAGTACCTGACGGAAATAAAAATTATACGCTTGCTTAAGCGGAAAAGCAGTCGGTTTGCTGAATTCCAGAATTACCAGCTTGCCACCCGGCCGCAGCACCCGGCGCATTTCGGCCAGACCCACTTCCAGATGCGCGAAGTTGCGCACTCCGAAAGAAGCAGTCACGGCATCAAATTCCCCATCGGCAAAAGGCAGGTTTTCCGAGTCACCGAGCTCCAGTTGAATGCGGTGGCCCAGACCTTTGGCGGCCAGCTTGCGCCGGCCTACTTCCAGCATGCCTTCCGAAATATCTACCCCCGTCACGTGCGCGTCGGGCGCGGCAGTCCGCAGGGTTTCAATAGCGAAATCGGCAGTGCCGGTGGCAATGTCCAGAATGCGCGCAGGGCGCAGGGCTTTCAGCTCATCCACCGCCTTACGCCGCCAATAGATATCGGTGCCGGCGCTGAGGAAATGGTTGAGAAAATCGTACTTGCCCGCGATGGAGTTAAACATCTGGGCAACCTGCGATTTCTTATCGGCGGAATTGTCTTTGTAAGGTACTACGGCCATGAGCGGGCGCAAAGAACGGAATTGAAGCGAGAAAATTGTTCCTCCCCAACGCCCAAAGGGCCCGGTTTGTTGGCGCGGGCCACACAAAGGTGCAGTATCGGCCGGGCGACAGGGATAAAAAAAGGCGGGCCGGACAATCTGCCCGGCCCGCCTCCCTGGTCAAAGGTCAGAACGACTACTCGTTCTTGGCTTTGATTTTGGTTTTTTCGCCCGAAGCGTCTTTGGCTTTGGCATCCACTTCACCGTTTTTGGTTTTGGTTTTGGTGTCGCCGGTCGGGCCTTTGGTTTTCACCTTCACTTTGTCCGAATCCTCGTCCACTTTGGTTTTCACCTTGGTGCCGTCGGCCATCTTCATTTTGCTCTTGCCGGGGGTGAGCGGCGCGGCAGTAGGCTCGGTCATCGGGGCAGCCGGTGCCACTACGGGCATCGTCTCACCTTCTTTCAGCACCACCTTGAACTCGTCGCGACGGTTAAGCTGCATGTTCTCGGGCGAATCGTTCGGCGCGGCCGGGCGACGCTCGCCGTAGCTCACGGTCGTCATGCGGGTTTCGGCGATGCCCTGCTTCTTGAGATAGTTGTAGGCTGCCTCGGCGCGGTTCTGGCCCAGTACCATGTTGTACTCGTCGGTGTTGCGCGAGTCGCAGTGGCCCTCAATCGAGATGTTGATGCCGGTGTTGGCCATCAGCACCTGGCTGGTGTTATTCAGTTCCGTAATCGACTCCGGACGCAGCTTGTACTTGTCGGTATCGAAGTAGATATTCTTGAACGCGAGGCCCGTGCTGGTCGTGTCGATGTAATCGACGTAGAAATTCTTGGTGATGGTGGTCGAGTCGTTGGTCGACACCGGCACGGCGAATTCCTGCGTTTCAATGTTCTTGCCATCCTTGCTCACGGCCACCTGGTAGGTACGGCCCGAAAGCACGGCCACCTGGTAAGCGCCATCGGGCTTGGTGATATCGCGGAAGCTCAGGGCCGTTTTGTCGGCCTGCGCACCGCTGAACACCAGCTCCACACCGGGAATAACGGTGGTGCTGTCACGCTTCGAGAACACCTTGCCAATGATGTTGGCGTTCTTGATGTAGTTGATGGTGTAGATGTCCTTCTCACCGTAGCCCCCAATGCGGTACGAGCTCAGGTAAGCGTACGAACCATCGGGGCTCAAACGGTAGTACGAGTCATCATCCGGGGTGTTGATGGGATAGCCCATATTCTGCGAAGGGCCCCACTTGCGGGCGGCCTCATCGTACTCCGACTTGAAGATGTCGTAGCCGCCCATGGTGTTGTGGCCGCGCGACGAGAAGTACAGCGTCTTGCCGTCTTTGCTCATGTAGGGGCTGTCGTCGTCGTACTTGGTGTTGATGTTAGCACCGAGCGACTTAGCCGGGCCAAAATCACCACCCGCCACGCGGGTCGACTGGAACAGGTCAAGCGTACCGTCCTCCGAATATTTGCCGGTGGCAAAAATCAGGGTCAGGCCGTCCGGCGTGATGTAGGCATCACCTTCGTACGCTTTGGAGTTAATGTTGGCATCCAAAGGCTTCGGCACGCCCCAGTCGCCGCCCGACTTGTCCGACACAAAAATGTCGCCGTTGTTGTCGTTACGGTACATCAGCAGCTTGCTGTCATTATCGAACAGCTGCGTCGAGGCATCGTGGCCTTTACCATTGAGCACGCCGCTCAGCGAGCGCGGCTTCTGCCAGTTTTCGTCATCGACGCGGGTAGCTTCGAAAATATCCTCGAAGTACTCGCCATCGGCGGCTATGCTCTTGTTTTTCTTATCCGAAATGTTGCCGGTAGCACCCGTTACCGCCTCGCCGCGCGAGGTGAAGATGAGCGTCTTATCATCAGACGAGATAACCGGGCTGTGCTCCGAGTACTGCGTGTTGATGGTAGGGCCGAGGTTCTTGACAAAAATATCCTTCGGCGAGTTGAACTGCACTTTGGCATTCTTGCTGTGCGCGATGAGCTGCGCCAGTTCTTCTTTGCGCTGGTCGCTTTTCTTCAGCGTGGCGTTGTAGGCCTGGAAGTGGGCAACGGCCTCATCAAAGTTGTAGTTGAGGTGGTCGACCCGGCCGAGCCAGTATTCAACAGATTTATCAACTTTGGGCTTGATTTTTTGCGCCTTGTAGATGTAGTCGCTGGCCTTCTCTTTGTCGAACGACATGTAAGAGATGCCCGCGTTGAACAGTGCTTTGGCGTTGTTGGGGTCTTTGGCGAGCACCTTCTCGTAGTACGGGATGGCAGCGCGGTAATTATCCTGCTCGAATAACTTGTTGCCGGCCTTGAGGTCCTTACGCGTGCTTTGCGCGGCGGCCGGGTTGGCCACGGCAGCGGTGAGGGCAACAGCGCACGACGCTTGTAGTAACCTTCTGGATAAGTTGTCCATTGGAGGAGATTTTTGAAAAAAAGAAATTTCTGAAGGGGTTGATTTACGTTGAAGCGCCGCATGCAAGCTGGAGCTGGAGCAGCTAGCAGTATTCTGGGCTTATACTGAAAAAAAGCCGCAGGGTTAGATTTTAATGCCCGTTTACGCAGAAGGTAACCGTAGTAGCCAACACTAAACTTCGCCAAGGGCCCTTCCATGGAAAGGCCAATGACGGGCAAAGATAGGTTCTTTGCTTGCAAAATGCGGTTTTTGGCGGAAAATCGGCCATTTGGTAACGGACAGGTGCAGTGGTAATGCCCCTCGGCATGAGTAGGCAGGACGCGCAAATATAGAAGCATCAATGAAATAGCCACCTTATCACACTTATTTATTTATCCACCTGCCGCTGGGTTTAAGATGTAATTTTGCGGTTCGTACCAATTCGCTATTTCGTAGCTGCCCGATGATTATTCACGATGCCCGTTTTTTAACCAGCAACTCGCGCGCCGACTTGTGCCCCGCCCCCGCCTTGCCCGAATACGCTTTTATCGGCCGGTCCAACGTGGGCAAGTCGTCGCTAATTAATATGCTGACGGGCCGCAATGCGTTGGCCAAAACATCGTCGTCGCCGGGCAAGACGCAATTAATTAACCATTTCGTAATTAACGATAATTGGTTTTTGGTCGATTTGCCGGGTTATGGCTACGCCAAGGTGAGCAAAACCTCGCGGGCCGAATGGGCGAAGATGATTAACTTCTACCTGCGCCACCGCCCCAACCTGATGTGCGTGTGCGTGCTCCTGGACTCGCGCCACGCGCCGCAGGCCGCCGACCTGGAGTTTATGGAGAAGCTGGGCGAAGAGGGCATTCCCTTCGTGATGGTGTTCACGAAGTCGGACAAGCAGTCGACGGCGCAAACCAAGGCCCTGCTCACGGCTTATCTGGCCAAAATGTCGGAAATCTGGGATGAGCTGCCGCGCTACTTCCAGACCTCAGCCGAAACCGGCCTGGGGCGCGACGAGCTACTGGACTTCATTGCCGGCGTGAACAAGGACTGGAAGGCCGATGCCGCGGACAATGCGTAGATTGGCCCCTAAATTGCCAATTGCCGCCCGGCCCGATTTGGGCTACTTATCAATCATTTTCCTCTCCGCTCCCACTATTATTATTACGATGACCAACTCCAATCGCCTATCGAAGCTGGCCCTGGGCCTGCTGCTGGCGGCCACCGCGCCGGCCCTGGCCCAAACCGCCCCCAACACCAGCCCCGCCCCCAAAACTCAGGCTGAGCAAGGCACGGGCATCGCTTCGGCGGGTAAAGTTATTCCGGTGGCGGCCTACTATGAAGGGGGCCAGGAAGCCATGTATGCCTTCATTGGCCAGGAGCTGAAATACCCCTTGATGGCTAAGCGCAACCGCATTCAGGGCCAGTGCATCGTGAGCTTCACGCTGAACCCGGATGCCACCATGTCGGGCATTAAGCTGGTGAAGCAAGTGGGCGGCGGCACTGGCGAAGAGGCCCTGCGCGTGGTGCGCCTGATGAAATTCAAAAAGCCCGAATACCCGATTCTGACCAGCCTGCCCATCACGTTCAAGATGGGCGTGACCGGCTCGAACGCGATGGAAGGACAATAGTTGTAATTTTGAGTGTTGAATGCTGAGGGTTGGATGCTAATCCTCATTCGCCGCCGGTTTTCTCACTCAACATTCAACACTTAACATTCAAATTTTTTCAAGAATGCCCTACGAATTGCAAGAGTTGGCCGCCATCAGCGGCATGCCCGGCCTCTACCGCCTGGTGAAGGCCGCCCGCCACGGTGTGCTGGTCGAAAGCCTCGACGAGAAAGCCACCCGCACCCTGGCTCCGGCCCGCAACAAAGTGTCGCTGCTGTCGGAAATTTCCATCTATACCCAGGACCCCGACCAGACGGTGCCGCTCACCGACGTGTTCGAGCGCATCTATCAGAAGCACGGCACGGCATCGCCGGTAACGGCCAAGTCGAGCGAAGGCGAGCTGACCGATTTCATGGCCGGCGTGATTCCCGACTATGACCGCGACCGGGTGTACCTGTCCGACATCAAAAAGCTGACCACCTGGTACGGCATCGTGAGCAAGCACCGCCCCTACCAGGAGGCTGCTGAGCCCACCGAGGCCCCCGCCGAAACTGCGACCGAAACGGCCCCCAAGGCCAAGCGCAAGGCCAAAACCGACGAGCCGACCGCCGATGAGCCCCTGAGCACCGGTGGCGTGATTGGTGCCGCCGATGAGGCCCCCGACGCCGCCGGCAACCCCGAGGCCGCGGCTCCGGCCAAGAAAAGCCGTAAGAAAGCCGAATAGCTTTCCAGCGATTACGACTACCAGAAAGGCCGCTCCTGAATCAGGAGCGGCCTTTCTGGTAGCGCGAAGCGGCGCTTCGCGTTCCCGCGCCGTTAGAGCCGCGTGAACGGCGCGGGGACCCGAAGCACCGCTTCGCGCTACTTGGCTACGGCTTTGGCTTCGCGGGCGAGGCAGGCTTCGGCTTGCTCAACCAATACTTTGCTGCCGATGAAGACCGGGCAGCGCTCGTGCGGCACGCGGGGCTCAATTTCCATGGTGCGCTGCTGGCCGTTGCTGCTTTTGCCGCCGGCCTGCTCCACGATGAAGGCCAGGGGGTTGCACTCGTACATGAGGCGCAGCTTGCCCGAGGGGTTTTTGACGGTGGCGGGGTAGATGTAGATGCCGCCCTTGAGCAGGTTGCGGTGAAAATCGGCCACGAGCGAGCCGATGTAGCGGGCCGAAAAGTCGTTGCCCTTGCACTGCTCCAGAAACTCGGTCATGCCGGGCGAGAAGGAGTGCGAGCTGCCTTCGTTGACGGAGTAGACCGTGCCGGTTTTGGGCGTCTGAATATCGGGGTGCGAAAGGAAGAATTCGCCCAGCGAGTGCTCGTAGGTGAAGCCATTCACGCCGTTGCCCGTCGTGTACACGAGCATGGTGCTGGAACCGTAGATGATGTAGCCGGCGGCCACCTGGTGGGTGCCGGGCTGCAGGCAGTCGGCGGCGGTGCCCTCGCGGCCGGTGGGCGACACGCGGCGGTAGATGCTGAATATGGTGCCAATGCTCACGTTCACGTCGATATTCGACGAGCCGTCGAGCGGGTCGATGGCCACCACGTACTTGCCCTGGTTGTTGCCGGTCTGAATCATCTCATCGTCTTCTTCGGAGATGATGGTGCAGACTTCGCCGCCGTTGCGCAGGGCCCGGATGAAACGAATGTTGGCGATGACGTCGAGCTTCTGCTGGTCTTCGCCCTGCACGTTCTGGCTGCCGTAGGCCCCGGCAATGTCGATGAGGCCGGAGCGGTTGATTTCGCGGTTGACGATTTTGGCGGCCAGGGCGATATCGCGCAGCAATTGGGACAATTCACCCGTGGCATAGGGAAAGTCCTCCTGCTTGCGCATAATGAAGCGGTCGAGGGTAGTGCCGACGGGCAGCGCCAGTTTAGTGTGGTCCATGTGTGGGGTTGAGTGGGAACAGCGGGAGGCAAAATTACCTGCAAAACGCTGAGAAACCAGCGGCGTGGCAACAAGTCGCCCGGAAGGGCCGGCAAGGTGGCGGGAAGCGGCGGCGGGTTGTTTTCTCTCGCCGGGCCTTGGGCTACCCTGGCCAACAAACCTGCTTTTGGGGCCGGGCTGCCTACTTTTGGGGCTTATGAGCGAGCTGACGGGACTTCAGGTATACAAATTCGGTGGCGCATCGGTGAAGGACGCGGCGGCCATTCTCAATCTTCGGCGAATTGTTGGGTCACATTCAGGGCCGCTGGTCATTGTAGTCTCGGCGATGGGCAAGACGACCAATGCACTGGAAAATGTTTTTGAACTCGCTTACAACGGCAAAGACTATGCTGGTGCGCTGGGTCGCGTCAAGGCCTTTCATCGTGAAGTTGCTGAATCGTTAGCAGCCGGTGCTGGCCCCTACATGATGGCGGATGTCAACGAAGGATTTCGGGATGCTTTCGAGGCCTTAGAAGCGCAGTTGGCAACTGTCAGCGCCCTCAGGGACTACGACGAACAATACGACCAGGTCGTCAGCTATGGGGAATTGTTAGCCTCAGCGTTTGTGGCCCATGTATTGAATGATTTACGGCCCACCCGTTGGCTCGATTGCCGCCCGCTATTGCGCACCGATGAAAACTGGAGGGAAGGGCTCGTGGATTGGCAAGCAACAGAAGAAAGCCTGCGAAGCGAGGTGCTGCCGCGCTTTCAGGAAGTTCAGACAATTGTAACCCAAGGCTTCGTAGGCGGCACGGCCGACGGCCGCACCACCACCCTCGGCCGCGAGGGCTCCGACTACACGGCCGCCATACTGGCCTACTGCCTGCGAGCCGAGAGCGTGACCATCTGGAAAGACGTGGCGGGCCTGCTCAACGCCGACCCCAAAACATTCCCGGACACGGTGCGCTACCCCGAAATAAGCTACCGCGAAACCATTGAGATGGCGTACTACGGCGCGTCCGTCATTCACCCCAAAACGCTGAAGCCGTTGGCCGACCGCAACATTCCGCTGCGGGTGAAGTCCTTTCTGGACCCGGCGGCCGAGGGCACGCTCATCCACGACTGCCAGCATCCGCCGCTGGCCCCGGCCTTCATTCGCAAGACGGACCAGTGCCTGCTGTCTTTTTCGAGCAAGGACTTCTCGTTTATTTCGGAGGAAAACCTGGCGGTGATTTTCGGGGCACTGGCGCAGGCCAAGCTCAAGATTAACGTTATGCAGAACTCGGCCATCAGCTTTTCGGTGTGCGTCGATTTTTCGGAGCGGCGCGTGCATCAGCTACTCGATTTGCTGCGCGAGCAGTTCACGCTGCACTACAACACGGGGCTCACGCTCTTCACGATTAAGAACTACGATGCGGCCAGCGTGGCGCGCCTCACCGAGGGGCGCCGGCTGCTGCTGGAGCAGCGCACGCGGGGCACGTTTCAGTTTGTGTGCCAGTAAGCGAGCACGTCATGTGAGAACGTCATGCTGAGCTTGCCGAAGCATCTCTACCTCAATAGCAATTATTTACTTAAGCGGTAGAGATGCTTCGGCAAGCTCGGCATGACGTGCCTTCAAACCTCTAATCAAAATTAACCCCATGGAATTCCTCCTCGTAACGCCGCAGTCCCGCCCGGGCGTGGCCCTCGTCCAACTCAACCGCCCCAAGGAATTGAATGCGCTGAACGGGCAGCTGGTGCGCGAAATCCGCGATGCGCTGCTGGCGCTCGATGCCGATGAAACGGTGCGCGTGGTCATTATTACGGGCAATGAGCGGGCCTTCGCGGCCGGGGCCGACATCAAGGAAATGGCGGGCAAAACGGCGGTGGATATGTTTCTGGATGACCGGTTCGCTACCCTGGAGCAGATTCGCAAGTTTCGGAAGCCGCTGATTGGGGCGGTGTCGGGCTTCGCGCTGGGCGGCGGCTGCGAGCTGGCCATGACCTGCGACATGCTGGTCGCGTCGGAAACGGCCCAGTTTGGGCAGCCCGAAATCCGCCTCGGCACCATGCCGGGCGCGGGCGGCACCCAGCGCCTGGCCCGCGCCGTGGGCAAGGCCAAAGCCATGGAAATGGTGCTCACCGGCGAGTTTATCTCGGCCCATGAAGCCCACCGCGTGGGCCTGGTAAACCGCGTGGTGCCCGTGGGCCAGTACCTGGAAGAGGCCTACCGCCTGGCGGCCAGCATCGCGGCCATGAGCCCGGTGGCAGCCCGGCTGGCCAAGGAATCCATCAACCGCGCCTTCGAAACGCCTCTGGATGAAGGGCTGCACTTCGAGCGCAAAAACTTCTACCTCACCTTCGCCTCCGAAGACCAGAAGGAAGGCATGGCGGCTTTCGTGGAGAAGCGCAAGCCGGAATTCAAAGGCCGCTAGAACGTCATGCTTCATCTGGCGTCTGCTTGCCGAAGCATGACGTTCTTTTTCTTCGTACTTCCGTACTCCTCCAACTTTACTCCTCAACACCCCCTGCCATGTCAGTACTCGTGGGCAAGCGTGCCCCTTCCTTTAAAGCTACAGCCGTGATTGACGGCAAATTCGAAGAAGAATTCTCTCTGGACCGCTACCTGGGCAAGAAGCATGTGTTATTTTACTTTTACCCGGCCGATTTCAGCCGGGTGTGCCCTACCGAAATTCTGGCTTTTCAGGACCGGCTGGAGGAATTTGAGCGCCGGGGCGTGGCCGTGGTGGCCTGCTCAACGGACTCGCACTACGCCCACCTGGCCTGGGTAGAGCAGCCCCGCGACCAGGGCGGCATCGCGGGCGTGACCTATCCGATGGTGGCCGACGCGACCAAAACCATTTCGGCCAACTACGACGTGCTGGGCGGGCACTACGACTACACCGAGCAGGGCGAAATGACCTACGTGGGCTCGCCGATGGCCTATCGGGGCCTGTTTCTCATCGACAAAGACGGTATTGTGCGCCACCAGCTGGTGAACGACCGGCCGCTGGGCCGCAGCCTCAACGAGGCCATCCGGATGATTGACGCGCTGCAATACTTCGAGCAAAACGGCGAGGCCTGCCCTGTTGACTGGGAAGCCGATAAAAACCTTTAGTCGTGGCCGTAATCATCGACTGGGCGCGGAGTGCGTAATTTTGGGGCTTGCTTTTCCTCTACGATATCGCCCTGAGCCTCTACGGGCTGCTGCTCCGGCTGTTGGCTCCGTTCGTGCCCAAGGCAGCGGCCTGGGTGGCGGGCCGCCAAGGGCTGCTGGCCCACATTCGGCATACCATCAGCTCCGACCCCGCGCCCCGGGTCTGGTTTCATTGCGCCTCGCTGGGCGAGTTTGAGCAGGGCCGCCCCCTGCTGGAAGCTTACCGGCTGGCGCATCCCGGCACTAAGCTGGTGCTCACGTTTTTCTCGCCCTCGGGTTACGAAATCCGCAAAGACTGGCCTGGGGCCGACTACATTTTCTACCTCCCGCTGGATACCCGCGCCAACGCCCGGGCTTTCCTCGACCTCGTGCAGCCCCGGCTGGTGGTATTTGTGAAGTACGAGTTCTGGTACCACTTCCTGAATGAGGCGCACCGGCGACGGATTCCGGCGGTGGTGGTGTCGGCCATTTTTCGGCCCGAGCAGGTATTTTTCAAGCCCTGGGGCGGTTTTTTCCGTAAAATCCTCTCCCGCTTTACTCATATTTTCACCCAGAATGAAGCCTCGGCCCACCTGCTACGCACGGCCGGCCTGACGCGGGTGAGCGTGGCCGGCGACACCCGTTTCGACACGGTGGTAGCCACGGCCCTCTCCCCCGCCCGCTCCCTGCCGCTGGTTGATGCCTTCGTAGCCGATGGCGCGCCCGTGCTGGTGGTAGGCAGCAGCTGGCCTGAAGACCTGCCCGTGCTGCGCCCGCTGCTGCTGCGCTACGCCCCCGAAATACGCGTGCTGATAGCCCCGCACGAGGTCACCGAAACCAACCTGCGCCTGGCCGAGAGCGTGCTGCCGGGCCAGGTGCAGCGCTACTCGCAGGCCGATGTAGCCACCGTAGCCCAGGCCCGCGTGCTACTTTTCGACAACGTGGGCCTGCTGAGTCAGCTCTATCGATTTGGGGAGTATGCCTACATTGGCGGGGCGTTTGGTAAGGGCTTGCACAACACGCTGGAAGCCGCTGCTTTTGGACTGCCGCTGTTCTTTGGGCCCACTTATACCAAGTTTCAGGAAGCCGTGGAGCTGGTGGCCATGAAGGGCGCTTTCCCGGTGCACAACGCTGCGGAGCTGGAGGCTGCTTTCACCTACCTCTGGAACCACGACGACGCCCGCCTGCGCCTTCAGGACACCATTCTTGATTACGTGCACGACCAGGCCGGGGCTACCCGCATTATCATGGCCGCGCTGCGTGGCCTCACTCCCTCATGACCTCCTCCAAAACCTCCCTCCCAACCAGCCCCGCGGGGCTGCTGCACGGCATCGTGGTAAAATCCACGGGCTCGTGGTACGCGGTGCGCGGCCTCGGCACCGGGGAGCTGTACCGCTGCCGGCTGCGCGGCAAATTCAAAATCAAAGGCCTGAAAGCCAGCAACCCGCTGGCCGTGGGCGACCTGGTCGATTTCACGGTTGAGGCCCAGGGCGAGGGGGCGGCGGTGATTTCGCACATCGCGCCGCGGCGCAACTACATCGTGCGCCGCTCGGTGCACAAAACCGGCCACGTTCACATCGTGGCCGCGAACCTCGACCAAGCGCTGCTGGTGGTGACGCTGGTGTCGCCGGCCACTTCGTTCGGGTTCATCGACCGGTTTCTGGTCACGGCCGAAGCCTACCACATTCCGGTCACGCTACTCTTCAACAAAACCGATTTGTACGATGCCGACGGCTTCGAGTATCAGGCCGAAATCGCGGGCATGTACGCCAGCCTGGGCTATCCCAGCCGCACCTGCGCCGCTACTACGGGCGAGGGCGTGGCCGAAATCGACCAGCTGCTCGATGGGAAGGTGAGCCTGCTGGCCGGCCATTCCGGCGTGGGCAAGAGCACGCTCATCAACGCCCTGGTGCCCGACCTCGACCTGAAAACCGCCGAAATCAGCGAATTCTCCGACAAAGGCGTGCATACCACCACCTTCGCCGAAATGCTCGAAGTGCGCCCCGGCACCTTCATCATCGACACGCCCGGTATCAAGGAGCTCGGCTTAGTGGAGATTCCGCCCACGGAGCTGGCCGGCTACTTTCCCGAGTTTCGGGCCCTGCTGGGCCAGTGCCGCTACCACAACTGCCAGCACACCCACGAGCCGGGCTGCGCCGTGCGCGAAGCCGTAGACCAGGGCCGCATTGCCCTGCCCCGCTACGACAGCTACCTCAGCATGCTGGCCGGCGAGGATAATCGGCATTAACCGTCATTGCGAGGATGAAGGACATTCCGCGTATCAAGCGGCGCCAATCCGTGCTGTTCTCAGCGACTCGCCCTGAGATTTAATGAATCCTTTTGACAAAAGCATTTACCGACAACAAAAATCCCCGACTCTGAGCAGAGCCGGGGATTTTCATATCATTAGCGTTTGTCGCTGAGAACAGGACGGATTGCTTCGCTCCGCTCGCAATGACAGGTGGCCTTACTTGGCCGCGGGCAGAATTACGGTGTCAATTACGTGGGTCACGCCATTGCTCGAAATCACGTCGGCGATTTGCACGGTGGCGGGGGCGTCTTTGCCGTTGCCAATCATCACCTGGCCGTCTTTCACCGTCACTTTCAGCTTCTCACCGTTCACGGTGGTCAGCTCCTGGCCGTCTTTCAGGTCGGCAGCCACGAGGCGACCGGGGATAACGTGGTAGGTGAGCACACCGGCCAGCTTGGCTTTGCTGGCAGGGTCCATCAGGCCGGCTACTGCACCTTTAGGCAGCTTGTCGAAAGCGGCGTTGGTGGGCGCGAATACCGTGAAGGGACCAGTGCCGCTCAGCGTTTCAACGAGGCCGGCGGCTTTCACGGCCGATACCAGCGTGCTTACGCTTTTGGCGCCAGCAGCATTCTCCACGATGTTCTTATCGGCCGTCATGGCCACGCCGTCTACCATCACGCCTTCGGGCTTGGCCATGCGGGCCGAATCACCAGCCATTGCGGCTACTGAGTCCGCCGGGTTCGCCGTGGTCACCGCAGTTTCGGTGGATTGTTCGCTGCCGCAGCTTGCGAGGAGCAGGCTCGTTGCGAAAGCAGCCAGCAGGGGAGCAAAAGATTTTTTCATGAAATGGTTGGTGTGAAAGAAGAAAAATTGGGTAAGCAGAAAAATGTTAGCAACGTATGTACTTATACGGCTGCGAGCTTACGAAGCAACAACCCGCCCCGGATGTTTTCAAGACCCCCAAATTATTACCTTCGTTGGTCTGAAGCAGACCCTGCTTCCGAGGAATTTGTTTTAAACCGCTAAAATTCACGATTCATGAAAACCGCTGAAATCCACACCAAAAAGGGTGTAATGAAAGTTGAGTTCTACGAGCAGGATGCTCCGAACACCGTTAAAAACTTTACCGACCTCGCCGCCAAAGGCTACTACGATGGCCTGAAATTTCACCGCGTCATCCCAAATTTCGTCATCCAGGGCGGCTGCCCGAATACCCGCGAAGGTGCTAAGGGCCAGCCCGGCACCGGTGGCCCCGGCTACAAAATCGACTGTGAAACCAGCGGCGACCACCAGTACCACGAGCGCGGCGCGCTGAGCATGGCCCACGCTGGCAAAAACACCGGCGGCTCGCAGTTCTTCGTGGTGCACTCGCGTGACAATACCGCGCACCTCGACCGTGTACACACCGTATTCGGCAAAGTAGTGGAGGGCGTTGAGGTAATCGACCAGATTACCGCCAACGACGAAATCGAGAAAATCGTGGTGAAGGAGGCGTAAGCTGCCTCCTGAACATTCGGGAGCGTCATGCGGAGCGGAGCCGAAGCATCTCGCGTGTGGTAGTAACTCAATCGATTGGTTTACTGCTACACGCGAGATGCTTGGGCTCCGCTCAGCATGACGTTCTTCTTTTTTCAGCCTACTTTTTCTTCTCCGTCGGGCTCTCAATCTCCTGCACCAGCTGCCCGTACCAGCCCTCGCCGTACTTGCGAATCAGTGGCTCCTTCAGAAACTGGTACACTTTCACGCCCAGCGTGCCACCGAATGCGCAGGCCGGGTTACAGATGCCCCACCGGTCGTAGTTCAGCGCATCAAAGCCTTCGTATTTCGTGATGCGAATAGGGTATAAGTGGCAGCTGATGGGCTTTTTGAACGTGGTGGCCCCGGCCAGGTACGCCTGCTCGATGCCGCACTTCAGGATGCCGCGCTCGTCCCACAGGGCGTAGGCGCACTCCTTGTCCTCAATGGTGGTGGTGCTGAAATCACCCTCCCAGTCCTTAATATAAAGGCCCTGCGCCTCAATGGCGGCGCGGCCGGCATCGGTGAGGAAAGGCTTGATGTTGGCGTATTCCTGCTCCAGAATCTTCAGCTCGGGCTCTTCGAGGGGTGCGCCAAGGTCGCCCTCCACGCAACACGCGCCTTTGCAGGCTTCGAGATTGCACACGAAAAAATTGTCGGCGATGTCGTCGGAAATGACCGTTTCCTGGATAATAATCATTCACAAAGATAACCCCACGGGCCCGAGCCAAAATTGATGGCCTGCCCCTGCCCACGGCTCCGTACCTTTGTAAACCCGCCAAAAACGCGGCTTATTCGCACATGGCTTTAGATTATCTTTCCCTCCTGAATCCGTCGCAGGCCGGCGCGGTGATGCAAACCGACGGTCCCTGCATGATTATCGCCGGGGCCGGCTCGGGCAAAACCCGAGTGCTCACCTACCGCATTGCCCACCTGCTCGAAAAGGGCGTCGACCCGTTCAACATTCTCGCCCTCACCTTCACCAACAAGGCCGCCAAGGAGATGCGCGCCCGCGTGGAAAAGGTGGTCGGCCCCAACGCCCGCAACCTGTGGATGGGCACCTTCCACTCCGTGTTCGCCAAAATACTGCGCTCTGAGGCCGACAAAATCGGCTACCCGCGCAGCTTCACCATCTACGACTCGCAGGACTCGAAAACCCTGATGGGCCAGATTGTGAAGGAGCTGGAGCTGGATGATAAGCTCTACAAATCCAGCCTGGTGCTGGGCCGCATCTCAGCCGCGAAAAACAAGCTGATTTCAGTGAGTCAGTATCTCAACGACGCAGCCATCAAGGCTGATGATGAGGCCGCGCTAAGGCCCAAAATCGGGGTGCTCTACCAGCAGTACCAGCAGCGCTGCTTCAAGGCCGGCGCGATGGATTTCGACGACCTGCTTTTCAACACCAACGTCCTGTTCAAAGAGCACACTGATATTCTGAATAAATACCAGAATATGTTCCGGTTTGTGATGGTGGACGAGTACCAGGACACCAACTATTCACAGTACTTAATTACGCGAAAGCTGGCCGCCAAAGAGCGGAATATCTGCGTAGTGGGCGATGACGCGCAGAGCATTTACGCCTTCCGCGGCGCGGATATTACCAATATTCTCAATTTCGAGAAAGACTATCCCGAATTGCAGGTATTTAAGCTGGAGCAGAATTACCGCTCCACGAAAAACATTGTGTGGGCGGCCAATTCAGTTATCAAAAATAACCAGGCGCAATTACGCAAGGATGTATTTTCGGAGAATGAAGAAGGCACGCTGATTGAAGTTCTGAAAGCGGCTTCGGATAACGAAGAGGGCAAATTAGTAGCTAATTCCATCTTCGAGGACAAGATGAATGGGCACCTTTCCTACGATAATTTCGCCATTCTGTACCGCACCAACGCGCAAAGCCGCGCGATGGAAGAATCGCTGCGGAAATTAAATATCAAATATAAAATTGTTGGTGGCCTGTCGTTTTATCAGCGCAAGGAAATCAAGGATTTAGTAGCGTATCTGCGCCTCACAGTTAACCAAAACGACGAGCAGGCTATTCGGCGGGTAATTAATTATCCGAAGCGCGGCATTGGCGATACCACCATTAGTAAGCTCATTACCACGGCCGACGAAAACAACCATTCGCTGTGGGAAGTAGTGTCGCACGCCGACCAGTTCCTGGCCGCGCGGGTATCGAACCCGGTCGTGGGTTTTGCCGAGAAAATCAAGAGCTACGTGGTAATTGCCGGGAAGGAAGATGCCTTCGAAGCAGCCAAGTTCATCGCCAAAAACTCCGGCATGCTGGAAGAACTGTATGCCGACAAGAGCATCGAGGGCCTTTCCCGCTACGAAAACATGCAGGAGCTGCTCAACGGCATCAAGGAGTACGTGGACGACCCCGAGCGCGAGGACAAGAGCCTCGGCGCGTTTCTGCAGGACATTGCCCTGGTCACAGATTCGGACCTGAAGGACGCGGCGCAGGAAGGCGAGGCCGTGACGCTGATGACCATTCACTCGGCCAAGGGCCTGGAATTCCGCAACGTGTACATCGTGGGCATGGAGGAAAACCTCTTCCCCAGCCAGATGATGATTACCTCGCGGGCTGATTTGGAGGAAGAGCGCCGGCTCTTTTACGTAGCCATCACGCGGGCCGAAAAGAAGCTCACCCTGAGCTATGCCACCTCGCGCTACCAGTGGGGCAACCTGCGCAGCTGCGAAAAAAGCCGTTTTCTGGACGAAATCGACCCGCAATACGTCAACTTCAAATTTGCGGCCGGGCCGGGCACGGGCGAGGCATCGCCGTTTCAGCACGTATTTGAGCGCCGCTCGAATTTGATTCCGACCCCGCCCCGCAAGGTGCAGGCCACCAAATACGTGGCTCCGGCTGATTTTGCTCCTTCTGATACGTCCAAGCTGCAACCCGGCCAGCGCGTGGAGCATGCCAAGTTTGGTTTCGGCACGGTGAGTGCGCTCGAAACCCAGCAGGGTACCACCAAGGCCACTATCCAGTTTGAGGAAGTAGGCGAGAAAGTGCTGCTGCTGAGCTTTGCCAAGCTGCGCGTGCATTAACGATATGAGCCAGCAGGTGGCATAATTTGCCCGTCATGCTTAATCTGGCGTCCGCTTGTCGAAGCATCTCTGCCGCTTCGCGGGACCGGTTGAGTTGCTTCCGAGGTAGCGATACTTCGACAAGCGGACGCCAGGTTAAGCATGACGTTCTCATATTGTGGCACTGTTTGCATTTTCTCACACCCGCCCAACTCCGTATCTTTGGCCTGAGCCCTGCCCCTGGCGGCCTCCCTCCTGTTTTTTATGACCGATATTCTCTCCCTGCCCTTCCACCTGCAACTGCTGGTGCGCGAATACGGGCACAGCACCTACCAGCTCATTCTGGGCCTCAAGGATATTGAGGACGTGGCCGAGCGCACCAGGCGCGCCGGGCAGATTGTGCAGCTGATGTTGCGCTTGCAGCCGGCACTGCGTGAGCTGCCCGAAGTGCAAACCCGCCTCTGGAACCACCTGCACGCCCTGGCTGGCGAAGAAGTGGCCCTGGAAGCCCCCGTGCCCCTCCGCAGCCTTACGGTACGGACCGAAAAGCCGGCCCGCGTGCCCTACCCGCGCACGGCCCCCAAGCTGCGGGCCTACGGGGCCGCCATCGAGGCGCTGATTACCAAAGCCCTGACGCTGGAGGATGCCGCCGAGCGCGAGCAGGCCACCATTCAGATTGGCCGGACCATGAAGTTCCTGTATCGGCAGCACAATAAGGAAAATGCGAAGGATGTCACCATCCTGCGCCATCTGGGCGAGCTATCGGGTGGCCAGCTCAAGCTGGATGCCGAGCTGGTCGACAGCGAAAACCTATTTGAAATGCCCGCTGGCATCGTTGCCGCCCCGGGCCGTACACCGGCCTTGGTAGTGCCGCAGCCCCAGCAGCGCGAAGGCCAAAGCCGCGACCGCCGCGAAGGCCGCGACCGCGACGGCCGCAGCAATGGCTTCGGCAACAAAAACGGCAAGAAGCGCAAAAAAGGCCGCAGCCAGGAGCCGCAGCAGCCCCCGCAGTAAATATTTAATTGCACGTCATGCTGAGCTTGTCGAAGCATCTCTACCGCAGCAGTAACTAAATACTCCTGCGATAGAGATGCTTCGACAAGCTCAGCATGACGTGCATGTTACCAGCACAACTGACAACCAAACGAATGGCAGCATTTGAAGTACGCGGCGGCAAAGCCCTGCGCGGTGAAATCACGCCCCAGGGCGCAAAAAACGAAGCCCTCCAGATTCTCTGCGCGGTATTGCTCACCTCGGAGCCCGTCACCATCAGCAACATTCCCGATATCCGCGACGTCAATAAGCTCATCGAGCTATTGCGCGACATGGGCGTGAAAGTGGGCAAGCTAGCCACGGATACCTATATTTTCCAGGCTGAGAGCGTGAACCTCGACTACATGGACTCGCCGGAATTCGTGGCTCAGGCTGGCGCCTTGCGCGGCTCCGTGATGATTCTCGGGCCGATGCTGGGGCGCTACGGCCGCTGCCAGCTGCCCAAGCCGGGCGGCGACAAAATCGGCCGCCGGCCAATGGACACGCACTTTTTGGGCCTTGAGAAGCTGGGCGGCAAGCTCACGCTGGAAGGTACCGACTTCTACCGCATCAAGGCCGAGGGCAGGCTGCGCGGCACCCACATGCTGCTCGACGAAGCCTCGGTGACCGGCACCGCCAACATTCTGATGGCCGCCGTGCTGGCCGAAGGCATCACGACCATCTACAACGCGGCCTGCGAGCCCTACCTGCAGCAGCTCTGCCGGATGCTGGTGCGCATGGGGGCCAATATTCAGGGCATTGGTTCAAACCTGCTCACCATCGAAGGCGTGGAGCGCCTTGGGGGCACCGAGCACCGCATGCTGCCCGACATGATTGAGATTGGCTCCTTCATCGGCCTCGCGGCCATGACGGGCTCCGAAATCACCATCAAAGACTGCCAGATTGCCGAGCTCGGCCTCATCCCCGACACCTTCCGCAAGCTGGGCATTCAACTCGAATTCCGGGGCGACGACATCCACATTCCGGCCCAGGAGCACTACGAAATTGCCACCTACCTCGACGGCTCCATCCTCACGGTGTCGGACCATACCTGGCCGGGCTTCACCCCCGATTTGCTGAGCATTGTGCTGGTGGTGGCCTGTCAGGCCAAAGGCACGGTCCTCATCCACCAGAAAATGTTCGAGTCGCGCCTGTTCTTCGTCGATAAGCTCATCGACATGGGCGCGCAGGTGATTCTCTGCGACCCGCACCGCGCCACCGTCATCGGCCTGGACCAGCGCACCCGCCTGCGCGGCATCACCATGACCTCGCCCGACATCCGGGCCGGCGTGGCCCTGCTCATCGCCGCACTGTCGGCCGAAGGCAAAAGCACGATTGAAAACGTGGAGCAGATTGACCGCGGCTACCAGAACATCGACCTGCGCCTCAACGCGCTGGGGGCCGATATCCGACGGCTGTAGCTGGCCTGACTATTGATTTTACGAGAATGCCCGACCTTCCCGTCGGGCATTTTTATTGTTGACTTTACGGGCAGCGAGTCGTCGTGCAAAGCCTGTCGCTCGCCCTGTAGTCCACTGCCCTGAAACCACGCATTGGTTAGCAAAGAGCTCCACCGCCGCACCATAACTGGTACAGCGGTGGAGCTCTTTCGGTATGAAGCCCACAGGGCGTCTAGTCAATCACTAAATCCACCACGGCATTCACTACCGACAGCGCGATGCTGAACAACAGCGCATTAAGGAGGCCGTGAACGTCAAAGCTGCTCATCAGAAAATCGGCCAGCTTCACGATGATGACGTTGATAACGAGCAGGAACAGGCCCAGCGTAAGTATGGTGATGGGAAAGCCCAGAATCTTGAGAATCGGCTTGACCACGGCATTAAGCAGGCCCAGCACGAGCACCAGAATGGCTGCCCCGCCTACGCCGCTCAGCGTCACGCCCGGCAGCACCATGCTGAGGCCATAAACCAACACGGCGGTAAGTACGAATTTGAGGATGAAACCAACCATTTCGAATGGATTTAGGGTGAAATCAGATTACTCGGCGTGCATGCCTTTGGCCGTGAGCCGGCCCTGGGATACGGCCATCCAGTTGCAAAGTTGGTAGAGCAGGCGCGCGCCCACTATGCCGTTCCAGTCGGTATCGCCGGGAGCTACCTCGTTCAGGTCACAGCCGATGATTTGGATGCCCTCCCGTACGATGGCGCGTATCAGATACGTGGCTTCTTCGTACTCCAGGCCGCCGGGCACGGGCGTACCGGTACCAGGGCAAAGCTTGGGGTCGAGACCGTCGATATCGAAGCTGATGTAGACTTTCTTCGGTAGCTGGGCAATGATTTTGCCGCATACTTTTTTCCAGGACTTCTTCGCGAACTTCTCGTCGCTCAGAAACCGCTGGCTGAACAGCGCCACCCGCCCGTTGGAGTGCTCGATGAGCTCGGCCTCCTGCTGGCACATATCGCGAATGCCCACCTGCACCAATTTCTTCACTTGGGGCAGCTCCAGCGCATTGTGCATAATGCTGGCGTGCGAAAACCGGAAGCCTTCGTAGGCGGGCCGCAGGTCACAGTGCGCATCAAACTGCAGAATGGCGAACTCCTCGTGGCGCTCGGCCAGGGCGTGCAGGTAGCCCAGTGGAGTACTGTGGTCGCCGCCCAGCACCACTACTCCCTTGCCGGCGTCGAGCAGGGCTCCGGTTTTGGCTTTCAGCCATTGTAGCATTTTCTCGCCTTCGGCCGTAGCCTGAGCGGGCACGCCTTCAAACTTCTTGCGGCCGGCCTCGGGCTGGCCTTCTTCGAGCCAGGTGATGTAGTCGGCGGCCAGGGGGCGCAGGGCACGGCTGGCGGCCGCGATGGTCTCATCCTCTTCTTCCATCGCCAGGCCCATCTGCCAGGCGTTGGGCACGTCAGAATCGTAGAGGTCGACCTGCAAAGAGGCCTCGCGAATGGCGGCGGGGCCGTCGGCGGTGCCAGCGCGGTAGCTCACGGTCACTTCCCAGGGCACGGGCACTACTACTACCTGGGCCTCCTCGGTGGTAAAGGGCAGACCGAAAAGGCCGCCATCGGCGTCACCGGGTGCATTGGGGTCGAAGGAAGCTATTTTTTCGGCACGAGCAGCGGCTGCTTTTGACATAGTCATTAAATAAACGAAGAAAAACAAGGCAAGCCCCAGTGGCCGGGAATTGAGCCGGCGGGGTGAAAAAGTGCGTCACGCCGCTTCTACCAAAGTATTTTGACCAACCATGTACGGCTCGCCAAACAACTCTCAGGCAGGCGCAACATGACGCACTGATTTGTGATTGAATAGAAATTTAAGCCGACATCTGACTACCCAGGAAATCGTAGCTGCGAATGATTTCCAGGATTTTCACGAAAGTCACGCGGTCGAAAAACAATATTAGTGGCAGTTCCACCATGTTGTCCTTGTCCGAAAACTGGGTGATGACCGTGAAAATAAGCGGCTGGAGCTGCTGCTCGGGAATCAGGCTTTGCAGGTTGGTTGCAATGTCGCCGCGCGGCGCAATGGGCGGCGCGCCGTAGATGTTGGCCTTGAGAATATTGGCCAGCTGCGTCACGAGGGCACCCGTAATGATGTTGCTGATTTCAAGCAAGAGGGATTCCTGCAGCTCGTTGACTTCCAGCGTCTCAGAGGTTTGCATGCGCAGACAAACCCGGGAAAGCCGCTGCACGTGCTGTCCCGAGAAAAACATGAGCGTAGTGCCGTTGAAATCACCCCGGATATCGGACTGAATGGGTACATGCCTGGACTGGTACTCGCGCACCCGTTGCAGGATGTCGTCGCTCATGAGCAGGTCGATGTTCGGCACTTCCAACAGGACACGCTCCTTGGCAATAATGGCGAACGAATCGGCAGCGCGAGCCAGGCCGATGTTCAAAATCTCGCGAATTATATCACGCTCTAAGTCGGTCATCGATAAATCCATAACGTCAAACTAGGGGAAGTGCAGCTGCGAGGACTGGGGTGAAAAAAGAGAAAATTAGGGGCGTTTGGTTAGAAACAGGCGGGTAAGGGCGGGCACATCGAGCACCAGGCAGACCTGCCCACTGCCCAGAAGTGTAACTCCTCCAAAGAGGTCAATAGTATCCAGGGGTTTGCTCAGGGGCTTGATAACGATATTCTGCTGCCGGATAAACCGGTCGACCACCAAGCCCAAACGGCGGTTATTATAGTTGACGACCAACACCTGCTGGGAACCGGCCAGGTCGTCCTTGCTGGCCAGCGGCAAAACTTCGTCGCCCTCATCGTGCAGCAGCATGCGCAGGGGCACCAGCGGCACCGCCACGCCCTGCACATGCGTAACCATTACCCCACCTACCACTGAAATCTGGCTGGGCTGCAGGGCCAATACGGTATCGGTGTGCATCAGGGGCAAGGCGTAGGGCCGGTCATCCACTTCAACCAGCAGGGCCCCCTTCACGGCGATAGATGTGGGCAGCACCAACGTGAACGTAGTGCCCACGCCGAGCTGTGATTCTACGCGCAGCTGCCCGCCCAACGAATCCAGGGCCAGCTTCACCACGTCGAGACCCACTCCCCGGCCAGAAATATCGGTCACCTTATCGGCCATCGAAAAGCCCGGCTCGAACAAGAGGGCCCACACGCCCTGCTCGTCGAGGTTGGCCGCAGCGGCCGTGGTCACCAGGCCGCGCTCTACCGCTTTGCGGCGCACGGCTTCCGTGTTGATGCCGCGGCCATCGTCGCGCACCTGGATGAGGACATTATCGCGCTCGGTGAGGGCCGAAAGGGTAAGGTGCCCGATTGCCGACTTGCCGGCGGCCTGCCGCTGAGCGGTAGTTTCGAGGCCGTGGCTGACGGCATTACGCACCAGGTGCAACAGCGCGTCGGTGATGATTTGCAGGATGTTGCGGTCAATCTGAACGTCCTGGCCGCTGAGGGTCAGCTCAACTTCTTTGCTTTCGGCCGTGGCCACGTCGCGCACCACGCGCGGAAACTTATTGAGCAGCACACCCACCCCTACCAGGCGGGCATCCATTACGCTGTACTGCAAATCGTCGGAAATGCGGAACAGGTGCTGCGCGGTGGCCAACAGGGCCGGATTGCCGATTTCCTGGGCCAGCGTCATTATCCGGTCGCGGTCAATCACCAGCTCACCTACCAGATTCAGTAGGTTATCGAGCTTTTTAACCTGGATATACACCAGGTCGGAGAGCTCCATCTTGCGATTCGACTCCTCTTCGGTGTCTCCTTCGTCCACCTCATCCAGCACTGGCGCTTCACCGCGCACGAGGCGGTCAAGGTTGTCGAGCAGCACGGTGGCTTCGGGCAGCGGCTGGTTCGCTCCTACCGCCCGAATCATATTCCCCAAGGCATCGACCCCGGCAAACACCACCCGAATCAGCGGGCCGCTGAAGGTGCGTTCCTGGTCCCGAATGAGCCCAAAGAGCGTTTCGAGGTGGTGCGCCACTTCGCCCAGGTCGGTAAAACCCATGGCCCGGGCATTGGCCTTCAGGTTGTGCATGAGCCGGAACAGCTCATTCAGTGCCGGTCCGGCGTTGGGGTTGCGTTCCAGCTCGCTCAGGTGCCGGCTCATGGAGTCGTAATACTCCAGCGCCTCGGCCATAAACAGCTCCCGATATTCCTGGTCGCGCGTTTTCATTGGCCGGACTTAGTAATGACTACCAAACGGCGCACCGCCGCATAGGAGCATAACCCATCGTTCCCGATGGGTAGCAGCCTGGCAACGGTGCGCTGACAGAACACGTTAGGCAGCTGGTTCGGCGGCATCGTTTTGCAACGCGGCCCCCACAATTTCCAGGACTTTCTCTTCCGAGAAGGGCTTCACGATGTAAGCCAGGGCGCCATTCTCGATGGCTTCCGTCACAATTACCTCCTGCCCAACGGCACTGCACATCACCACTTTCGCCGAAGGCTGAATCTGGCGCAGGCTTTTGAGCACGTCCAGACCGGTGTTATCGGGCAGAATGACGTCGAGCGTAATCAGGTCGGGGGAAGTGGACGTTGCCATTTCCAGGGCCTGGGCCCCATTGGCTGCCTCGCCCACTACTTCGTAGCCGGCATCGGTGAGCATATTTTTGAGCATCGTGCGCATGTAAAAGGAGTCGTCGACGATGAGGATGCGCTTGTTCATGGAGGTGGGTAACATAATAGGTAAAACGGGACAGGAGCCGAACCCAGCGGGTAGGCCCTGCTTGTACGGGTGCGCGCCTACGAAGATGCACTTTTGCCCGGCAGGCGCATTACCTCACTTGGCGTCAGGAGCTTGCGCATGTCGAGTACGATGATAATGCTACCGTCGGGTAGCTTGGCAATGCCTTCGAGGTATTTGTCGCGGGTGCTGGAGTCCTGCACGAAGTCCGGAGGCGGTTCAATCTGACTTTGGGGCAGCGTGAATGGGCGGGGCACCTCGCGCACCATCAGGCCGAGGGTGTAGTCGGCGGCTTCCACGGCCACCGTGTAGCTCCGTTCGGGCACCGGCCGGCCGGCCGGCCGCAGCCGGAACCGCTCCTCCAGGTCGAGGATGGCAATAATATCGCCCCGCAGGTTGGCAATCCCCTTGATGAACGGGGGCGTTTTGGGCATGCGCGCCACATCCGGGGTCACCGTTACTTCTTTCACCTGCTCGATGCGGATACCATAATCCTCATCGCCAAGGCGAAAAACGATGAGCTGCACCAGCTCGGCCGGTTTGGCACGCTCTGGTTTGGCAGCAGGAACAGACAATTCAATTTCAGCCATATAACTAGTAATCCGCAGTGGGTAGTGGGTATTCGTCTTTAGCAGTCAGCAATCTTTACGGAGCTTAACTGCCAAAGCCGCCTGGCAGGTACTACTTGCTTATTTGGCTTTTGATTTAGGAGCGGATGCTTTTGCCACTACTCCGTTTTCGGCACTTTTACCGGCCTTTGCGATTGGCTTGGGCGCAGCTGCGGGAGCGGCTACGGGTTCGACGCGGGCCGGGCGAATGGGCCGCTCCCGGCGAGTTGGGGCCGGGGCCGGGGCCGCTGGTTCGGGGCGGATATGGCGCCGCATCATGCCGTTGGGGCGGCTGTTGTCGCTCGGGGCAACTGCTGCATCGGGCCGGCTTTGGGTGCGGCGGTTCGATATGTTGCTTTGCGGGGCAGGGGCGTAAGACTCACGCAGGCGGTAGTCGTCGCGGTGCCGGGCGCTGCGACGGACTGGCTCGGGCTCCGGCTCGGGCTCGTAGGAGCTGAGCTGGAAGGTTTCGAGGCCGGCCTGGAGGTCGTCGGCGATGTCGGTGAGGCGTTGCGAGCTGGTCGTCAATTCCTGCATGGCCGTGGAAAGCTGCTTGGCCGTGCCGGCTACCTGCTGGGTGCCAGTGGCCGTTTGCTCGGCAATGGCTACTACTTCCTCCACGTATTTCACCACGTCGCCAATCGAGGCTTTCTGCACCTCGGTCGCCGTGAGAATGTCGCGTGAAGTGCGGAGCGTTTCGCCGCTGCTGGTGGCAATGTTTTTAAAGGCCGAGCTGGCTTCGAACGTGGCGTTCTTGCCTTTCAATACCCGGTTTTCCATGGTTGAAATAGCGGTTGCGGCCGAAGTGGTGTCCTTGCGAACATCCTCCACCAGCGTGGCAATTTCGTTGGCCGACTTACGGGAGCCTTCGGCCAGCTTGCGGATTTCCTCGGCTACCACGGCGAAGCCACGGCCAGCTTCCCCGGCGCGGGCGGCTTCGATGGCGGCGTTCAGGGCCAGCAGGTTGGTTTGCGAGGCAATGTCGGTAATTACGCCCAGCGACTTGCTGATTTCGCCCGAGCGCGTGCTGAGCACTTCAATGGTGCGCGAAGTCTGCGAAGCGGCGCTGGAAATTTCTTCCATGTTTTTCACCACTTCGGCCACCGTTTTCAGACCGAGCTGCGAAGTCTGCTCACCCAGAATGGCTGATTTGTTCACCACATCGGCCTTGTTGGCCGTTTCCTTGGTGGCCTGCATGATTTCTTCAATCAGCTTGAAGGCCTGGTCGGTTTTCAAGGCCTGGTTCTGAGCACCTTCGGCCATCTGCTGCATGGCCAGGGCCACGTCGACGGTTACGCGGCTCATCTCCTGACCTTTGCCGGCCATTTCTTCCGAAGAAGTGCCCACAATCTGCGACGAGTCGTTGATTTCGCCGAGCAGCTCATTCAGGTTTTCCACGGCCAGGTTCAGGGCGTTCGCCATGGCCAGGATGTCGCCCGTGGTGGGCACGTCCACGCGCTGGGTCAGGTCGCCTTCCGAGATGGCCCGCACCACGCGGCTCACTTCCAGCACCGGCGAGGCAATGGATTCGAGCAGGGCGTTGAGCGTATCCACCAATTCTTTCCACGAGCCCGACACGCCGCCAACCGTGGCGCGCTCCGTCAGCTTGCCTTCCACCCCGGCCACTTTCGCCACGCGGCTAACTTCGACGGCGAGGCGGTTAAGGTCGTCCACCATGCTGTTGATGGTGTCGGCCAGGTCGGCCACTTCGCCTTTGGCTTGCAGGGTCAGCTTCTGGGTCAGGTCGCCTTTCGATACGGCGGTTACTACTTTCACCAGCCCCCGCACCTGCGTGGTGAGGTTGGAGGCCATGTAGTTTACGTTGTCGGTCAGCTCCTTCCATACGCCAGCCACGCCGGGCACGCTGGCCTGGCCGCCGAGCTTGCCCTCGGTGCCCACTTCCTGGGCCACGCGGGTTACTTCGCCGGCGAAGATGTTGAGCGAGTCCACCATTCGGTTCAGGTTGTCCTTCAGGTCGAGTAGCTCGCCTTTCACGTCAACCGATACTTTCTGGCTCAGGTCGCCGCGCGATACAGCGGTGGCTACGTTGGCAATGTCCCGCACCTGCGAAGTCAGGTTGCTGGCCATCGTGTTCACGTTGTCCGTCAGGTCTTTCCATGTTCCCCGAACATTCGGCACTTTGGCCTGGCCGCCGAGCTTGCCCTCGGTACCTACTTCACGGGCCACGCGAGTTACTTCGTCGCCGAAAGTGTTCAGCGAGTCCACCATTTCGTTGAGGTTTTCCTTCAGCTGCAACAGCTCACCGCGCACGTTGACCGTGATTTTCTGGCTCAGGTCGCCCTTTGCTACGGCGGTGGCCACGTTGGCAATGTCCCGCATCTGCGAGGTCAGGTTGCTGGCCATCGTGTTCACGTTGTCCGTCAAATCCTTCCAGGTGCCCGAAACCTTCGGCACGTTGGCCTGGCCGCCCAGGATTCCCTCGGTGCCTACTTCGCGGGCCACGCGGGTTACTTCGCCGGCGAAGATGTTGAGCGAGTCCACCATCTGGTTGAGGTTGTCCTTCAAATCCAGCAGCTCGCCTTTTACATCAACGGTGATTTTCTGGCTCAAGTCGCCTTTCGATACCGCGGTAGCCACGTTGGCAATGTCCCGTACCTGCGAGGTCAGGTTGCTGGCCATCGTGTTCACGTTGTCGGTCAGCTCCTTCCAGGTGCCGCCTACGCGGGGCACCACGGCCTGGCCACCGAGTTTGCCTTCGGTACCCACTTCGCGGGCCACGCGGGTTACTTCGTCGCCGAAGATGTTCAGCGAGTCCACCATCTGGTTGAGGATGTTCTTCAGCTCCAGGATTTCGCCCTTCACGTTCACCGTCATCTTCTGGCTCAGGTCGCCGCGGGCTACGGCCGTAGCCACGTTGGCAATGTCGCGTACCTGCGAGGTGAGGGCCGCGGCCATGTCGTTTACGTTGTCGGTGAGGGCTTTCCACACCCCGGCCACGTTCGGCACGCTGGCCTGACCGCCGAGCTTGCCCTCGGTGCCCACTTCCTGGGCCACGCGGGTTACCTCGCCGGCAAACAGGTTCAGCGAGTCTACCATCTGGTTGATGTTCTGCTTCAGCTGCAGGATTTCGCCTTTTACATCTACCGTAATTTTCTGGCTCAAATCGCCTTTGGCCACGGCCGTGGTCACGTTGGCAATGTCCCGCACCTGGCTCGTCAGGTTCGAGGCCATGTAGTTTACGTTGTCCGTCAGGTCTTTCCACACGCCGGCCACGTTGGGCACCACTGCCTGGCCGCCGAGCTTGCCCTCGGTGCCCACTTCCTGGGCCACGCGGGTTACCTCGCCGGCAAACAGGTTCAGCGAGTCTACCATCTGGTTGATGTTCTGCTTGAGCTGAAGCAGCTCGCCTTTTACATCCACCGTGATTTTCTGGCTTAGGTCGCCTTTGGCCACGGCCGTGGTCACGTTGGCAATGTCCCGTACCTGACTCGTCAGGTTCGAGGCCATGTAGTTTACGTTGTCCGTCAGGTCTTTCCACACGCCGGCCACGTTGGGCACCACCGCCTGGCCGCCGAGCTTGCCCTCGGTGCCCACTTCCTGGGCCACGCGGGTTACCTCGCCGGCAAACAGGTTCAGCGAGTCCACCATCTGGTTGAGGTTCTGCTTCAGCTGCAGGAATTCCCCTTTTACATCAACGGTGATTTTCTGCGACAAGTCGCCCTTGGCTACCGCGGTGGCCACGTTGGCAATGTCCCGGACCTGAGAAGTCAGGTTCGAGGCCATGTTATTTACGTTATCGGTCAGGTCTTTCCAGATGCCGCCCACGTTGGGCACGCTGGCCTGGCCGCCGAGCTTGCCCTCGGTGCCCACTTCCTGGGCCACGCGGGTTACTTCGCTGGCGAAAATATTGAGGTTATCAATCGTTTTGTTGATGGTTTCGGCCATCAGCTTGAAGTCACCCGACACCGGAATCTGGAAGCTTTCGTCCAGGTTGCCGCGGCTGATGTTCTTCAATACTTTGCTTACTTCCAGTACCGGCACGGCGATGCTGTCCACCAGGCCGTTGATGTTGTTGAGCATGTCGCGCCAGAAGCCGGCGGCCCCGTCGGCCGAGGCCCGGGCCTTGAGGTTGCCCTCCACCCCGGCCACCTTCGAGATACGCGAAACTTCGCCCCCCACCCCGCCAATCATTTCCACCATGGAATTGTAAGCTTCGGCGATTTCGGCGAAAATATCGTCGTTCTGCTTGGTGAGGCGCACCGACACGTCGCCTTTTTTGAAGGCATCGAGGGCATAGAGCACCCGGTTGAGCTGCTCGTTGACATACCCGGGGTCCTGGGTTTCAATTGAGCCCCGCGAACCGCCTTTTTTGCGGGTCAGGTCGTTGTTGGTCCGGGTGACATCGAGGACCGAAATGGCCCCGGCATCGGGCATTTCGATGGTAAAATCATCCGAAGCAGCTACTGTGGAGGCCCGACGAGGCTTGGAGAGCGGAGTCTTAGGGGAAGCCATATACTATACGAATCAGTCGGATGAGGAAAAGGCAAGATGGGAGGGCGAAGTACGGGATTCAGCCGTGAATAAGCAAAGATATGCCTACCGGGCAAGGCAGTGAACCAGCCCCGAGCCGGCCCTTGTTGCGGCTCCGCCCCCAAACGGATTCCGGCCCGATGCGTTGCCGATGGGAATAATGCGGCATCTTTGCGGCCAATTTTAACATTTCGCGACGGCTGGCCGTTTCAATCTCCCCAAGCTCCTCCTGCCTGCCTGCTGTTACCCCTTACCCGCCCACATGGTCAAGAATTTAGTTATCGTCGAATCGCCGGCCAAGGCCAAAACCATTGAAGGCTACCTCGGCCAGGATTTCGTGGTGCGCTCCAGCTACGGCCACGTGCGCGACTTGCCGAAAGACAACAATGCCATTGATATTGCCAACGGTTTCAAGCCCACTTACGTGGTTTCGGCCGATAAGCGCGAGCTTATCGCGCAGCTGAAAAAACTCTCCAAGGAAGCCGAAACCGTCTGGCTGGCGAGTGATGATGACCGCGAAGGAGAAGCCATTTCGTGGCACCTGGCTGAAACCCTGAACCTGCCGGCCGCCAAAACGCGCCGCATCGTGTTCCGCGAAATCACGAAGAATGCCATCCTGGCCGCCATCGCGTCGCCGCGTACGGTGAACCAGGATTTGGTGAATGCCCAGCAGGCCCGCCGCGTGCTCGACCGCCTCGTGGGCTTCGAGCTCAGCCCCGTGCTCTGGAAGAAGGTGAAGCCGGGCCTGTCGGCCGGCCGCGTTCAGTCGGTGGCCGTGCGCCTGGTAGTGGAGCGCGAGCGGGAAGTGGCCAGCCACCTTTCGGCCAGCGCCTACCGCATCGTGGCCCGCTTCGATGCCGGCCGGGGCGCGGTGCTGGAAGCCGAGCTGCCCACTCGTTACAAGGTACGGGCCGAAGCCGAGGCTTTCCTGGAGCGTTGCGTGGGGGCTTCGTATCAAATTGAGAGCCTGGACAAAAAGCCCGGCAAGCGCAGCCCGGCCGCTCCGTTCACTACGTCTACGCTCCAGCAGGAAGCTTCGCGCAAGCTGGGCTTCTCGGTGGCCCAAACCATGAGCGTGGCCCAGAAGCTGTACGAAGCCGGTAAAATCAGCTATATGCGGACCGACTCGGTGAACCTGTCGGGCGAGGCCATGGCGGGGGCGCAGGCGACCATCACGGCCGCTTACGGGGCCGAATACCACCACACGCGCACGTTCAAAACCAAGTCGGCATCGGCCCAGGAGGCCCACGAAGCCATTCGCCCCACCGATTTCAGCACCGTGAAAGCGGGCGCTGACGCGTCGGAACAGCGCCTCTACGACCTTATTCGCAAGCGGGCCATGGCTTCGCAGATGTCGGAAGCGGTGATTGAGCGCACCACGGCCGTTATCGGCATCAGCACCCAGCCGGGCACCACGCTCACGGCCACTGGCGAGGTCATCACCTTCGAGGGCTTCCTGAAAGTGTACGCCGAAAGCAAGGACGACGAGGATGAGGACGAGGCCAAAGACGCCGAATCGAGCTTCTCGCGCGGCCTGCCGCCGCTGAGCGTGGGCCAGGACCTGCCCTTGCAGCGCCTGAGCGCTACCGAGCGTTTTTCGTCGCCCCCGGCGCGCTACACCGAGGCTTCGCTGGTGAAGAAGCTGGAGGAAATGGGCATCGGCCGGCCTTCAACTTACGCCCCCACCATCAGCACGGTGCAGAAGCGCGGCTACGTGGAAAAAGACACCCGCGAAGGCAAGGAGCGTAAGTTTCATGTGCTGACGCTGGACGAAAACGCGGTGCAGACCGAAGTCAAAACCGAGAACTACGGAGCCGAAAAAGCCAAGCTGTTCCCCACGGATACGGCCATGGTGGTGAACGACTTTCTGGTGGCCCACTTCCCCACGATTGTCGACTTCCAGTTCACGGCCAAGGTGGAGGACGAGTTTGACCAGATTGCCAACGGCCACGAGGACTGGACGAAGATGCTGACCGGCTTCTACGGTAAGTTCCACGCGACCATTGAGGCCGGGCAGGACATTGACCGCAGCACCGTGGGGGCCACCCGCGAGCTGGGCGTGCACCCCGAAACGGGCGAGCGCATTTCGGCCCGCCTGGGCAAATACGGCCCCTACGTGGCCCTGGGCGATACCGAGGGCGAAACCAAGCCCGCCTACGCCAACCTGCGCAAGGGTCAGTTCATCGAGAGCATCACGCTGGAGGATGCGCTGGAGCTGTTTAAGCTGCCCCGCGTGGTGGGCGAGTTTGAGGAGAAGCCCATGACGGCGGCCCTCGGCCGGTTCGGCCCCTATATCCGCCACGACAGCAAGTTTTTCTCCCTCACCAAGGAGCAGGACCCGCACACCATCAACGCCGAGGAAGCCGTAACGCTCATTGAGCTAAAGCGCAAAACCGACGCCGAACGCCTCATTAAGGCCTTCCCCGAAAACCCCGAAATTCAGGTTCTGAACGGCCGTTTCGGCCCGTACATCGTGGCGGGTAAGAAGAACGTGAAGATTCCCAAGGGCGAGGAGCCCACCGAGCTGACCCTGGAGCGCTGCCAGGAGCTGGCCGATGCCACCCCCGACAAACCCGCCAAAGGTGGCCGCTTCGGCAAGAAAGCCGCGCCTGCTAAAGAGGAAAAGGAGTCAGATAAGCCGGCCAAGAAAGCCCCGGTGGCCAAAAAGCCAGCCGCAAAGAAACCGGCCGCCAAAAAGGCCACGGCTGCGAAGAAACCCGCAACCAAAACCACGGCCGCCAAGAAGCCCGCTGCCAAGGCAAAATAAGTAGCCGGCACCCGCGTTAGAATCCCTGAAAAAGCCCGCACCCCGCGGGCTTTTTTCTTGTGCTTTGGTTTTATGAATAACATTCGAATTCTCCTTCCGTTGGCAGCAATGGGCCTGTTGACGGGTTGCCCGGCCGGCGCGCCGGCCGCCCAGACTCCGGGTAAAAAGCCCGCGCCGGTGGTACGTCCGGCGGGCCTCTCCTACCCGTGGCAAGCGCAACTGGGCCCGACCGGGCAGTCGTTGGCGGCGCGGTTTCCGGCACCGGCCGGCTGCCGACGCGTGGCGGTGGCGGCGGGCTCTTGGGGCGAGTGGCTGCGCTACCTGCCGCTGCGGCCCGCCGGCAGCAAAGCCCTCCTCTACAACGGCACCCCCAAAGCCCGGGCCGAAGTGGTGGCCGCCGTGGTCGACATTGACGCGGGCACCCAGGACCTGCAGCAGTGCGCCGATGCCATAATCCGCCTGCGGGCTGAATACGTGTTTAGCCACGACCCGAATAAGGTACATTTTCACCTCACGACGGGCTACGACTTTTGGTTTTCCGACTTCGTAGCCGGCAAAACCTTCAAGGTGCGCGGCGAGGACGTGACACCCGCCAGCCGGCCGGCCGAAGCCCCTACCCACGCCGCGCTGGGCCGCTACCTCATCCCCACGTTCGGCTACGCGGGCACGCTGTCGCTGAGCCGGGAGCTGCGGCCCGTGGCGCTGGCGGCGGTGCAGCCCGGGCAGGTGCTCATCCACGGCGGCGCGCCCGGCCACGCCGTGCTGGTGGTAGATGTAGCGGAGAGCCCCGCGACGCACGAGAAATTCATGCTGCTGGCCCAGAGCTACATGCCGGCCCAGGATATTCACATTTTACGGCCCGACTGGGAGGCCAGCCCGTGGTTTCGGGTCGATACGGAGGCGAGTATTGTGGCTACTCCGGAGTGGGCATTCGCCCCCGACGAGCTGGCGCAATTCTGAGGAGCGGCGGCAGGCAGGCCCACTGCTGGATTAACCAGAACGCCAGGCTCTCCCTCGGCTACTACCCCGAGGCCCAAACGGTGGCCTACGCCTTCAAGCCGCTGTTTCTGTTCGTCATCAGCGGCAGCGTGACGGTGGCCGGCCAGGACGTGGGCGCCCGCGACAGCCTCGGCATCTGGGAAACGGACCATGTGAGCATTGCGGCGGCGGCCGGTACGCGGTTTTTGCTCATTGAGTGCCCGATTAATCACTGAACAATTCCCAAGTAGGCCATCGAAGAAAAGTCACAAGAAGAACGTCATGCAGAGCGCAGCCGAAGCATCTCCACCGCGCGGGTAATCCAGTCGAGAGGATTTACTATTGCGGTAGAGATGCTTCGGCTGCACTCTGCATGACGTTATTTTGTTCCGCTGACCGCCCAACTCCTACCCTCCTACCCGCACACCCACCTACCCCACAACCATGAAACACCTCGTTGTCCTCACCGGGGCCGGCGTCTCGGCCGAGTCCGGCATCCGCACCTTCCGCGACACCAATGGCCTGTGGGAAGACCACCGCGTCGAAGACGTGGCCTCGCCCGAGGGGTTTGCCCGCAACCCCGCGCTGGTGCTCGATTTTTATAACCAGCGCCGCGCCCAGGCCCGCACCGTGCAGCCCAACGCCGCCCATTTCGCCCTGTCCGGCTTCGAGGAAGCCCCCGGCTGGCGCGTCAGCATCATCACCCAGAACGTGGACGACCTGCACGAGCGCGCCGGCTCTTCCGACGTGCTGCACCTGCACGGCATGCTGAACCAGATGCGCTCGGTGGCCGACGAAACCACCGTCTACGACTGCCCCGGCGACATCAACCTCGGCGACCTCGCTCCCGACGGCGCTCAGCTGCGCCCGCACATCGTGTGGTTCGGCGAGATGGTACCCGCCATCGAGGAAGCTGCCGAAACCGTGGCCACCGCCGATGCCTTGCTCATCGTGGGTACTTCGCTGCAAGTGTATCCGGCGGCCGGGCTGCTGCACTACGCCCCCGCCACCTGCCCCGTGTTCGTCATCGACCCGCACCAGCCCGAAGCCGGCCGGCGCGGCGTGCGCTACGTGGTGGAGCCCGCCAGCACCGGCGTGGCCAAAGTGCTGAAGGAGCTGGTGGCTGGCACAAAGCGCCCCTAACGGTTGACCGTCCGGCCAACCTGCGAGCTTACGGAGGGTATTTTTTTACGAAACCTTCCATAAAACTGCGGCCTGAAATCCCCCCTTCTTTTTACCTTCGCCCCATGTATAGAATTGTAACCAAATATTCTCTCCTCGGCCTGCGTAACGAAACCGACCCGGTACACCAGTCGAACTACATGGTACTCAAGCCCATTTCGGGGGTGCCGCATGAGTTTGAAACCGAGCAAGCTGCCTTCGACTGGGCCCTGAACAACCACGAAGACATCCGCCACTACCCCGAATTCGTGGTGTTGCCTGTGCATCGCGCCGTGCTCACGTGGCGCCCCGATGACACTCCCACCGTCTAAGCACAGCTTTTGGCGCGAATTCTGGCCTAAAGCTCTCATCATAGCAGTGGTCATCGTGGGACTGTCCGCGCTCGAACGTTGCGGCATGATTCATCGCTGGTAAAAGCATACTTTTGGGCAAGGCCGTTTTCAGCCCGTAGCGGCCGATTGCCCATTGCGCGGCATATGCCCCAAACTCGGCGTAGCTGAAAGTTACCGCTGCTAAACCGATATAGCTATCGGGCCGCATGAGGTAACCCGTACCGGCCATTTCGCCCGTAGCCCCTCGTAGCGCCCCGGTGCCCAGGTCAGGCGCGCCCCACCCGCCCCGCCACCGGGCGCGGTGCCCTGGCTCAGGGACGAATCGGGGTGGGCAATGGCGATTTGCGATACCGTGCGAAGCATAAACTGCCGCATTCAGGGCAGCCGCAGCGCCAGCGGAGCCAGGCGCGGCACCACTTGGGTGCGCACGAAGCCGGCCCAGGCTGTGGCCCGCGTCGTCGCCGTGAAGGCCCGGTCGGTGCTCGCCACCAGCCGTTGGGCAAAGGGCCTCCGCTCGGTCTCGTAGGTAGCGAACAGGGCGGTGGGCACGGCACTGGTGAGCACCGCCGCCAGCTTCCAGCCCAGGTTGACGGCCTCGCGCAGCAGGCCCTTGGTTTGGTCCTGCGAAATCATGAGCAGAAAGTGAAACGGGCTGACCCCCTCCCCGATGCGCCCCAGCAGGGCAATGGCTGCCAGGTCTCCGGCCCGGCGGAGGCCCACGCCGCGCAGCACTTCGCCCAGGTCCACAAACTACCCGGCCAGTCCGTGGCGGTCGAGCAGTTCTAGGGTTCGGCTCAGGGGCGACGCGCCGAGCCGAGCCGGGCAGGGCATCCACTACGCGCGGCCGGGCACCGTGGCGGCACAGCTCCAGCGCCAGCAGCTGACCGGGCCAGCCCCGATAATTAGCATATCGGGCGCTATTCTCATTCCCAAATCCAGGAACAATCCGGACGCAAACGGGTCAATAGCCATTAGCTACTGTGCAGGCTGCTCCAGGAAATCAACCCCCAAGGGACTTTCCATCGTAGAAGAAGGCCTTACATCGACTTTACTATGCCATTTCATTACGCTCGCACCCTGCTCGTCGCGCTGGGTTTCGCCGCTGCTACTCCTGCTGTTGCCCAAACCCCGGCCCACACCGTTTTTCTGCTGGGCAACACCGACCAAGCTAGTCTACCGGCCACCCGCCTTCAGCAGCTGCGTCAGACGCTGGAGCGGCAATCCGGCCCCTTCACCGTGGTGCACCTGGGCGATATCGTGGGCAATACCGGCCTCATGGCCAAAGGTGACACTGCCACTTCCCAGGCCGAGCGCACCCGCGCCGATGCCCTGATAGCGCTGGTACGCGGCCTGCCGCAGGGCAAAATCTACTTCCTGCCCGGCGATAAGGACTGGGCCAACTCCGGCCCCGATGGCCTCAAGGCCGTGCGCCGCCTCGAAAAGTACATCGAGAAGCAGCTGCCCGGCCAGAATGCCTTTATTCCGACCAACGGCTGCCCCGGCCCCGAAGTGGTGGATGTGGCCCCGCTGGTGCGCCTGGTGGCCATCAACACGCCCTGGTTCACGCATCCCTTCGACCGCCCCGAAGCGCCCGATACCGATTGCAAGACCCTCACCAAAGAGGAGTTTCGGGAGCAGCTGCAGGACCTGATTGACGAAACCAGGAACAAGAACGTGCTGCTGCTCGGCCACCACCCCGTGGTGAGCAACGGCGTGTACGGCGGCCACGAGCCGCTTTCGCGCCACCTCAGCCCGCCAGTGTTCGGCACCATCTACGCGGCCTACCGCCAGAACGTGGGCACCCCCCGCGACCTGGCCAACCCGCGCTACCAGGAGCTGCGCAAAGAGCTGCTGAATACGCTGCAAAGCAACCCCGGCGTCATCTACGCCGCCGCCCACGATTACAGCCTGCAAATCACGCCCTTCCAGGGTAACTACCACATTGTGAGCGGCAGCATTGCCAAAAGTGAGCATGTAGGAGCCAAAGGCGAGTCGCTCTACAGCCAAAGCGAGGAGGGCTATACCACCCTCGAATACTTTGCCGACGGTACGGTGAAGGCGCACGTTTTCACCTTCGGTGATAAAGGCCAGGCTGCAAAAGACGCTTTCGCCACCACTCTATTCCGCTCCGCCTGCGAATCGCAAGGCTCCCCCCTCTCCGCGGGTAATGCGAGTAAAGCATTTGCGGGGGGCCGGGGGGGTGAGCTTGACAGCCGAGCCGTTCCCGCCAACCCCTTCATCACCAACTGCCCCGGCGTGACCCGGACCGTAGCCGAAGCCAAGCCCGACGCGCCTTTCCAGGCCACCACCACGGTGGTACCCGGCCCGGAATACAAGCCCACGGGCAGCAAAAGCTTCTTCATCGGCGACGTCTACCGCTCCTCCTGGCTGCAGCCGGTGGCCGTGAAGACGCTCGATTTGAACGCGGAGAAAGGCGGCCTGCGACCCACCGGCAAGGGCGGCGGGCGCCAGACCACTTCCCTCAAGCTCATCGCGGCCGATAGCTCGGAGTACGTCTTCCGCTCGGTGGATAAGGACGTGACCAAAATTCTGCCGCCCGAGCTGCGCAACTCCATTGCCTCCGATATCCTGCGTGATGTGACGGCCACGGCCAACCCGTATTCGAACCTGCCCATCAGCTACATGCTGGACCAGACGGACATTCTGCACGCCCGGCCGCGCCTGTTCCGCCTGCCCGACAACCAGCAGCTCGGGGCCTACCGCGAGCAATACGCCAACCTGCTGGGCACTCTCGAAGACTCGCCCAAAGACCCCAAGCCCAACCTGCCCGGCTTCGGCGGCTCCGATGAGGTCACGCGCAGCTTCGGCCTGTTCCGCAAGCTCTACAAGGACCACGACAACAAGGTAGACGCCCCGGCTCTGGCGCGGGCCCGCGCCTTTGATATGCTGGTGGCCGACTTCGGCAAGCACGAGGACAACTGGAAGTGGGCCGGCTACAAGCAGCAGGATGGCGGCACGCTCTACCGCCCCATCCCGCGCGACCGCGACCAGAGCTTCACCCTCTGGAATGGCTTCCTCACCTCCCTCGCCAACCGCGAGTGGGCCGTGCCCAGCATCGAGGGTTTCCAGACTGATTTTCAGGACATGAAAAGCCTGAACTGGCCCGCCCGGCACCTCGATAGATTCCTGCTCCAAAACCTCAGCCGTGAGCAGTGGCAGGAAACCGCCAAGTACCTGCAAGGCAAAATTACCCCTGCCGTTATCGACGAAGCCACCGCCCAGCTACCCGCTGAAATTCAGCGCTTATCCGCAAAGGATATCAACCGCAAGTTGAAGTCGCGCATCCAGCAACTGCCCAAAGCTATTGACGAGTATTACTTGCTCCTGGCCCGGCGTGTTGATGTGGTCGGTTCCAATAAAGGTGAGGTTTTCCAGGTAAACCGCACGCCCGATGGCCTGGTGCGTGTGCAGCTATTTGACCGCGCCGGCGACACCGAAAACCCCAAAGGCGCGGCCCTGTTTGACCGTACGTTCAAGCCCAACGAAACCGAAGAAGTCTGCTTGTACGGCCTCGGCGGCCGCGACATTTTTACGGTAACCGGCGAGGGCGGCAAGCGCAGTGTGCTGGTGCGCGTCATCGGCGGCGATGGCAAGGACCGCATCGCCGACAACTCCACGGCTACCGGCCTGCGCGCCCGCACCAAAGTCTACGACCTGCCCGATACCGAGATGCAGCTCGGGCCCGAATCGGACAACCGCACCAGCACCCGCCCCGGCGTGAACGAGTACGACCGGGAGCAGTTCGAATTCAACTCCTACCGCCCCAGCGTTTCGCTGTTCTACAACGCCAACGACGGATTTGGTGCCGGCGCGGGGGTTACGTTCCTGCGCCAGGGTTTCCGCAAGCCGGGCTACAAGAGCATGTACAAGTTCGATGTGCAGGGCAGCGCCAACGGCCTGCTACAGCTCACGGCCAGCACCCGCTACCGCTACGCCATTGGCAAAATCGACGTGGGCGCCGAGGCCCGCCTGGGCAGCTACTTCCCCTTCTACCGCTTCTTTGGGCTGGGCAACAATACCGGCTTCGACCAGACCGCGTACGACAATAGATTTTACAATGCGCGCTACAAAGGCTACACCCTCAACGCCTTTCTGGAGCGCACGTTCTTTCAGCGCAGCGTGATTCGGGTAGGGCCAACCTACGAAAACTACACCAGCAGCTTCGCCGACAACAGCTACCTCGGCACCATCGACAGTCGCCCCGTGGATGTGCGCCCCAATACCAGCCCTCAGCGCCTGCTGGGCCTGAATGGCGTATTCGACCTCGACCTGCGCAACCGCCCCAGCTTTGCCCAGCGCGGCGTTCGCATTCGGGTGCAGCACGATAGCTACACCCAGCTGAACGACAATTCTGAGGGCACCAACATCAAAAAATCCACCTTCGGCCTCACCCAGGCTTTCGCCGAATATTACGGCACCGTGCAGGTTGGCATTCCTGTAACACTGGTTGTCAAAGGCGGCGGGGCCAAAAACTACGGCCCCGATGCCGCCATTCCCTTCTACAAATTCGCCAGCATCGGCCAGAACGAAGGCCTGCGCGGCTACTACCGCAACCGCTTCAGCGGCGACGCCGCGCTGTATTATAACACGGAGCTGCGGCTGGCCCTGGGCCAGGTCAAAAACGGCTTCCTGCCGTTCTACTACGGCGTATTTGGCTTCTATGACCAGGGCCGCGTGTATTATGAGGGCGCTTCGCCCGGCGGCTGGAAAACCGGCTACGGGGCCGGTTTCTACATTGCCCCGGTGGTGGAAACCCTGGCCTTAGCCGTGTCCTACCAAAAGTCGGTGGAGAGTAACCTGATTCAGGTTGGCATCGGATTCCGGCTCGACAAGTAGGACCGCAGATTAGACAGGTTTTTGGATTTAGTAAGATGCTGCTGGCGCGAAACCGCAGATTAGGCAGGTTTTTGGATTTAGTAAGATGCTGCTGGCGCGAGACCGCAGATTAGGCAGGTTTTTGGATTTAGTAAGATGCTGCTGGCGCGGGACCGCAGATTAGGTAGGTTTTTGGATTAAATAAGATGCTGCTGGCGCGGGACCATCACCGGTAATGATTGTCGGACTGAGTACGATTCAGGATTCGTGACGCAAATTTGCAGTCACGTCTACGCCTGCATCTTACTAAATCCAAAAATCTTTGCCATCTGCGGTCCACGGAAGCATTTTACCAGCACAAGGAGCTGACTGGGCGCATTATAGGTTGTGCCATGCAGGGACACAACGTGCTGGGCAATGGGTTTCAGGAGGTCATTTATCAGCGGGCACTGGCCATCGAATTGGGCAAGCGCAAATTGCACTTCGCCCGCGAAGTGGAGATGCCCATTTTTTATGATGGCCAGCAAATTGGCCTGCGCCGCGTCGATTTCTTCGTTCAGGACCTAATTTTGGTTGAGCTTAAAGCCGTGGCTCTCCTCGAAAAAGTGCATTTAGCCCAAGGCCTCAACTACCTCGAAGCTTTTGGCATCGGTACCGGACTACTAATAAATTTCGGTGCGCCGAGCCTGGAATTCCGGCGCTTAATCAGCACCAAATCAGTCCAGCTGCCCCCCAAATAAACCCCAGCAGAGCTACAACCGCTCGCATCTCACTTAATTCAAAAATCTACCTAATCTGCGGTCCCGCGCCAGCAGTATCTTACTAAATCCAAAAATCTTTACCATCTGCGGTATGAATTTCCCCCTCCGTAAACTCGCCGCTATTGACATTGGGTCCAACGCCGTGCGGTGCCAGATATCGGCAGTACTGTATTATCAAGGGCGTTACCGCCTCAAGCGCATAGAATACGTGCGTTTTCCCATGCGGCTGGGCGAAGACGTATTTGCTACTGGCAAAATTTCGCCGGCCAAGGAAGAGAAATTCGTCAAATTCCTGCATTCCCTGCGGCTGCTGATGGAAGTGCACGACGTGGCCCATTACCTCGTGTGCGCCACCTCGGCCATGCGCTCGGCGGCCAACGGCGCGGCCATTGCGGCCCGCGTGCGCGATGAGCTGGGCATGGAAATAAAGGTGATTGATGGGGAAGACGAAGCGTTCTACATCAACCGCGTCATCGAGCATGTGCTGGAAGACAAGCGTCATTATCTGCACATCGACGTAGGCGGCGGCAGCACCGAATTCAACATCTACCACGACCGCCGCAAGGTGGCCGCGCAGTCGTTCGAAATCGGCTCCATCCGCCGCATGCAGCAGGAAGAAAGCGGAACCGCCAATACCGAGGACCAGGCCGAGCTCTGGACGCGCATGGAAGCCTGGGTGCGGGAGAATGCCCGCAAATACCACGTCACGCGCGCCATTGGCACGGGCGGCAACATCAACAAAATCTACAGCCTCACCGCCGCCGCCCCCGACAAGCATATCACCCGGCGCAGCATCGAGGCCACCCTCAACCGCCTCGCCGGCCTGAGCATGACCGAGCGCGTGAACGTAGCCATGCTCAACCCTGACCGCGCCGATGTCATCATTCCGGCCGGCCACATCTACCTTTCCGCCATGCAGTGGGCCAACATCAACACCATGGTCGTGCCCGACATTGGCCTGAAAGATGGCATGCTGCAAGCGCTGTTCGAAGAATTCTTCGACGAGATGAACGCCGAAGGCGGCCACCCCGCCAAACTCCCGGTGCCCGACGTGCAAAACCATCCGGCCGAAATGGAGTAAGTTTCGTACGTAGCAAAAAGCCCCGACTCGCGAATGATTCGGGGCTTTTTGTTGACGCCCGGGCCAGTGAATGCCAGGCGGAAAAATCTACCGTTTGCCAAGCGAAACGGGCTGCTCGGGCACTACATCAGCCCCAACGCCTTCCTCATCAATATGCCCGACGGGGGTGGAGTCATCTTCGCAAAGTTCGTCCTGCTCGCTTTCACCAAAGCCGTCGTCCACGTCCGTCTCGGCAGCCTCAGCGGCCTCGGCGATAGCGGCTTGCTGCGACTCCAGCAGGGCCGTGGCAACGTCGAGCCGACGCTGGGCCTGCACCCCCATCAAGGCCATTAGTCCCTCGGGCGTAGCGGTGGCCAACTGCGCCTCGTCGCGTTTGAAGAAGTCGCGGTGCACATTCACCACCGGCTCACCCGGGGCCGGCTGCTGCCGAATGTAGGCTCCGTCCTCGCGCATCACGTAGCTATTCTGATTATCCATCATATTCATCATCAGAATATTAATAGCCTCGCGCTTGAGCTGCGGATTAACAATCAGAAACAGTGCCTCGATGCGCCGGTCGAACGACCGCACCATGATATCGGCCGAGCCAGCGTAGACCTTGGCAACGCCGCCGTTGTGGAAATAGAACAGCCGGGTGTGCTCCAGGTATTCGCCCACGATGCTGCGCACCTCGATGTTATCGCTCAGGCCCGGCCGCCCCGGCCGCAGGCAGCAAATGCCGCGCACGATAAACCGAATGGGCACCCCAGCCTTCGCGGCCTTGTAAAACTCATCAATCATTTCCTTGTCTTCCAGAGAATTCATCTTCATCACGATGCCGCTGGGCTGGCCTTTTTTGGCCTGCTTCACTTCCTCCCGAATGAGGTGAATGAGCTGCTGGCGCATATCCTTGGGCGCGGTGATGAGGTATTCGTAGTCGTCGGGCTGCGAGTGCCCGGTGATGACGTTGAAGAATTCCGACACGTCGTGGCCGTAGGTGTCGTTGGTCGTCAGCAGGCTCACGTCGGTGTAGAGGCGGGCCGTTTGCTCATTGTAGTTGCCCGAGCCGATGTGCACGTAGCGCGTCACCTTCTCCCCTTCCTTGCGGATAATCATGAGCAGCTTGGTGTGCGTCTTGTACTTGCTCACGCCGTAAATCACGAAGCAGCCGGCCTTCTCCAGCCGCGCCCCTTCCCGGATATTCTTCTCCTCATCAAACCGGGCCTTCACCTCAAACAGCACCGAAACGTGCTTGCCGTTCTCCGCCGCCTTCAGCAGCGCGGCCGATACGCGGGAGTCGTCGGCCAGGCGATAAATCGTTTGCTTGATGCCCAGTACGTGGGGGTCCACGGCGGCCTGCTCCAGCAGCCGCACCATCGGGTCGATGCTATTATAAGGATGATGCAGCAGCACGTCGTGGTGCTTGAGGTACTCAAACAGGTTGTCGTCGGCCCCTTCGGGCAGGCTGAGCGGCGGCACGGAAGCCGGCTGCCGGGCCGCCTTGCCCCGGAAACTGGCATGACGCACAATCTGCCACAGTCCCTTCAAATCAATCAGCGAATTAATAACGAAGACGTTGCCGTTATCAATATTCCACCGCTCGCGCAACACCGCCATCAGCACGGCCGAGGCGTTGGGCTCCACCTCCACGCGCACCACGCGGCCGCGCTTGCGGGTTTTCAGGCCCACCTGAATTTCCTTGATGAAGTCGTTATCGATATCATCCGACTCTTCCAGCGTAAAGTCGCCGTTGCGGGTGATGCGGAACAGGTCGGCCGAAATGATTTCCACGTTGCGGAACAGGCGCGGCAGAAACTCGCGCACCACTTCCTCAATGGGCACGAAGATGACCTTGTCTTTGCGCGTGAGTTCAAAGAAGCGGGTCAGGTTCTGCGGAATCTGCACGAAGGTGAGTCGCTCCTGCCCTTTTTCAGCTTCCCCATCGAGGCCCACCGCGCCGTTGCTGCCAATGCGCGTCACCACGCCAAAGATGAGCATCTGGTTCATCATCAGCGGGAAGCCGTGGTACGAGTCGTACATCATCGGCGTGAGCAGCGGAAACACCGTGTTTTTGAAGTAGCCGTCGGCTTTCTTCACCTCCAGCTCCGTGAGGTCGGCCATCTTGAGAATATTGAAGCCGTTTTTCTCAAAATTAGGCTTCAACTCATTCAGGTACGTCAGGCTTTGGTCGTTCACGAACCGGTGCGCGAAATCAAGCAGCTTGCGCCGGAACGGCAGCTCGCGCAGGCCCGAATAGTCAATCCGCTCCTTGCCATAATCGAGGTAGTTGTACAGCGACCCCACGCGAATCATAAAGAATTCGTCCAGGTTAGAGCTGGTGATAGCCAGAAACTTCAGCTTGTCGAACAGGGCCCGGCTGGGGTCCTGCACCTGGTCGAGCACCCGGTAGTTGAACCGGAGCCAGCTCAGGTCGCGGCTGATGTACTTGCTTTTGCGGATAAGGTCGGCGGACTTGAACAGTTTCATAGTGGGTAATGGAATGCAGGGCAAAATACGTGAAATCTGCCCTACGAATAATACTTTACGCAGAAATAATGGCTGTGGCTTCGATTTCTACCAACTTCCGTGGGTCAATAAATGCCTTAATTTCCAGCACCGAAGTCGCCAGTCGAATGTCCCCGAATACTTCTGTGTGCATACGCTCTACCGCTTCCCACTGTGAAATGCCAGTCACGAATATCCCTCCCGGAAGAAATTAATTGTCGCATCAGTTCCTTGAAATTTCTCACGCCTCACCCGAAGCCCCGCGACACGAAGCAAGATGAAAAAAGAAGGGCAGCCGCATGCGGCTGCCCTTCTTCAATCGACGAAATCTGTATAATTTACGGTACTAGACGTCCAGTTTGGCGTATTTAGCATTGCGCTCGATGAAGTCCCGGCGGGGGGCCACTTCATCGCCCATCAGCATGGAGAACAGGTGGTCAGCATCAGCTGCCGATTCCACCGTTACCTGCTTCAGTGTACGGGTCATGGGCTGCATGGTGGTCGACCACAGCTGCTCGGCGTTCATCTCGCCCAAGCCCTTGTAGCGCTGCACGCTCACGGTGTCGGGCTTGCCCCGGCCCAGTTCTACCTGGGCGGCCATGCGCTCCTCTTCGGTCCAGCAGTAGCGCTCCTCCTTGCCGCGTTTCACCAAGTAAAACGGCGGCAGGGCGATGTAAATCATGCCCCGGTCCACCAGCTCGCGCATGTAGCGGAAGAAGAAGGTCAGAATCAGGGTCCGGATGTGCGAGCCGTCGATGTCGGCGTCGGTCATGATGATGACCTTGTGGTAGCGCAGCTTGCTGAAGTTCAGCGGGCCAGATTCCGTGCCATCGTCATCGGTGGTAAAGGCCAGCGACTTACGCTCGTTGAACGTGACGCCCAAGGCGGTAATCATGTTCTTGATTTCCTCATTCTCCAGAATGCGGTGCTCCTGAGCCTTTTCCACGTTCAGGATTTTACCGCGCAGCGGCAAAATGGCCTGGAACGCCCGGTTGCGGCCCTGCTTGGCCGTGCCACCAGCCGAGTCTCCTTCGACGAGGTACAGCTCACAGATTTCGGGGTCCGACTCCGAGCAGTCGGCCAGCTTGCCCGGCAGGCTGTTGCTCGATAGTACGCCCTTGCGCTGCACCATGTCCTTGGCCTTGCGGGCGGCGATGCGGGCCTTGGCGGCCAGAATCACCTTCTCCATAATGCGGTTGGCTTGGTTGGGGTTCTCGTCCAGGTATTGGGTCAGAATCTCTCCCACTACCGAGTTTACCGCGCCGCTCACCTCGGAGTTGCCGAGCTTGGTTTTGGTCTGGCCTTCGAACTGGGGCTCTTGCACTTTTACCGAAATTACGGCCGTGAGGCCTTCGCGGAAGTCGTCGCCGGTGATTTCTACCTTGGCTTTTTCGAACAGCTTGTTCTTATCGCCGTAGGTTTTGAGCACCCGCGTCACCGCCGAGCGGAAGCCCGCTACGTGCGTACCGCCCTCAATGGTGTTGATGTTGTTGACGTAGGAATAGACGTTTTCCTGGTACGAGGTATTGTACTGCAGCGCCACTTCCACGGGCGTGCCGCCCTTCTCGCTTTCCACGTAAATGGGCTCGGACAGCAGCGAAGGCCGCTGCTCGCCGTCGAGGTACTGCACGAAGTCGCGCAAGCCGCCGGTCGAGTAAAACTCCTCGCCCCGGAACACGCCGCCTTCCAGCTTCTCGCGGCGGTCGGTGAGTGTGATGCGGATGCCTTTATTGAGGTAGGACAAGTCGCGCAGGCGGCCGGCCACGGTGTCATAGCGGTATTCAGTTTCGGTGAAGATGCTGGCGTCGGGCAGAAACTGCACTTCCGTGCCATGCTCCTCGCTCAGGCCCACCTCTTTCACGTCGTACTGCGGAATACCGATTTTGTATTCCTGCTCGTACTTGTGGCCGTTACGGCGCACGGTCACTTTCAGGTCGGTGCTGAGCGCGTTCACGCAGCTCACGCCCACGCCGTGCAGGCCGCCGGATACTTTGTAGGAGCCTTTATCGAACTTGCCGCCGGCGTGCAGCACGGTCAGCACCACTTCCAGGGCCGAGCGGCCTTCTTTGGCGTGAAAATCGACGGGAATGCCGCGGCCGTTGTCGCGCACGGTCACCGAATTGTCTTCGTTGATGGTAACGTTAATCAGGTCGCAGTGCCCGGCCAGCGCTTCGTCGATGGAGTTGTCGACCACCTCCCACACCAGGTGGTGCAGGCCTTTCATGCCCGTGTCGCCGATGTACATGCTGGGCCGCTTGCGCACGGCCTCCAACCCTTCGAGTACCTGAATGCTATCGGCCGAATAGTCCGACTGGGGAATTTTTGCTGTTGTTTCGCTCATGAGGGCGGGATTAAATCAGGTCATAAAACAGCCCAACGGGCCGCTAGGTACTGAACACTCAAAAGTACCTAATTAATCCCATTTTTAACGATTTTTGCGGCTTTGGTCCTTGTATTTTTTTATTCGCACCGCACTCGCTTTGACGGTAAAAAAAGCGCGTTTTGGGCCAATCGTAAGCTGTAAAAAAAAGGCCTTTCCCCGCGAGGAAAGGCCTTTTTCAACTTGGGTAAACCAGTTGGTTACTCAACCACCAGCTTTTGGGTGGCGATGCCAGCCGCCGTGCGGATTTGCAGGGTGTAGACACCCGATTTCTCGCTGCTCAGGTCAAGGTTCAGTTTCTTCGAACCAATGGCCGTAGCATTCAGCGTCTGGGCCTTCACCTGACGGCCAAGGGCGTCCACTACGGTGAGTTGGGCGCCGGCCTGCAGGGTAGAACCCAGGTCCACGGTGAAGGCACCGGTGGCGCTTGGGTTGGGGTACACGCTCAACGTGCTTTGCAGCGCGGCATCTTTGGTAGCGGTGATAACGCTTGCGGCTTTATAGATACCACCGGAACCCGTGGCATCGGTTGCAGCGCCGGCGTAGCCCTGGGCATTGGTCGTGCCGTTTGCAATCAGGTCGAAGGCAAAGAAGCCCTGGCTGGTGTTGATATTGGTCCAGTTGATACCGTCCGTGCTGGAGGAGGTACCGAAGTCGGCAGCCACAGCGGGCGTGGCATTAGGGTAACGAACTCCTACGCTGTAATAACGGCCGTTTACGGCATCGATATCGTAGCGGAAGAAGCTGCCGGTGGCCGTATTTATCGGGGTAATCGGCGACCAGGTAGCGCCGCCGTCGCTGGTGCGGATGACGTTAACTTCGCTCACGGCACCAGCTACCACTTTCACGTTGTACGCAATCCCGTTCAGGTCATCCTTGAATGCCAGACGGCTGGTGCTGCCCAGCAAAGTGGTAACGGCGCTGGCAGTCCAGGTCAGGCCACGATTGGTCGACTTGAATATGCGCACTCGGTTGGCATCATTCGACGAGCCCATACCAGCCCAAATAGTGTTGCCACGGGCGAAGAACGAACGGGCCAGGCCGTATTCATCGGTCAGCGGAGCGGGTGAGCTTGCGGCAGGAAGACGCGTCCAGGTCACGCCGCCGTCGGTGGTACGCAGAATCTCAAACGAGCCGTTGGTCGGGTCGCCGAGCGACACCCCTTCGAGCGCGTCAAACATGTGAACGAAGTTGCAGAAGCCTCCCAGATTTCCAATAAACTGCGAGGCGGTGGTCACTTTAGTCCAGCTGATGCCGGCGTTGGTGGTGCGCAGAATCTCGCCGCCAGCACCAGCCGGGTAAGTAGCCGCAACGGCCGTAGTAGCCGCAGCCGGCGTGCCAGCCACGCCCACGGGCGAGATATTACCCGTTTGGAAGTTCTGGGCACCGTTGGCCGCGTTGATAGCGCCGAAGTCGAACTGAGTGCCGGTTGCTTCGTTGGTCACGAAAAAGGCATTGGAAACGCCCGCTGGCGTGTTTTCCTCAGCCACGGCCCAAGCCACGGTTGGCGAAACGGTTTTCATATCGCGCACCAGGTAGCCGGGGGCAAATGAACCGGGGTTGACGGTATTTACCAGAACCCAGGGACCGAGGTTGGGAGTGGTTTGCGCATTAACGCTGCTTGCATAGCCAAGCAAGCCCAAAAAAAGTAACGATTTCTTCATGACAACAAGTGTTTTAACGCTGAAAATGGATGGAGTGGAGAATTGAAAACGGGGGTGGTTAACGATTGAAAAGACTGAAATACATCGCGCGACCGATGTTTGACAAACGGGTTTGCGGGCCCAAGATAGCAAATTGAACCGAGTTTTGCGCGGCAACCGCCGTATTTTGCAATTGCACCCTGGTCAGGTAACAGCTTGACTGGCACTGGTCAGGATTCTCACCTTAGTTAAATCAAGCTACCGTTGCCAAAAATGCAAAAGTCCCTCCCCCGTTCCGGGAAGGGACTTTTGCAGTGGCCCCGTTTGGATTCGAACCAAAGACCGACTACTTAGAAGGTAGTTGCTCTATCCAGCTGAGCTACGGGGTCGAAACGGGAAAATGTCGGGGTGGCAGGATTCGAACCTACGACCTCCTGGTCCCAAACCAGGCGCGATACCGGGCTACGCTACACCCCGAAAAAAATAATGCTGAGTTTTGACTGCCCCCTACTGGGTGGAGCCCCAACGGGAAGCTTTCGCAACCCAACATTATAGTGGAGAGGGGGGGATTCGAACCCCCGGTAACCTTTAGAGCTACGGCAGTTTAGCAAACTACTGGTTTCAGCCACTCACCCACCTCTCCAGGTCGGTTTCGCTTCCGTCTGAAGCGGGTGCAAATATACGGGCACAACTCAGAAAACCACACTTTGGGTAAAAAATTTATCTTTTTATCGCTAAAAAAATTGTGCGGCCTGTTTTTCAGGATGTGGGCTGCTGGTTGGCCAGACCAGCTGGCGGCACAAGCGGCCCTAGGCGGTAATGGCCGCAATGCTGCCGTAATATTGACCTTTATTAAGTAGTCGTTCAAAAGCAAACCAGTTGTCTGGTGCTCGTTGTCAATTGTTAGTCAGTTGACTACCCTAGACCGGACACCCGACAACTACTACCCAACAACCTAACCGGACCGTGCTGACCTGGGCTTATCCTGATTTTGTAGTCGTGGGGCTGGCCCTGGCCGGGTGCCTGCTGCTGCTGCTAAATCAGTGGCGGCGCGCCGGCCGCCTGGGCCGCGCCCTGGGCAGCCGGCCCCGGCATCGGGGCTGGAAGCTGGTTTTGCGCCTGCTGACAGGCGCCTGCCTGCTGGGAGCCGCGCTGGGGCCCGCGCTGGGCGTGAGCCAGCAGCCGGTGCGCACGGCCGGCAAGGATGTGTGGCTGCTGGTCGACGTGTCGCGGTCAATGGATGCGCCGGATGTGGCCCCTTCGCGCCTGCTGCGCGCCCAGGCCGAGCTGCAAACCCTGGTGGCGCAGTTTCCGGCCGACCGGCTGGGGCTGGTGGTATTCGGGGCCGAAGCGGTGGTGCAATGCCCCCTGACCTTCGACCAGGACGCCGTGCAGGTATTCATCAGCACCCTGCGCACCAGTCTGCTGCCCGCCGGACCAACGACCTTACGCACCCCGCTGGAGCTGGTCCTGAGCCGCCTCACGCCCTCGGCGGGGGCGACCGTGCCGGCAGCGACGGCCCCACGCGCGACGGCGCTGGTAGTGGTGAGCGATGGCGAGGACTTTGGCGAAAACCTGGAGCCGGTGCTGCGGGCGCTGGGACGCACCGGGGCCCGCATCTACGCGGTGGGGGTGGGTACGGCAGAGGGGGCCGAAATCCCGAAGGCGGGGGGTGCCGTGGTGCGCGATGGACGCGGCAGGGTGGTGAGGAGCCGCCTGCGGGCCGCCCCGCTGCGGCAGCTGGCCACCCAAACCGGGGGGCAATACGGGGAGTTGAATAATCAGCAAAACGGCTTTACCATGTTAGGGCAGTCGTTGCGCACGATGCAAGGCACGGCCGAGCAGGTACGTACCGTGGCCGTGGCCGACAACCGCTACCGCTACCCCCTGGCGGCGGCGCTGCTGCTGCTGCTGCTGGACATTGTTTTAACGGTTACTATCATCCGGCCCTCATGAAGTACCTGCTGCTATTGGCGCTGTTAGCCGGCGGGCCCTCGTGGAGCCTGCTTACCTGGGTACGAGCCCGCAACCAGGCGGTGGCGGCCGGCACGGCGGCCTATGCCCGGGGCGACGCCGAACGGGCGGCGCAGGCATTTGGGGCGGCGGCAAGCGCGGCGGCGGCGCACCGCAAGCCGGACCCGCGCCTGCTGCTCAATCTGGCCCACGCGCTGGCGCGGGCGGGGCGGCCCGGGGCGGCCCACGCTACCTACGGGCGCTTGCTGAGCGGCAGCCCGGCCGGGCTGGGCAGTGTGGCGCGGCAGCAGCTGGCCGTGCAGGCCGCCCGGCAGGGCGAGCTGGCGCAGGCGCTGGGCCTGCTGCGGCAGGCCCTGATTATGGACCCGCGCAATGCTGGTGCCCGGGCCAATTATGAAGCCCTGAGCGACTACCTCGCGCATCGGCCCAACAGCCCACGGATTGGGCCACCGCCGCCGGCTCCCGCGCCCGGCGCACCAAAGCCTTCGCCCGAAAAGAATGCTTCTGAGAAGAATAAGCCGGCGGAAAAGGCGGGCACCGAGCGCCAGGGCGAAATAAATACGCCAAAGCCAGCCCCGGCATCCCCCACTCCTCCTCCCGAGCGCCGCCCCGACCCCGCCGGCCAGCCCGATAACCAACGGCCCGGCGCGGGACCGGGGGATGTAGCAGGAGGCCGGGGGCCGGGCGATGGTGCGCCCCAGCCGGTGGCCAGCGGGGCCACCCCCGGCACCCAGCGCGGGCTCGACCGGACCTCGGCCGCGGCGAACCCGGCGGGACGTGCGCGCGGCAACCGCCCCGGCACGGATGCCGCCACCGGGGCTGACCTCAGCCTGCAAACCCAGCGTGAGCGGCTGCAAGCCATGAACCTGAGTCCGGCTCAGGCGCGGCAGCTGCTGGAAACCCTGCGGGCCCAGGAGCGGCAGTATTTGCAGCAAGTCACGCGGCCGGCCACCCAGAAGCCCGACCCCAACCAGCCGACGTGGTGAGTCAGGGCAAGTGGCAGCCACCAGGTGCCGGCGGGCGCAGCTGGAGCGGCATCCGCTTCGGGACCGTTAAATCCGTACTTTTGCGGCCTGATTCAACCTCCCATCCAACTCACTTAATCTCACTGTATGCAAACCAAAGAAGTTGTCATCATATCTGCCGTCCGCACGCCCATTGGCTCGTTTGGAGGGGCGCTGGCTTCGCTCTCGGCCATTGAGCTGGGCGCCATTGCGCTGAAAGGGGCCCTGGATAAAGCCGGGGTTGCCGCCTCGGAAGTAGAGCAGGTGATTATGGGCAACGTGATTTCGGCCAACCTGGGCCAGGCTCCGGCCCGGCAGGCGGCCAAGAAAGCCGGCCTCCCCGATACCGTGGAGTGCACGACCGTGAATAAAGTGTGTGCTTCGGGCTCGAAGGCCATTATGTTTGCCTCCCAGGCCATTATGCTGGGGCAGGCCGATGTGATTCTGGCTGGTGGCATGGAGAGCATGAGCAACGTGCCTTATTACCTGGACAAAGCCCGTTTTGGGGCCAAATATGGCCACGGCGCCATGATTGACGGCCTGATGAAGGACGGCCTCTGGGACCCGTACAACGATTACGCCATGGGCAACGCGGCCGAGAACACGGCCAAGGAAATGGGCATCACCCGCGAGCAGCAGGACGCCTTCGCCATCGAGAGCTACACCCGCAGCGCGGCGGCCGCCAAGGCCGGCAAGAAGAAGGACGAAATTGTGCCCGTAACCATCGAGAGCCGCGGCAAAACCACGGTGATTGAGGACGACGAGGAATACCTGAAAGTCGATTTCAGCAAAGTACCCGGCCTGAAACCGGCCTTCATCAAAGATGGCGGCACCGTGACGGCCGCCAACGCCTCAACCCTGAACGACGGCGCGGCCGCCGTGCTGCTGATGAGCCGTGAGAAAGCGGATGCCCTGGGCCTCACCCCCATCGGCCGCATTCTGGGCTTTGCCGACGCGGAGCAGGCGCCGGAGTGGTTCACCACTTCGCCCTCGCTGGCTATCCCGAAGGCGCTGAAAAACGCTGGTAAGACGGCGGCAGATGTGGATTTCTACGAAATCAACGAGGCTTTCTCGGTGGTGAGCCTGGCTAATAACCAGCTCCTGAACCTGGAAGGCAGCAAGGTGAACGTGTACGGCGGGGCCGTGAGCCTGGGCCACCCGCTGGGCGCTTCGGGCGCGCGCATCGTGACTACGCTGATGAACGTGCTGAAGAACGAAGGCGGTAAAATCGGCGTCACCGGCATCTGCAACGGCGGCGGCGGGGCCAGCGCCATTGTAGTAGAATCCCTGCTGTAAATCACTGATTGTCGCTGATTAACCGTGATTTCGCTGATTTTTCTTGTTAGTTTGCCGGTTATTCTTTGCTGATTTTTTGGTCAGGAAGCAGGTGAGATAAATTGAGAAGAGCCACTCCTTTATTGGAGTGGCTCTTTCTTTGTTAGGGAGAAATGCCGCTCAATTAAACGAAACACGGAGCGGTTACCGTTTGCATTCTGCGGTTAATCTGTGAAATCACGGTTAATCAGCGATAATCAGTGATTTATGAGATATTTGTTGCCCTTGCTTCTGCTAACGCTGGCTTTCCCTTCGCAGGGCCAGCGGGTGCGCCGGTTCATTACGTTTTTCGACTCGACTAAAATCCACAGGCGCGAGGTGTACACGGCCCTGGTGGCGGCCGATACCGTGCCGCAGGGCTCGTACAAGCGCTTTTATCGCAATGGCAAGCTGGAGCAGCAAACCAGCTTCACGCAGGGCAAGCGCGACTCGGCGTACGTGGAATTTCATTCTACCGGCACCCGGCGGCTGGAGGCGACGTACCGCGATGGCATCCGGCAGGGGCCTTTCAAAACATACTATGATGATGGTAAGGTGGCGCAGGCCGGCTTTTTTGTGGACGACGAGCCGAATGGCGAGCTGACCTACTTTCACCCCGACGGCTCGGTACGCCTGAAAACCACGCTGGTGAAGGGCCAGCCAAATGGGGCCTTACGCGCCGTGTATCCGGACGGCAAGACCCAGGCCGAGATAAACTATGAGAACGGACAGCCCAGCGGCGCGGTAAAGTTTTACTACCCCAACGGCGCGGTGCAGAGTGAGGGCAGCTTCACGCGCGGGCTGCTGTCGGGGCCCTACAAAACCTATTACCCGAACAGCCAGATTGAGGTGGAGGTGCTGGCCGACAAGAACGGGCGCGGGCGCTACCGCAGCTACTACCAAAGCGGCAAATTGCAGACCGAGAGCACCTACGCCCCCGCCCCGCTGGTGCAGCGACCGGTACGCAACGCCCTCGGCGATGACCTGACCAAGCGCGTGGCCCCGCCCACCGGCACCAGCAACCTCGACGGCCCCGCTACCAGCTACTTCGAGAGCGGGCAGGTGAAAAGCAAGCTGACTTACCGCAACGGCATCCCGACGGGCAAGGGCCTCGAATACTTCGAGAACGGCCACCTGCGCGAGGAAACGGATTACGCCAACAACGGCCGCGACCGCAAAATCGCGCGCTACCAGGATGCCGAGGGCAAGGTGGTGCAGGCCGAAGAACAGTTCAGGAACAACCGCCCGGCCGGCACCTGGCGCGAGTATTACCCCGATGGCAAGGCCGTGCGCAAAGCCGAAACCTACGGCCCCAGCGGCCGCCTGCTGGGCGACCGCCTCACCTACTTCGAGAACGGGGAGGTGCAAAGCCGGCAGCCGTATCTGAACGGCTTCATGGGTGGAATCGGGCAGGAATTCTTCCCCTCGGGCAAGCTGCGGAAGGAAACGACCTACGTGCGCAGCCAGATTCAGGGCGCTTTCCGCGAGTTGCGTGAGGACGGCACGGCGGCCGTGAGCGGGCAATACCGCAACAGCAAGCAGAGCGGCGTGTGGACTTACTACAAGGCAGACGGCCAGACCGTGGACCGCACCGTGACTTACCGCAACGGCCTGCTGGTGGACGGTGCCGCGAAGCCCAAGGCCAAAAAGCCGCCGCTGAAGCGCCGGTAGTTGACTTATTCCCTGTCTGGATTTCCAGCCCTGGCCCTGTGGTCTTGTCCTTGCCCAGATTTATCCGGCTGCCACCGGGCGCGGGTTGAACGGTCCGGTCTGACCGCCCTAGGTGTATAGTCCCGGAGGATAGTGGGGTACCTTTACCGCCTGCTTACCGAACGAATTTATGGGAAAATTACCACACGGGTGCGCCCGCACAACGCCGGCAACTCGGCGCCTTATCCAGCAAAGT